>URSN01000062.1 GCA_900550525.1 uncultured Eubacteriales bacterium
CCGTCCGCGCCCGCGCCGCCGCGTCCGTGCCGCAGCGCCCGCAGGCCATGTCCGCGCCGCCGCGCGTGGGGCCGCAAAATGCTTTCCTTGATTGTATCAGCGTCCCCCCGTTCCGTCAAGAAGCGCGCCCGGCGGAGGACGGCGCAAGCCGCGGGGGCGAAGCGGCGCAGGCCGTATTACTGCGGGGGAAAAAGGCCGCAAAGCGGGAGGGGAAAGGGCCGCAAAGCGGGAGGGAAAAAGGCCGCAAAGCGCGGGGAAAAGCCGCGGGCGATGGGGAAAAGCCGCGCGCGGGCGCTGCGCGCGGACGGGCCCGGCCCCGCCGTCCCCTTGCGCGAGGGGCGCAAATCCGATACAATGGAGCGCGTCACGCGAAGGGGGCGTGCGCCGCGCGGGGGGGAGCGGCAGAGATAGAGGAGGGTATGGATATGGCCGGGAGCAAACGGGCCGGGCTGGGCGTGTTCGAGCGGTCGTTCTGGCGGCTGCTGCTGCCGCTGGCGCTGCCCCTCGCGCTGCAAAACCTGCTGACGACGTCGTTCCGCCTGGTGGACACGCTGATGATCGGGCCGCTGGGCGACGTATCGATCGCGGCGGTGGGGCTGGCGGGGCAGGCGTCGTTCCTGGTGGAGCTGGTGCTCTTTGGCATGGTCTCCGGCAGCGCGGTGTTCACCGCGCAGTACCACGGCGCGGGCAACCTGGACGGCATCCGCCGCACGCTGGGCGCGACGCTGCTCTTTGGCGCCCCGTTCGGGCTGCTGGCCACGCTCGTGTGCTTCTTTTTCCCGACGCAGGTGATGGCGCTGCTCACGGACGACGCGGCGCTCATCGCGGAGGGGACGCGCTATCTGACCTATGCGTGCTGGTCGTACCTGCCGCTGTCGGTCTATCAGGCGCTGTGCACGACGCTGCGCAGCACCGAACAGGTGCGCCTGCCGGTCATGGGCAGCGCCGTGTGCGCCGTGGCCAACGGCGTGCTCAACTATGTGTTCATCTTCGGCGTGGGCCCCATCGCGCCGATGGGCGTGGCGGGCGCGGGCCTGGCCACGGCCATCACCGCGGCGCTCAACCCGCTGCTGATCGTGCTCGTGTCGCTGCGCGAGCGCAACATCCTCATCGCCCCGTGGAAAAAGCTGCTCGACCTTAGAGGCTTTCTCGGCCTGTACTGGCGGCGCGTGCTGCCGGTGCTGTGCAACGAGCTGCTCTGGTCGCTCTCCATCGTGCTGCTGAACATGATCCTCGGCCGCATGGGTACGGAGAACTACGCCGCGCTCACGGTCGTGCGCACGGTGGAGAACGTGGTCTACGTGTTCTTCGTGGGCGTGTGCAGCGCGTGCAACGTGCTCATCGGCAAGCGCATCGGCGAGGGCGACGAGGCGGCCGCCAGGCTCTACGCGCGCCGCTTCCTCGTGCTCATCCCGCTGCTGGGCGCGGCGTTCGGGCTGCTCGTGGCCGCGCTGCGCGTGCCGGTGCTCAGCCTGTTCGACATGTCCGACGCGGCGCGCGCCATGGCCATGGGCATGATGCTCGTGTACGCGGTGGACGTGGGCATCCGCAACGTGCCGTACCTGTGCGTGGTGGGCATCTTCCGCGCGGGCGGGGACACGCGCTACGGGCTCATCGGCGACGTGGTGGTCAACTACGGCCTCGTGCTGCCGGCGGTGCTGCTGTGCAGCAGCATCCCGGGCTTTTCGTTCCTGCTGACGTACATCATCATGCTCGCGGTGGACGACGTGGGCAAGCTCGTGTTCTACCTGCCGCGCATCTTCTCCATGAAGTGGATTCGCCCCGTGGCGGACCGGCGCGCGGAGGCGCTGCGGCAGGCGGACGCGTGACGCCCCCCCGCGCCGCCGTTTGATCCGCCGCCTCTCCGGCGCGTCCGCGCTTTGATCTGGCGCGGCTTCCGCTCCCCCGCAGGCGGCGAGTCCGCTTGTTGCGGCGCGCCTTTGCGCCCGCCGCCCCCCGCCTGCGCGCGGGGGCTTTTTTGCGCAAGCTCCGCGCGGAACCGCTCGTGCCGCGCCCCCGCCCCCGCCTGCGCGCGGGGGCTTTTCCGCCGGGCGCGGACGTGGTATGCTGTAAAAAAGGAGGGAGGACGCAGCATGAAGATCAGATGGTACGGACATTCCAGTTTCCTGTTCACAACGGCGGCGGGGACGCGCCTGCTCGTGGACCCCTGCGCGCCGGAGACGGGCTACCGCCTTGCGGACATCCCGGCGGACGCGGTGCTGTGCAGCCACGGCCATTCCGACCACAACTACCGCGCCGCCGCGCGCGGCACGCCGCCGGTGGTGGACGGCGCGGGCGTCCATGCGTTCGGCGCGGCGCGCGTCACGGCCGTGCCCACCTGGCACGACGATGCGGGCGGGGCCAAACGCGGGCACAACCTCGTGTTCGTCATCGAGGCGGACGGGCTGCGCGCGGTGCACCTGGGCGACCTCGGGCACGTGCCGGACGCGGCGCAGGCGGCGGCCATCGGCCGGCCGGACGTGCTGTGCATCCCGGTGGGCGGCACGTTCACCATCGACGCGGCGGGCGCGGCGCGCACGGTCGAGCTGCTTCACCCGCGGCTGATCGTGCCCATGCATTACCGCACGGAGCGGCTGACCTTCCCGCTGGACGGGCCGGAGCCGTTCCTCGCGGCGCTCACGGCGCGCGGCGTGCCGGTGCGGCGGCTTGCCTCGTGCGAATTTGAGCCGGCCGTCCCCGTGCCGGAGGGGCCGGAGGCGCTGCTGCCGGCCTGCCCGGCCGAATAAGGCGGCGGGCGCGCAAAAAAGGGCTTGCCCGCGCCGCGGCGCGGGAGTACAATGGTAGTGTCCCCGAACAGGGCCGTCCCGGCGGGCTGACCGCCGCGAAACCCGCGGCGGAACCGCCCCGGCGGCTCGCGGCAGAACCCGGAAACGGATGACCCGAAACGGAACCCGCACAGCGGTCGTCCCGGCCATGCGCATGGCGGCGGCTCGCGGCAGCCCCTCGGGGGGCAATCTTGAGAAAGGAGCACCGATATGGACGCCGGTCCCAGTCCCAAACGAACCCAATCGACCCAAAAACGGGCGGCGTCCGCCGGTCATGCAGCGCGCCGCCCCTGAAAAAGGAGGCACGAGCCATGATCGATCGCGTGCTGGAGCTGCTTGCGCAGCGGCAATACGGCCAGCTGCGGCAGCTGCTTGAAACACTGCATGTGGCGGATATCGCCGAACTGTTTTCCCAGATAGAGGAGCGGGAGCTGCGGCTCCGCCTCTTCCGCCTGCTGCCCAAGGACAGCGCGGCGGAGACGTTCTCCTACATGGACCCGGATATCCAGCAGGACATCATCGAGTCCATCACCGACGTGGAGCTCAAGCGCATACTGGACGACATGTTCCTGGACGACTGCGTGGATCTCATCGAGGAGATGCCGGCCAACGTCGTGCAGCGCGTGCTGCGCAATTCCTCGCCGGAGAACCGCCGGCTCATCAACCAGTACCTCCAGTACCCGGAGGACAGCGCCGGCAGCCTGATGACCAACGAATACGTCTGCCTCAAGCGCGGCATGACCGTGGCCGAGGCGCTCGCCGCCATCCGGCGCGACGGCGTGGACAAGGAGACGATCGACAGCTGCTACGTCGTCGCCCCCGACCGGCGGCTCGAGGGCGAGGTGACGCTGCGCCAGCTCGTGCTCTCCGACCCGGCCGCGCCCATCGCCTCCATCATGGCGCGCAGCGTGCACGCGTGCCACACGCACGACGACGAGGAGCAGATCGCCCAGGCGTTCTCCCGCTACGACCTGCTGGCCATGCCCGTGGTGGACAACGAGGAGCGGCTGGTGGGCATCATCACCATCGACGACGCGGTGGACGTCATCCAGGAGGAGAACACGGAGGACTTCGAGATCATGGCCGGCATGGCCCCCTCGGAGGATACCTACCTGCGCACGCCGGTGCTCACGCTGGCGAAAAACCGCATCGTGTGGCTGCTGGTGCTCATGCTCTCGGCCATGGTGACCGGCGCGCTGCTGCAGCACTATGAGGCGGCCATCGCCGCGCTGCCGCTGCTGGTCTCCTTCATCCCCATGCTCATGGACACCGGCGGCAACGGCGGCTCGCAGGCGTCCACGATGATCATCCGCGGTCTGGCGCTCGACGAGATCCGCCCGTCCGACCTGCTCACCGTGTGGTGGAAGGAGGCGCGCGTGGCGCTGCTGTGCGGCGGCGCGCTGGCGGCGGTCAATTTTCTGCGCATCCTCGTGCAGTACCGGGATGTGGGCGTGGCGGCGGTGGTGTCGCTCACGCTCGTGTGCACGGTGTTCATCGCCAAATCGCTCGGCTGCCTGCTGCCGCTGGCGGCCAAAAAGCTGCGGCTCGACCCGGCGCTCATGGCCGCGCCGCTGATCACGACCGTGACGGACGCGGCCTCCATCCTCGTGTTCTTCTCGTTCTCCATGGCCATCCTCGGCGAGCGGCTGTGAGGCGCGGGACATGCGGGGCCGGGCCGCACCGGCTGTGCGGCGCGGGGCGGGGATGGCGGCGGAGGCGGACGCAGAGGGGAGGAAGCGGCGATGGAACTGTTTGAAACGCATATGCACCTGCTCGACGAGCGCTTTGACGGCGACCGCGAGGCCGTGGCCGCCGCGCTGCCGCAGCTCGGGGTGACGCGCGCGCTCGAGGCGTGCTGCGACGCGGCGGGCATCCCCCGCGTGCTCGCGCTGTGCGCGGCGAGGCCGCACAACAACCGCCGCGCGGACGTGCACCCGCCCCGCGCCGGGGGGAGGGCCGCCGCGGCGGCGCAGGCGGAGGAGCGCGCGCACCCCCACCCGCGCCACGTGGCCGTGGGGGAGATCGGGCTCGACTATCACTACGACTTCGCCCCGCGCGAGGCGCAGCGCCGCGCCTTTGCCGAGCAGCTCGACATCGCCGCCGCGCACGGCCTGCCCGTGCTCATCCACGACCGGGAGGCGCATGGGGACTGCCTTGCGCTCCTTGGCGCGCGCCGCGGGCGGCTCCGCGGCGTGATGCACTGCTTCTCCGGCAGCTATGAGACGGCGCGCGAATGCCTCGACCTCGGGCTGTACATCGCCTTCGGCGGGGCGCTGACGTTCAAGAATGCGGCCGTGCGGCGCGAGATCGCCCGAAAGCTGCCGCTCGAGCGGCTGCTCGTGGAGACGGATTGCCCGTACATGACGCCCGAACCGCTGCGCGGCACGCGCAACGAGCCGCGCCTGGTGCGCCTCGTGGCGGAGGCGCTCGCCGCCGCGCGCGGCGCGGACGCGGAGGAGATCGCCGCGGCGACGGCGGAAAACGCGCGCAGGCTGTTTCGCGTCTGAGCGCGGGTCAGGCCGCGGGCCGGCCCGCCCCTGGGTTCAGCCAAAGAGCAGCCCGGCGGCAAGGCCCGCCGCGCCGCAGAGCGCCATCACGAGGATGGGGCTGCACCGCCAGCGCCGCAGCGCGAGAAACGCCGCGAGGAACAGGATGAGCGCCGTGACGTTCAGCGTTTTCATCGAGGCCGCCGCGCCGCCAAAGAGCGCCTGCCCGAGCAGCGACAGCCCGGCCGACGCCACCAGCGCGACGACCGCCGGGCGCAGGCAGCCCAGCACGTCCTGCAGCGCCGGCACGCTGCGGTAGCGGGCGTATACGCGCGAGAGGACCGACGCGATGACGCACGAGGGCAGGATGCTGCCGAGCGTGGCGATCAGCGCGCCCGGCACGCCCGCGATGCGGATGCCCACGAACGTCGCCGCGTTGATGGCGATGGGGCCGGGCGTCATCTCCGCGATGGTCACAAGGTCCGCAAACTCCGCCATCGTCAGATAGGCGTTGTGCTCCACGACCTGCGCCTGGATCAGCGGCATGGCCGCATAGCCGCCGCCGATGCTGAACAGCCCCACCTGCAAAAAGCTCCAGAACAGTTTCAGCAGCGTCATGGCCGCGCCCCCCTTGCGCGCCGCCGCAGCAGCGCATGCCCCACGCCGGCGAGCGCGGCGGCCAGGATGACGTACACCACGTTTACGCCGCGCAGCGCGCCCGCGATGAACGCCGCCGCCATCACCGCGATGTGCAGCGGCGAGCGCTCGCGAAGGACCGTGCCGCCGAGGCCGCACACCACGTCCAGCACGACCGCGGCCACGCCCGCCTGCATTCCGCCAAGCGCCAGCGCGACGTAGCGGTTGTCCGCAAACGCGCGGTAGCCGAGCGAGATGACCGACAGGATGACCATCGGCGGCAGCACCGTGCCGAGCGCCGCCGCGAGCATGCCGCAAAAGCCGGCCACGCGCCAGCCCACCAGCACCGCCGCGTTGACGGCGATCGCCCCCGGCGCGGACTGCGCCAGCGCCGTAAAGTCGAGCATCTCCCGCTCGTCGAGCCAGTGGAGCTGCTCCACGAACCGCCGCCGCATGAACGTCACGATCACAAAGCCGCCGCCGAACGTGCACGCGCTGATGTAGAGCGTGGCGAAAAAGAGCTGCCGCAGCAGCCGCCCGCGTCCGCCCGATTGCGCGGCGAAGGATTCGCCCGCCCGCGCGGCTGTGGGCTCGCCCGTCCGCGCGGCTGTGGGTTTGCCTGTCTGCACGGCGGGGGCGTTGGTTGCCGCTTGTGACGCGCCGCCCACGTCGGGTTGCGCGGCTTCGCTTTCCAAATCCTGTCCATCCGTGCCCGATTGCGCGGCCGGTTCCTCATTCATCCGCGCCGCGCCGGGTTCGCCCGCCCGCGCCGCGCCGGGGATTTCCGTTCGCGTCCTGCCGTCCACGGCGGATTTTTCCACCTGCGCCGCGCCGGGGACGGTGGATGGCGTGTCGGCGGCCTTCTTTAAGATTTCGCCCGCCTGCGCGGCGGTGGGCTCGCCCGCCCGCGCCGCGCCGGGTTCTTCCGACCGCGCGGCGGTGGGTTCGCCCACCCGCGCCTTGCCGGGGGCTTCATCAGTTGTTGCATCGGTCTTTTCCCATTCCATCCGTGTACGCCCTTTCTCCTGTTCGCCTTCCGCCCGCGGCGGATCGCGCGGCAACATCCTTAAAGATTTTGCCCGTCCCCCGCGCGCCGTCCGCGGCGGGTTGCGCGGCTGCTTTTCAAAACCCGGTTTCTGCCAACGCCCGCGCCGTAGCGCCCCGCGCGGCCGGTTCCTCATTCATCCGCGCCGTGCCGGGTTCTTCCGCTTGCGCCGTGTCGGGCATGGCGGCCGGGTTTGCCTGCGTTCCGCCGGCGCGTGGATCCCCCCGGATTGCATCAATAATGGTGCACGGGTCAGGGCTTCTTCGCTGCGCCGGTGCGCGTCCGTATCAGATCGTGCGGCGGCGGTTTGGAATTTCTTCCGTCCGCGCCGCTGCGGCGTATCCGAGCCCCCCGTGCCAAAGCGGCTTGCCCCCGCGCCGCCAAGCGGCTTGCCCCCGCCGCGTTCCCATTCTACCGCTTGCGCGGCGGCGTGTAAAATGCTATTGTTTTATTAGTTCCATGCCGATTTGGTTATATAAGGAAGAAACGGAGGGATGGACATGACGATCCGGCATCTGCGGGTCTTTGTCGCGGTCTGCCGGGAGCGGGGCGTGACGCGCGCGGCGCAGCGGCTGCACATGACGCAGCCGGCCGTCACGCGCGCCATCCAGGAGCTGGAGCGGCATTACGGCGTGCGCCTGTTCGAGCGCCTGGGCCGCCGCCTGTCGCGCACGGCGTGCGGGGAGCGGGCCTTTGCCGAGGCGGTGCACCTGGTGGACGCGTTCGACGGCATGGAGCGCGGCCTGCGCAGCTGGGAGGAGCAGGGCGTGCTGCGCGTGGGCGCGACGATCACCCTCGGCACCGTGCTGCTGCCCGCGGCGGCGGCCGCGTTTGAGCGGCGGCACCCGGCGCTGCGCGTGGAGGCGCGCGTGGCCAGGGGGGAGGAGATCCGCGCCGCGCTGCTGGACAACCGGCTGGATCTGGCGCTGGTCGAGGGCGAGCTGGGCGATGCGCGCCTGCTCGAGGAGCGGTTTTTGGAGGCCCGGCTCGTGCTCGTCGCGCCGCCGGGCGACCCGCTGCGCGCGCGCGAACGGCTGCGCCGTGCGGACCTGGGGGAGCGCCGCCTGCTGCTGCGCGAGCCGGGCAGCGCCGGGCGCGCGCTGGTCGAGCATGTGTTCGCCGCGCGGGGCGTGCCGCTCGCGCCGCTGTGGGAGAGCGCCAGCACGCGCGCGCTCGTGCGCGCGGCGGAGGCGGGGCTCGGCGTGGCGCTGCTGCCGGAGCGGCTCGTGCGCGGGGACATCGCCGCCGGGCGCGTGGGCACGCGCGCGGTGGAGGACGAGCCGTTTGTGCGCGGCACCTCTCTCGTGCGGCACCGCAGCAAGTTCCTCACGCCCGGCGCGCAGGAGTTCCTCGCCCTGTGCCGGGCGCTGGCGGCGGAGGATGCGGCCGGCGCGCAGACGGGGGACTGAGCGCGCCCTGCATGGCGGCCGGCGCGGCGGGCCGGCGGGGGCGGCATACCCGTGCGCGCGGCGTGCGGCGGCGATTGCGCACGCGGCGCCTGGCAAAGAAGCGGGCCCGTGGGAAACGGCGCGCGCGGCGGGCGGATATGCCGCGGCGGGCCGTTTGTTTACAGAATGGACACGAGCGGCGGCTTGCCGCCGGGCACGGAATATGACTATAATAGGATACAAACCATCATCATCCGGCAAAGCGGCGGCGCGTCCTGCCGCCGCGCCTGCGCGCCGCGGCGCGGCGCGCCCTGGGGAGGTGCGCGTCCATCAGCAGCGTTGAGACCATCATAGAAGAAGTGCGCAAGGCCGTCGTCGGCAAGGAGACCGTGCTCGTGCGGGTGCTGCTGGCCATCCTTGCGCGCGGGCATATCCTGCTGGAGGACATGCCCGGCGTGGGCAAGACGACCATGGCGCTGGCCTTTTCGCGCGCGCTGGGGCTGGAGTACAACCGCGTGCAGTTCACGCCGGACGTGCTGCCCTCGGACATCATCGGCTTTTCCGTGTTCGACAAGGAGAGCGGGGAGATGAAGTATCATCCGGGCGCGGTGCTGTGCAACCTGTTCCTGGCCGACGAGCTCAACCGCGCGACCAGCCGCACCCAGTCCGCCCTGCTCGAGGCCATGGAGGAGGGGCAGGTGACCGTGGACGGGCGGACGCACCCGGTGCCGCAGCCGTTCGTGGTCATCGCCACGCAGAACCCCACCGGCGCCTCCGGCACGCAGCTGCTGCCGGATTCGCAGATGGACCGCTTCATGGTGCGCCTGTCCATCGGCTATCCGCGCCCGGAGGACGAGCGCGAGATGCTGCGCCGCCGCAGCGGCGCGGCCAGCCCGCTTGCCGCCGTGCAGCAGGCCCTCGGCCGCGGCGAACTGCTCGCCATGCGCGAGCAGGTGGACGCGGTGTACATCGACGATGCGATCTACGATTATATCATCCGCCTCAACGCCGGCACGCGCGCGCACCAGAAGGTGATGCAGGGCGCGAGCCCGCGCGCGTCGCTGGCGGTGGCGGCCATGGCCCGCGCGGCGGCCTATGTGCAGGGGCGCGACTACGTCGTCCCGGCGGACGTGCGCCTCGTCTACCGCGAGACGGTCGCCCACCGGCTGCTGCTCACGCCGGAGGCCGAGAGCGCGGGCGCAAGCGCGGCGGCGGTGCTCGACGAGCTGCTCAAGGGCACGATGGCGCCGCGCACCGCATAGCGCGATGTTCTCGCGCCGCATGCTGTACGTGGCCGTGCTGATGGCCGTGGTCACGTTCCACATGGTCTATACCGCGTTCGATTCCTATCTGCTGCTGCTCTCGCTGCTGCTGCTGCCGGTGCTCTCGCTTGCCGTGAGCCTGCCGGCCATGCTGCGCGTGCGCGTGCGCCTCACGGCCCCGGCCTGCGCGCGCCGCGGCGCGCAGGCGCAGCTTGCCATCCATATGGAATGTGCCGGGCCGCTGCCCGTGGGCGGGCTGCGCCTGCGGCTCAGGAGCCTGAACCGCCTCACCGGCGAGGAGCCGTACCCGCCGCGGGTGTATCTGGCCGCGGGCGGCTCGCAGACGGTGCGCCTGCCCATCGATACGGCGCACTGCGGGTGCCTCGTGTATGCGGCGGCGCGCGTGCGCGTGCTCGACCACCTGGGGCTCATCGCGCTGCCGGTGCGCCGCTGCGCGAGCGCGTCCGTCACGGTGCTGCCCGTCGCCGCCGCGCCCGACCCGCCGCCGGAGCTGCCCGGCCTGTCCGGCGGGGCGCTGCGGCCAAAGCCCGGCGGCGGCTTTGCCGAGGAGCATGAGCTGCGCCCCTACCGCGCGGGCGACCCGCTCGTGAGCATCCACTGGAAGCTGTCGAGCAAGCTGGACGCGCTCGTGGTGCGCGAGGCGATGGAGCCGCAGACAAAGCCGCTCGTGCTCTCCATCGGCCTGGGCGGCCCGCCGGACGCGCTGGACGCGGCGCTTGCCGAGCTGGCGTGGCTCTCGGGCGCGCTCTGCGCGCGCCATGTGCCGCACGTGCTGCAATGGCGCGACGGCGAGGGGAAGCTCGCAAGCGGGCTGGTGACCGGCGCGCCGGCGTTTGAACGGCTGCTGCGCCGCATGCTCGCGCGCCCGGCGGCCGAGCGGCCGCTGCCGCCGCCGCCGGCCGTGCGCGGCCGCTATCACGTCGCCCCCGCCCCGGCCGGGACGGGCAGGCGCATCCGGGAGGCGCGGACAAGAGGCCGCTCACGGCGCCGCCGGGCGCGGCGGGCGCGCTGCTGGTCTTTTTGGGCATGCTCGCCGCGGTGCTGCCGGCGGTCACGGCGTTCGAGCTGCCGGTGTATCTTGGCGCGCTGCTGGTCGTGGGCGCGCTGCTGTCGGTCTACATCGCCACGCTGTTCTCCAGCCGCCGCGCGGCGCTGCCGATGCTGCTGCTGCTCGCGGCGGCGTGGGCGTTCGTCTTTTTGCGCTGGCGGCAGATGCTGCTGCTGGGCGCGGAGGTGGCCGTGTCGGAGGTGGTCCACCTGCTCGCGCTCGGCGTGGAGTG
>URSN01000063.1 GCA_900550525.1 uncultured Eubacteriales bacterium
GGCTGCTCCGACGGCACCGCCGTCGCCGCGATGGCCGCCTCCAGCGCCCCGTCCCCCTTGTTGACGATGATGTCCTCGGCGGGCGTCGGCTGGCAGGCGGAGAGCAGCATCATTAGGACAACGGTGCATACGGCAAGTCGCTTTCTATTCATCGTATGGTTCCGCTCCTTTCCAGCTTCAAAAGAATGTAAGCTCCCTCCCTCTGCATAACGCAGAGGGAGGGGACTTCAGCTTTTACCAATGTGGACCGTAACTGGCCCAGAACTCTCCATTAGATCTCATATTTGCTGTGCCGGGACATTCATAATTTCCGATCCATACTTTCACCGTATTAAACTGGTCGGCTTTCTCATAGATTGTCGCATTGTCATCTTCAAAGGAACAGCTAACGCATTTATCAGATAACCTTTCTCCACTAACCGGACTTTTTATCCACGATATCATCCACCTCTCTTCGGAGTATCCATCATCCGCATAGCGAACGCTGTTGGCCTTCGGGTAATAGCTGTTCCATCCTTGACCGGCAGCTTTTGTTAACGTGTTGGAGGCAGTAAACCCGTTCATGCATACCGTAGACGACCATTCGCCAATCGCAATCTCGGCAAGCGCAATCCCGGAAAAGGAAAGCAGCAGAGTCAGGGCGGCAAGCAGAGAGAGCAGTCGGTTTCTGTTCCTGTACATCTATATAACTCCCTTCCATTATTCAACCTATTTTTGTGAAGTCCGTTGTGCTATAATGCTCTACAGTCCTTGCGAAACCAGCCTGCCGCGCCTGCGGCAGAAGTGTTGACCCGTATGGCTTTGCAGGGACTTTTTCATTTGCGGGCAATCATAGGCATCACCCCCTTTCGCTGCGGGTGTGCGCGCCGGTGCGGGGATTGCTCCGGCCGTCCGGGCCCCGGCGCGCGGCAAATGGAGAACGGGAAAACGGTTCGCGGCCGCCTGTTTTTCGGGCCGCCGTCTGCGCGGGGGATGGGAAGATGATGCTGAACGTAAGGGAAAATGAACTGTTTTGTCTGTCCGGCGGCCGGTTCCCGTCCGGCTGCTGCCGGAACGGATTTCCCCCGTCCGCCGCGCCGCCCCCCGCAGGCGCTCTAATGGTGTGGTTAATATAGCATGTTTCTGTAAGAAGTGCAAGAAGTTTCGCATAATATATCTTTCCATTTTTGACGTATCCTTTCTTTCGGCTTTGCGCGCGGGTAGCGGGCTGTTTGTTTCACCGCATGTGCGGCAGTTTCTTCCGCCGGTGCGGGCGTGCGCGCCCCCCAAACTGCGCGCAGGCCCGTTACGGCGGCTCCCCCCTGCTGCGGCAGGGGCCGCCCGCCTGACGCGGCGGGACGGCCATGCATCCCTGTCACAGGCCCCCCTATATATAGACACGCGAAACGCCCAAAAAGTTTCATCCATTTTGTACTTTCCCAAAAAATTATTTCGCGCCGTGTGGAATGGGGATGAAAATTTTTCGCGTCTCGGTGGGATGGGGATGGAAACGGGGAGAAGCGCGCGGCGGCGCGCTGGGAAAACCGGAGCGTCGTGCCGCAGGGAATGGGGATAAAAATGGGAGGGAAGCGCGCGGCGCGCCCGCCGGGAAGGCTCGGTAGAAATGGGAGCAGCGCACGGCGGGTTGCCGGGGGCCTGGATAAAAACGGAGAGAAAGCGGGCGGTGGGAAACGGGCAAAACGGGGCGCGGGGCCCGCGCGCAGCGAAACGCGCAGCGCGCGAGCGCCGCGCGATGGAAAACGCCCCGCAGAGCGGGGCGGGAGCGGACGGCGCGACGTGGGACGGGTCCGCCGGGTCTCAGCCCGCCGGGCGCGCAAAGGCGCAAAAAAGCGCCGGCTCGCTCCGGCGCTTTTGGGTCGGTTCGTTCGCTCCTGCGCCGTGCCGCAGCGCGCCGTGAAGGGGCGCGGCGGCGATCCGGTTCAGCAGATATCGGCCTTCAGGCTCGGGATGCGCGCCGAGGCCCTGGTCAGCAGCTCGCGGCCGACGCGGTTGGCATAGTCGCGCTTGTCCTCCTCGTTGACCAGCGTCAGCCGGCCGCCCCGCACCGTGACCGTGCCGTTGACCATGACCAGATCGACCATGCGCGCGTCGCCGCTGATGACGATGCAGTCGACCGGGTCGTTGCAGCCGCCCGCGTACTGGAGTTTGTTCCAGTCCAGCATGGCGATGTCCGCCGCCATGCCCGGCGCGAGCTGGCCGATGTCGTCCCGGCCGAGGGCCCTGGCCCCGCCCGCGGTCGCCATGTACAGCACGTCCTCCGCGCCGCAGGAGCGGTCGCCCCAGCTCAGGCGGTTGAGCAGGTAGGACACGCGGATCTCCTCCATCATGTTGGAGGAGTTGCTGCTCGCCGCGCCGTCCACGCCCAGGCCGATGCGGCGCACGCCCGCGCGCAGCAGGTCCGGCACGCGGCAGGCGCCGGAGCTCAGGTACATGTTGGAGATGGGGCAGCTCGACACGCCCGTGTCCGTCTCGGCCAGCAGCTGCACGTCGTGATCGTCCAGGTGGATGCAGTGCGCATAGTAGAAGCGGCTGCCCAGCAGGCCCTGACGGCGGAACCACTCCGCCGGGCGGCAGCCGAACGTCTCGATGGTGTACTCCGTCTCGTACCGGCTCTCGGCGAGGTGGCCGTGCACCATGACGTCCAGCCGCTCCGCAAGATCGACCGTTGCGCGGAGGATCTCCTCCGTCTCGTACTGCGCGATGCTCGGGCCGATGCCCACGCGGCACATGGAGAAGCGCGAGCGGTCGTGATACAGCCGGATCAGCCGCTCCGCGTCGGCCATGACGCCCTCGGTGGTGTCCACGACCTCCGGCGGCACGATGTCGCTCGTCACGGAATGATAGGCGCGCACCGGGTGGAAGCGGATGCCGATCTCGCGGGCCGCCTCGATCTCCGCGTCCACCAGCTTCGGCACGCCGACCGGGTGCGGGTACCACAGGTCGTTGGACGTGGTGCAGCCGGTCTTCATGCAGTCGCCGAGGCTGACGTAGACGCCGGCGCGGGCGACCTCCGGGCTGAGGTCCTTATAGACCTCGTACATGACCTTGAGCCACGGCTCGAGCGCCATGCCCTGCGTGGCCTTGATGTTGCGGATCAGGGACTGCCAGGTATGGTGATGCGCGTTGACAAAGCCCGGCAGCAGCAGCTTGCCGCGCGCGTCGATCGTCTCACCGATCTCGACCTTGCCGCGGTACGCCTCCTCGAGGTCCCGCCCGATGGCGAGGATCTCGCTGCCCTGCACGAGCAGGTCGGCGCCGCGCAGGCGCGTGCGCGCGTCATCCATGGTGATGATCCAGTCCGCCTGTTTGAACAGTGTCGCTTTCATGGACTTCTCTTCCTTTCCTATGCGGGTCGATGCGCCGCACCCGGGCGGCGCGGGCCGTCCGGGTGCAAAGCCGTGGTCAGCCCTCCGCCGCGGGGGCCGCTTCCGCCTCTTGGGCGTCCTCCTTCTTCTCGCGCAGGATCAGGCTCAGCACGATCGCGGTGATCGCCGTGCCGTGCACGCCGCTGAGCATCGTGGACGCCCAGAACGGGAACGCCGCGAGCGCGCCGGACACCATGCTGAACCCGCCGCCGACGGCCAGCGACACGCCGCCGCTCGTGGTCGTGCGCGGCGTCAGCCTGCTGCTGCGGATGACGTTCATGCCGGAGAGCAGGATCGTGCCGAACGCCGAGAGCGCGACGCCGCCGAGCACCGGCGAGGGGATGGCCGCAAACACGGCGCACAGCTTCGGGCAGAGGCTGCACAGCACGACCACGCCGCCGGTGATGGTGATCACATAGCGGCTCGACACCCCGCTCAGGCCGCACAGGCCGATGTTGGCGCTGCCGGAGATGGTCGGCACCATGTTGAACAGCGAGGAGAAGCTGCTCGTCACGCCCTGCGCCAGGATGCCGCCGCGGGACTCCTTGTCGGAGGCGAGACGGCCCTGCGTCAGCATGGCGGCGGAGGCCTGGTCGCCCATCAGCTCGACCAGCGCGACGAACGAGAGCACCGTGATGGTGATCGTCGGCCCCAGCTCAAAGTTGATGCCAAAGTGCAGCGGCTGCGGCACGCGCACCCAGCTCTCCGCGCCGATGGAGGACAGGTCGAGCTTGCCGAACAGGGCGGCGACGGCCGACATGACGATGATGGCGATGAGCGGGGACGCCTTGGAGAGGAAGTTCTTCCTGCCGTAGTGGTTGAGCAGCAGCATGATGATGATCGTGCCGAACGCGAGCACCAGGTTGATCGGGTCGCCGTAGTCGGCCGCGCCGGAGCCGCCCGCGCAGTAGTCGATGCCGACGCTGAACAGGCTCAGGCCCAGCGCCATCACGACCGCGCCGGTGATGTAGGGCTTGAACAGGTTGGAGAGCTGCTTGTGGAACGCCGTCCACAGCACGACCGTCACCACGCTGCCAACCAGGCACGCGCCGGTGAACGTATCCAGCCCGTACTGCATGCCCAGCGCGATGCCGGGCGTCACGAACACAAAGCTGTTCTCGAGGCAGATGGGCAGCCGCGCGCCCACCGGCCCGACGCCAAGCGACTGCACGATGGTCGCCACGCCGGTGACCAGCAGGCAGCCCGCGACCAGAATGGTGATCTCCGTCGTGCTCAGGCCGACGCCGCCGCCGATGAGCAGCGGGACCGGCAGCACGTTGAAGATCAGGATGAGGATGTGTTGCAGGCTGAGCGGAATGGTCTCCTTGAGCGGAGGGCACTCATTGATCGCATAGCCAACGGGGATCTTTTTCATGTTGTAGCCATCCTTTCCTCATGGTGTGTTATGGACAGCGGCTCGGGCCGCTGGAAGCGAAGCGGACGCGCTCCGCCGCAGAACGGGCGCGCGGCGGGCGTTGGCGGTGCAAATGCGAAGGGAAGCCCGTTCTCTTTTCATCCAGATGATAGCAAAATGAAATGTAATTGTCAACAAGTATTTCACAGGATTTTCATCATTTGTCCACATGAAATGTCCCGCGTACCCGCGGCGCGGCGGGCGGTGTGGCCGGAATAATCCCCGGTATATCATGATTTTTATGTTCTACCGTTGGATTTGGCGCGTGGGATGCAATCTAAGTGTGCAGAAAAAACCGCGGCGCACTTTCATTCTGTGCGCCGCGGTATGAAAAATTTTTGTCTATCTTCTCTCCCTTTTCATTTCATACAGCTCCGGGAGCAGCGAGGCGCACAGGCCGCAGCCGTTGCAGCGCGCCGCGTCCACCTCCATCCCCTCGCCGATCGCGCCGCACAGGCATGCGCGCCGGCAGTCCTCCCGCGCGCCGGCGGGCAGCGCCGCCGCGTCGCACCCCGGCCGCAGGCGCGCGGCCATCGGCACCGGGTACAGCTCCTCAAAGGAGGACAGCGTCGGCAGCGCCGCGCCCACGATCTCCCCGTAATCAGACAGGCCGTGGCCGCGCATCCATGCGTCCGCGCCGGCCGCGACCTCGCCGATGACCTCATAGCCGCGCAGCAGGATTGCCGAACCGATCTGCACGGTGGACGCGCCGAGCATCATGCACTCGAGCGCCGCCTCGGCCCCCGTGATGCCGCCCATGGCGGAGATCTCGCACCCCGTCAGCTGCGAGAGCATGGCCACCGTCGCCTGCGTGACCGGCAGTAGGTGCGGCCCGCTGTACCCGCCGAACGTCGGCACGCGCGAGGCGCGGCGCTCCAGATCGACGCCCCAGAGCGCCTGCAGCGTTTCGCTCGTGCAGATGGCCCGCGCGCCGGCGCGCTCCACGGCCCGCACGAACGCGCGCGTGCACGCGAGGTGGGCCGGCAGGCGGATGGAGATGGGGATGTCCACCGCGTCGGCGACGCGGCGCAGCATCTCGTAGATCTCCTGCGGGTCGGTGCGCGCGCTCTCCAGCTTGGCGCCGATGGGCGTAAACGGGCACAGCTCCAGCCCGTCCGCGCCCCAGCGCTCCACATGCGCTGCAATGTACGACAGCTCCGAGGGCGTGCTGCCGCGGATGTTGCAGATGACGAAGCTGTCCCGCCTGTCTATGCGGGCAAGCTCCTGCTCCCACGCCTCCAGCGGAAGCGCGCTGTACAGGGTCGTATTGAGCATCTCGCCGTCGCGCGCATAGATGCGCGGATAGATGACCCCGCTGCCCTCGAGCGTGATCGTCTCCGTCACGACCGCGCCCGCGCCGGCATCGATCGCGCGCTGGATCGCCGCATGGTCGCAGGCCCACGGCCCCGCCGCGGCGATCACGGGGTTCTTGAGCGGCAAGCCCATGTAGGATACCGGCTTTGCCATGCTGCCACCTCCTATTCGTACAGCTCGTAGATGGTCTTCCGGTTGCCGCAGGAGCGGCGGATGCGGATGCGCCCCTTCAAAACGATCTCCTGCGCCTCGATGTCAAAATACTCCTGGTCCTCAAGGATATCGAACAGCCAGCGCGCGGCGGCGATGCCGAGCCGGTAGGTCGGCTGCTCCACGCTGGTCAGCTCCGGCTGGAGCGCCGTGGACACGGGCCCGTCGTGAAAGCCGATCACGCGCAGCTGCCGCGGCACCGCGACCCGCTTCTCCGCCGCCGCCTTCAGCACGCCTGCCGCCATGACGTCGTACTGCGCGACGATCAGCGCGGGCGCGCCGCCCTCGATCAGCTCGCACGCGGCCTGATACCCGCCCTGCACGCCCGGCTCGCACTCGGCCTGCAAAAGCGCGCTCTCCGGCCGGCCGGCCGCCGTCCAGGCCTGGCGGAACCCCTCCAGCAGGCTCGCCTTCACGTCCGAATCCTGCCGGTCGAGCAGCAGCACCGCCGAGGCGTTGCCCGTGTCCGCGGCATACTGGGCGAGCTTGTGCGCGCTCTGCTGATAATTGATGTAGCACATGTTTTCATCGCCCGGCGAGCGCCGCCCGCCGATGAGGACCACGGGGATGCCCGCCTCGCGCAGCTTGCCGGCCGCCGCCCCGGCCCCGCTGTCCATGGCGAGGATCGCGCCGTCGATCTGCTGCGCGGCCAGCGCGCGGATGTTGCGCGCGGCGTCCGCCTCGTCGTAGCCGGTCAGGCACAGCTGCACGCCGCAGTTCCTGAGCGCGGCGATGGCCCGCACGCCGGCGTGGACGTTCGGGTATTCGATCAGCGACGGCAGGATGAGCGCGATCGCGTGCTTTTTGCGCGCGCGCCTGCTGCGCGGCTCCGCGTTAGCCGCATAGCTCGTCCGCTTCAGCACGGCGAGCACCCGCTCCCGCGTCTTTTCCGCGACGATCTCCGGATGGTTGATGACGCGGGATACCGTGGCGACGGATACGCCCGCCGCCTCGGCCACTTCATGGATGTTCATGCGCACCTCTCTGTGCGCCGGAGAACGGCCTCCGGCATGTAACGAAACAGGATGAACAGGGGACGTTTCATTTCATCAAAAGTATACCGCACCGTATGGAAAATAACAAGCCCGCACGCGGCGGCGGGCGCGGGTGGCGGCGGGCATGGGCGGGCGCGGGGATGGCCATGGGCGGCAGGGGCGCGGGCGGGGCTGCGCTCCCTTTTTGCACGGCTTCATCCTTTGTGATTTGCCGCACCCGCGCGCGCGGACAGGTCGCATTTTCTGTGAACGCAGACCTGCGATAGCCGCACCCGCGTGCGCGGAGAACAGGTATAGCGGCCGGGCGGGGCGTCCATACTCAGCGCGAGGTGATGGATATGTTACAGTCCCTTCCCCAAAGGGGGCTCCCGCTCGCGGCGGCGCTGCTGGTCTGCCTTGCGCTCGCCTGCGCGCCCATGCCGCAGGCCGGGACGGACGCGGCGGAGACGATGGACGTGATCGAAACGCCCGACGGCATCCTGCGCCTGCACGTGATCGCCAACAGCGACTCCGAGGCGGATCAGGCCGTCAAGCTCCTCGTGCGCGACGCGATCCTGGCGCGCATGGAGCCGGGCGGCAGCGCCGCGGAAGCGGAGGCGTTCGTGCGCACGCACGGGGCGGAGCTGCTCGCCGCGGCGGAGGACGTGCTGCGCGACAACGGCTTCTCCTACGGGGCGCAGCTGATGCTCGGGGCGTATGACTTTCCGGACCGCACCTACGGCGGCACGCTCTATCCGGCGGGCACCTACCGCGCGCTGCGCGTGGTGCTGGGCGACGGCGCGGGGCAGAACTGGTGGTGCGTGCTGTTCCCGCCGCTGTGCATCGTGACCGGCGAGGCGCAGGCGCTGCCCGCAGCGGACGAGCTGACGTTCCGCAGCAGCCTGCTCGACTGGCTGCGGGGACTGGGGGTGTTCGCATGAGCCGGCCGCTCAGGCAATTTATGAAGCTGGTGCTGGCGGCGACGGTGCTGCTGTGCGCGCTCGCGCCCGCCACGCGCGCCGATTCGCTGCGCCGCGGCAGCGAGGGCGACCAGGTGATCACGCTGCAAAAGAAGCTGAAGAACTGGGGCTATTACACCGGCAGCGTGGACGGCATCTTCGGCAGCGAGACGGAGGAGGCCGTGCGCTACTTCCAGCGCAAGAACGGCCTTGCCGTGGACGGCGTCGTCGGCCCGGATACGGCGCGGGCGCTGGGGATGACGCTCACGGGCGGCTCCGCGCAGGCCTCCGGCGGCTCGTCCGGCACGAACAGCTCGAGCGGGGATCTCTACCTGCTGGCGCGCTGCGTCTACGGCGAGGCGCGCGGCGAGCCGTACAAGGGCCAGGTGGCCGTGGCCGCGGTGATCCTCAACCGCACGAAGAACAGCGGCTTCCCCAGCTCCATCGCGGGCGTGATCTATCAGCCGGGGGCGTTCTCGGTCGTGGCGGACGGGCAGATCAACCTCACGCCGGACGAGACGGCGCTCAGGGCCGCGCGCGACGCGATGAACGGCTGGGACCCGTCCGGCGGCTGCCTCTTCTATTTCTTCTCGGCCTAGACGAGCATTGATTGGTTGCTGGCGCGCCCGGTGGCGCGGCGCAGCGGCGACCATGTGTTCTGCCGCTGACGCGCCGGCGGGAAAGGAGCGATACGCGATGGAAAAAGGGAGCGCGGGCGCTGGCCGCGGCGGCCGGGCCGCGCGCAGCGCCGCCGCGGCGGCCATGGCCGTGCTGGCGGCGGCGCTGGTGGGCGCCTGCCTCTGGGGCGCCGGGCAGAGCGCCCGCGCGGACGCGCTGGAGGAGGGCATGCGCGCCGTCTACCGGCCGGCGTTTTTGCAGCTGAGCGACAACGTGCACGACATGCAGACCTCGCTCAAAAAGCTGATGGTGGTGTCCAGCCCGCGCCAGCACGTGCTGCTGCTGGACGACGTATGGCGGCTCTCCGGTGCGGCGGCGGAGAACCTCGCCTGCCTGCCCGTGCCGCACCCGGACACGGAGGCGTTCAACCGCTTCGTGGTGCAGACGGGCGATTATGCCCGCGCGCTGGCCACGCGCCTGCTCGCCGGGGAGATCCTGCGCGAGGACGACCGCGGCCAGCTCGCCGCGCTGTATGAGGCGAGCGTGCAGACCTGCGCGCAGCTCGAGCGCCGCCTGCAGGACGGGGACTATCCGCTTGCGGCGCTGGACGCCGACGGGTTTTACGCCCCGTCCGCCGGCGTGGACGGCGCGGCGGGGCCGGACGCCTCCCCCGGCACGGACGGCGCGGAGGACGCGGGCGGCGCATCCGGTGCAGCCGAGGCGGAGGACAGCCTGACCAACTACCCGACGCTGATCTATGACGGCCCGTTCTCCGACAGCACGGAGAAGGCCGAGCCGCGCGGCCTGCCCGCCGGCGAGGCGGACGCGGCGGCGGCGCTCGGCGCGGCGGTCTCCTACGTGGGCGGCGCGCTGCAGGTGACGGGCGAGACGGCCGGGCGCATCCCCTGCTATGAGATCGCCGGCACGGATGCGGACGGGCGCAGCGTGGAGCTGGCCGTCACAAAGCAGGGCGCGCAGGTGCTCTGGATGATGGCCGCATCCGAGGGCGGCGCGGCCGGCGTGCCGGACGAGGCGGAGGGCGCGCGCATGCGCGACGCGGCCAGGGCCTACCTCGACGCGCGCGGCTACGACAGCATGGAGGCGACCTACGCGCAGTTCGATGCGGGCGTGGCGGTGTACAACTTCGCCTCCGTGCAGGGCGGCGTGATCCTCTACCCGGACCTGGTGAAGGTCTATGTGGAGCGGCAAAGCGGCAAGATCGTCGGCGTGGACGCGTACAACTACCTCTTCAGCCACGCCGTGCGGGAGCTGCCCATCCCCGTCCTCACCGAGCAGGAGGCGCGCGAGCGGGTCAGCGACGCGCTCACCATCGTCTCGGCGCGCCTGGCGCTGATCCCCAAGACCGCCGTCGTGGAGACGCTCTGCTACGAGTTCAAGGGCACCTACGGCGACGCGGAGTTCATCGTCTACATCAACGCCGTCACCGGCGAGGAGGAGGAGATCTTCGAGATCCTAAACAGCGACGAGGGCCAGCTGGTCGTATAGCGGGCTTTGGCCCGGCCGGGCGGCAAACGGCGATCGCGGGGGCGCTTTGAAAGGGCGGCGGGCCGGCAGGGCGCCTCCGGAAAAAAGGCGGACGCGGGGATGTTCCTTTTGCCGCATATTTCACCAAAATAGCGATGAAAAGAAAAGGCGGGCGCGGGGATGTTCCCCGCGCCCGCGCAACCCGCCGCGCGGACGGCGCACGCCGCCCGCGCGGTTTTTTCACGGCGTCCCCGCGTCCGCATGCGGTCCGCGTCCGCCCGTCCGCTTCGCTGCGCCGGTCCGTTACCGGGCCGACAGCTCGGCGTGGATGGCCGCGGCGGCCTTCTTGCCCGCGCCCATGGCCAATATGACCGTGGCCGCGCCGGTGACCGCGTCGCCGCCGGCATAGACGAAGGGCTTGGACGTTTTTCCGGTCTGCTCGTCGGCGATGATGCCGCCCCACGACTCGGTGTCGAGCCCGGGCGAGGTGTTCTTGATGAGCGGAATG
>URSN01000064.1 GCA_900550525.1 uncultured Eubacteriales bacterium
AGGCCCATGACGCAGGCGGGCTTGGCGTGGATGACAGCCTCAAATTCGTCGGCAGCCGCCTTTCCCATTTCTTCGGGTGTTTTGACTTTGATGATATTCAGGTGCAGCATTTTGATCGCTCCTTATTGCTCATATCCGTTTGGATTTTGTTTCTGCCAGTTCCACGTGTCGCGGCACATATCGACGAGATTTTTTTCCGCCTTCCAGCCGAGCACATCCAAGCTCCTGGCGGGATCTGCGTAGCAGGCTGCAAGATCGCCGGGACGGCGCGCGGTGATCTTATACGGTACCTTGACGCCGTTTGCCTCCTCAAAGGCGTGAACCATGTCAAGCACGCTGTAGCCGTGCCCGGTGCCGAGGTTGAACACGCCCTCGCCGGTGTGGGTCATCAAATACTGGATCGCGGCAACATGACCCTTTGCCAGATCAACAACATGAATGTAGTCGCGCACGCCTGTTCCATCGGGTGTTGGATAGTCGTTGCCGAACACGTTCAGATGGTCGCGCTTGCCGATGGCGGTCTGCGAAATATACGGCATAAGATTATTGGGAATGCCGGTCGGATGCTCGCCGAGCTTTCCGCTTGCATGTGCGCCGACTGGGTTGAAGTAGCGCAGGTTCACCACCGACCATTCCGGGTCTGCCTTGGCGATATCCCGCAGGATCTGTTCGCCCATGTACTTCGTCCAGCCGTAGGGGTTGGTCGCCGTGAGCGGGAAATCCTCGCGGATGGGCACGCTCTTGGGGTCGCCGTAGACGGTGGCGCTGGAGCTGAACACGAAGCGCTCCACCCCGTGGCGGCGCATGGAGGCGAGCACGTTGCGCGTGGAGCGCAGGTTGTTGTCATAATAGCGCAGCGGCTGCCCGACCGACTCGCCCACGGCCTTGAGCCCGGCAAAGTGCACCACGGCGCCGATGTCCCGCCCCGCAAAGAGGCGCTCCGTCGCGTCCGCGTCGCAGAGGTCGCAGCGCACAAACTCGAACGGGCGGCAGGCCAGCTCGCGCAGGCGCTCCACCGCCTGCGGCTTGCTGTTGACAAAGCTGTCCGCGATCAGCACGTCGTACCCCGCCTCCAGCAGGGCCAGCACCGTATGCGAGCCGATATAGCCCGCGCCGCCGGTCACCAGAATCCACATAGCGCGCTCTCCTCCCGTCGCTTTCAAAACTCGTCTTGATTATAGCCCGGAACGGAAAAAAATACAAGCGCGGGCGCGCGGAAGCGGGCGGCGAGCGGCGGGCGGGACGGGTGCCTCCGCGGGGACGGCGCGGGACGCGGCGGGGACGGGCGCTTCCGCGGGACGGCGCGGGGCGCATGGGACGGGACGGGACGCGGCGGGAAGCGCGCGCCGGCGCGCCATGCACTCTTTCAGCGGCGCGGGGCGCATGGGACGGGGCGGGATGCGGCGGGGACGGGGCGGCCGGGCAAAAACCCGGCAAAAATCGCAAATCGATACATAGAAATCGTTATAATTATATTGAAATGGCGGTATCGATATGCTATTATATATAAAACATGCTGCCGCCCCCCGTCGCACAGGAAGATTGCGGCCCGCCCGGCTTCTGCCGCGGTACGGCCGGCGCGGGCGTCTCCGGCTGGAAAAAGCGAATCGATTCAGGAGGTTGCGTATGGCAAAACAAAAGACCGTCGTCCCGTTCCGCGGCACGCCGGAGCAGGAGGCAAAGCTCCGCGAGATCATCCGGGAGCACCAGGACATGCCGGGCGCGCTGATGCCCGTGCTGCAAAAGGCGCAGGAGCTCTACGGGTATCTGCCCGTGGAGGTGCAGATCATCATCGCCGAGGGGCTGGGGCTCTCGCTCGAGGAGGTCTACGCGGTGGTCACGTTCTACTCGCAGTTCGCGCTCAACCCGAGCGGCAAGCACCGCGTGGCGGTGTGCCTGGGCACGGCGTGCTACGTCAAGGGCGCGCAGACGATCCTTGACGAGCTGCAAAAGCAGCTGGGCATCCAGGCCGGCGGCACCACGGCGGACGGGCAGTTCTCGCTCGAGGCCACGCGCTGCCTGGGCTGCTGCGGCCTCGCGCCGGTGATGACCGTGGACGAGGAGGTCTACGGCCGGCTCACGCCTGCCGATGTGAAGGGCATCCTCGACAAATACCGCGCATGATCCGCCCAAAGGGGGACCGGCCATGAAGATCCGCCAGATCGCGGCGCTGCTTGGCGCCGAGGTGCTCACGGGCGAGGGGCTGCTCGAGGAGGAGGCGCTCTCCGCCTGCGGCAGCGACATGATGAGCGACGTGCTCGCCTACGTCAAGGACCAGGCCGTGCTGCTGACGGGGCTGGTGAACCAGCAGGTCGTGCGCACGGCGATGATGATGGACATGCGCTGCGTCGTATTCGTGCGCAGCAAGCGCCCCACGGCGGAGATGCTCGCCCTTGCGGCGGAGAACGCCATCGTGGTGATGAGCACGCAGCTGCGCATGTACGAAGCGTGCGGCCGGCTCTACCACAACGGCCTCGGCCGCGCGGCGGAGGAGTGACGCATGGGCGCATTGCAGCTGCATTTTGACGTGGATGGCGGCAACTTCACCTCCGCGGGCGAGGCGTCGGTGGAGGTCAAGCGCAAGCTGCGCATGCTCGGCTTCCCGCCGGAGGTCATCCGCTGCGTGTCCATCGCCATGTACGAGGGCGAGATCAACATGGTCATCCACGCCCGCGGCGGCGAGGCGGACGTGACCGTCTGCCGCGACCGCATCGACATCGTGCTCACCGACCACGGCCCCGGCATCGCCGACATCGAGCAGGCCATGCAGGAGGGCTTCTCCACCGCGCCGGACAACATCCGCACGCTGGGCTTTGGCGCCGGCATGGGCCTGCCCAACATGAAGCGCTATTCCGACGAGATGGAGATCACCTCCGAGGTCGGCAAGGGGACCACGGTGCGCATGAGCGTATACGTCAAATGAGCGGGGAACGGACGATGGAATACAAGCACTCGGTATCGCTGGATATCGACAAGTGCAAGGGCTGCACCAACTGCCTCAAGCGCTGCCCCACGCAGGCCATCCGCATCCGCGGCGGCCACGCGGTGATCGACCCGCGCGTGTGCATCGACTGCGGCGAGTGCATCCGCGTGTGCCCCTACAAGGCCAAAAAGGCCGTGTTCGACCGCCTGGAGGACATCCCGGCGGAGAAGAAATGGCGCATCGCGCTGCCCGCGCCGTCGCTCTACGGCCAGTTCGACCATCTCGACGACGTGGACTATGTATTGCAGGGGCTGCTCGACATCGGCTTTGACGACGTGTTCGAGGTCGCGCAGGCGGCGGAGCTGGTCACGGCCTACACGCGCAACTTCATGCGCCGCATGGACGTGCCGCGCCCGGTCATCAACTCGGCCTGCCCGGTGATCGTGCGGCTGATCAGCCTGCGCTTCCCCTATCTGTGCGACCATGTGATCCCCATGCTGCCGCCCATCGAGATCGCCAGCCACATGGCCAAGGCCGCGGCGCGGCGGCAGCACCCGGAGCTGCGGGACGAGGAGATCTGCACCGTGTTCATCTCCCCCTGCCCGGCCAAGGCGAGCTTTGTCAAGAACGGCTTCCAGACCGGGGCGGACGGCGTGGACTACGCCGTGTCATGAGCGACATCTATTTCAAGCTCCTGCCGGTCATGCGCCGCGAGAAGGCGCCCCGGGCCGAGAGCCGCACCGGCATGATCGGCATCAGCTGGGCCAGCACCGGCGGCGAGGCCTCCGCGCTGCTCAACGACCGCTACCTGGCGGCCGACGGCATCGAGAACGCCATCCGCGTGCTCGACCAGATCGAGACGGGGAGCTTCCCCATGCTCGAGTTCGTGGAGCTCAACGCCTGCAACGGCGGCTGCGTCGGCGGCGCGGCGACGGTGGAAAACCCGTACATCGCGCGCGTGCGGCTCCAGTCGCTGCGGCGCTATCTGCCGGTATCGGAAAACCGCATCCCGCCCGCGGCCGACGCGACGTTCGTGCCGGACGAATACCTGACCAACACCTCCGTCAAGTACCGCCCGGTGGCGCAGCTGGACGAGGATATGGGCCGGGCGCTGGAGAAGATGTCCGCCATCGAGCGGATCTGCGAGATGCTGCCGGCGCTGGACTGCGGCTTTTGCGGCGCGCCGACGTGCCGCGCGTTTGCCGAGGACGTGGTGCGCGGCGAGTGCGCGGTGGACGAGTGCATCGTGCGCATGCGCGAGCGCGTGCAGGAATACCTGCGCACAGAGCGCGAAAAGGAGGGGACGGAGCGATGACCGTGGCGGAACTGGCCGAGGCGCTGCACCTGAGCGCCTACGCCCTGCCGGAGCCGGAGCGCGAGGTGAGCGGCGCCTACGCGGGCGACCTGCTCAGCTGGGTCATGCGGCGCGCGCAGGCGGACGGCGTGTGGCTGACCATCATGTCCAACCGCAACATCGTCGCCGTGGCGGCGCTCACGGACGTGGCGGCCGTCATCCTGACCGAGGGCGTGCCGCCGGACGAGACGGTGGCGGAGCTGGCCGAATCGCGCGGGGTGAACCTGCTCGGCAGCGAACGCGACACGCTCGAAACCGGCGCGGCGCTGCTCTCGCTCCTTGGCGCATGAGCGGCCTCAGGGCGGAGCTGCACATCCATTCGTGCCTCTCGCCCTGCGCCGACGACGATATGACCCCGGCCGACGCGGCCGGCATGGCGCGCCTGGCCGGCGCGGACGTGGCGGCGCTGACCGACCACAACAGCGCGGCCAACTGCCCGGCGTTCTTTGCCGCGTGCGAGGCGTACGGCGTGGTGCCCGTGGGGGGCATGGAGCTGACCACGGCGGAGGAGATCCACCTCGTCTGCCTGTTCCCCACGCTGGCGGCGGCGATGGACTTTGACCGGGCCGTGCGGCCGCACCGCATGCGCGTGAAGAACCGGCCGGAGGTCTTTGGCCGCCAGATCCTGATGGACGCGCAGGAGCGCCCCTGCGGCGAGGAGCCCTTCCTGCTGCCGCCGGCGACGGACCTGCCGCTCGAGGCGGCGGCCGCGCTCGTGGCCGCGCACGGCGGCGCGGCGTACCCGGCGCACATCGACCGGCCCTCCGGCGGGCTGCTGGCGATTTTGGGCGGCTTTCCGCCGCGGCCGCGCT
The DNA here is from genome assembly GCA_900550525.1 of uncultured Eubacteriales bacterium. Classification (GTDB taxonomy): domain Bacteria; phylum Bacillota; class Clostridia; order Christensenellales; family CAG-138; genus Aphodomorpha; species Aphodomorpha intestinavium. Next base: position 5,090 of record URSN01000064.1, read on the forward strand.
TTGCCGCCGCGGAGGTGCGCGACGCGGCGCAGCTCGGCGCGCTGGCCCGGCGGCCGGACCTTGCCGGCGTGCGGCTGCTCACCGCCTCGGACGCGCACCGGCTGCACGAGATCGGCGCCGCGATGGCCGCGCTGCCCATCGAGCCGGGGGAGGACGCCGCGGTGCGCCAGGCGCTCATCGCGCTGCTCGGCGGCGGCTGACGGACGGCGCGGGGAAAGGGCAGCGCAAACGTTGGCGCCGGCCGCGCAGGCGGCGGGCGGGCAAGGAAACCGGCGGACGCGCCCGTGCGCGCGTTGGAAAACCGCGATGACGGGGCGGGAGAGCGCGGCGCAGGCGCCGCAAACGGAAATTTTGACGGGAAAGGGAGGACGCGCCGTGAAGGAGCTTTCGCTCAACATCCTGGACATCGCGCAGAACTCCCTGCGCGCCGGCGCGGCGCACGTGGAGATCGCTTTGGCCGACCGGGCGGACGGCCTGCGCGCGCTGACGGTGACCGACGACGGCTCCGGCATGGACGCGGCGCTGCTGTCGCGCGTGACGGACCCGTTCTCCACCACGCGCACGACGCGGCCGGTCGGGCTCGGGCTGCCGCTGCTCAAGCTCGCGGCGGAGCAGACGGGCGGGACGCTCACGGTGGAATCGCGCACGGCGGCGGATGCGCGGCCGGGCGAGGCGTTCGCCGCGGGCAGCGCGCACGGCACGCGCGTGACGGCCACGTTCGACCCGCGCCACATCGACTGCGTGCCGCTGGGCGACGTCGCCGCGACGGTGGTGACGCTGCTGCAGGGCGACCCGGGGGTATCGTTCCGCTTCTCGTTCGCGCTTTGCGGCATGGCGGAACCGTTCACGCTCGATACGGAGCAGATGCGCGCGGCGCTCGGCGGCGAGGTGCCGCTCAACGCGCCGGAGGTGCTCGTGTGGGCGGGGGAGTGCGTGCGCGAGGCGCTGCAGGGCGCGTTCGACGCCGGACAAGAGCAGGCGGGAGAGCCGTAACGGCTTGCACATAGAGGGTTTCCCAGAGGAAGAGGACATTCAGAAAGGAAAGAACAGGACATGAAATCATTGGCAGAACTGCAGGCAATCCGGGACAGGATGAAGGAAAAGGTCGCCCTGCGCGAGGGCGTGCAGCCGATCCGCATCGTCGTGGGGATGGCGACCTGCGGCATCGCCGCCGGCGCGCGGCCGGTGCTCAACACGCTCGTGGAGGAGATCGACCGCCAGGGGCTGGGCGATACCGCCACGGTCACGCAGACCGGGTGCATCGGCATCTGCCGGCTCGAACCCATCGTGGAGGTGTACGAGAACGGCAAGGAGGGCAAGGTCACCTATGTGAAGATGACGCCGGAGAAGGCCCGGCGCGTCGTCGCCGAGCACATCAAGGGCGGCGCCCCCGTGTACGAATACACCATCGGCGAAGCGCAGAAGTGAGTTGGGGAGGTAAACCATGATTCGTTCACACGTACTGATCTGCGGCGGCACGGGCTGCACCTCGTCGGGCAGCCCCGCCATCCGCGCGCACCTGGAGAAGGAGCTGGCGGCGCACGGCCTCTCCGACGAGATCAAGGTCGTACAGACCGGGTGCTTCGGCCTGTGCGCGCTCGGCCCGATCATGATCGTCTATCCCGAGGGCACGTTCTACAGCCGCGTGACCGAGGCGGACGTGACGGAGATCGTCGAGGAGCACCTGCTCAAGGGCCGCGTGGTGGACCGCCTGGTCTACAACGAGCCGGCCGCCGGCAACCAGCGGCACGAGGTCGCCTCGCTCGCGGACACCGGGTTTTACAAGACGCAGCTGCGCGTGGCGCTGCGCAACTGCGGCGTCATCAACCCGGAGGACATCGACGAGTACATCGGCGTGGACGGCTACCAGGCGCTCGGCCGCGTGCTCACGGAGATGACGCCCGAGGAGGTCATCGATCTGATGAAGCGCTCCGGCCTGCGCGGCCGCGGCGGCGCGGGCTTCCCGACCGGGCTCAAGTGGGAGTTTGCGGCCAAGAACGCGAGCGACGAGAAATACGTCATCTGCAACGCCGACGAGGGCGACCCCGGCGCGTTCATGGACCGCTCCGTGCTCGAGGGCGACCCGCACGCGGTGCTCGAGGCCATGGCCATCGCCGGCTACGCCATCGGCGCGCACCACGGCTACATCTATGTGCGCGCGGAGTACCCCATCGCCGTCAAGCGCCTGGGCATCGCCATCGGCCAGGCGCGCGAATACGGGCTGCTGGGCAAGAACATCTTCGACAGCGGCTTCGACTTTGACATCGACATCCGCCTGGGCGCGGGCGCGTTCGTGTGCGGCGAGGAGACGGCGCTGATGACCTCCATCGAGGGCAACCGCGGCGAGCCGCGCAACAAGCCGCCCTTCCCGGCCAACAAGGGCCTGTTCGGCAAGCCGACCATCATCAACAACGTGGAGACGCTGGCCAACATCCCGCAGATCATCGTCAAGGGGCCGGAGTGGTTCGCCTCCATGGGCACCGAGACGAGCAAGGGCACCAAGGTGTTCGCCCTCGGCGGCAAGATCGTGAACACGGGCCTTGTCGAGATCCCCATGGGCACGACGCTGCGCGAGATCATCTACGACATCGGCGGCGGCATCCCCGGCGGCAAGGCGTTCAAGGCGGCGCAGACGGGCGGCCCCTCCGGCGGCTGCATCCCGGCGGCGCACCTGGACACGCCCATCGACTATGAAAACCTCAAGGCCATCGGCTCCATGATGGGCTCCGGCGGCCTGATCGTCATGGACGAGGACAACTGCATGGTGGACGTGGCGCGCTTCTTCCTCGAGTTCACCGTGGACGAGAGCTGCGGCAAGTGCGTCCCGTGCCGCATCGGCACGCGCCGCCTGCTCGAGATGCTCAACAAGATCACCGAGGGCCGCGGCACGCTCGAGGACCTGGACAAGATGGAGGAGCTGTGCTACTACATCCAGAAGAACGCCCTCTGCGCGCTGGGACAGACCGCGCCCAACCCGGTGCTCTCCACGCTCAAGTACTTCCGCAAGGAGTATGAGGCGCATGTGGTCGAAAAGCGCTGCCCGGCGGGCGTGTGCAAAAAGCTCGTCAGCTACGAGATCGATCCGGAGAAGTGCCGCGGCTGCACCGCCTGCGCGCGCAAGTGCCCCGTCGGCGCGATCACGGGCCGGCTGCGCGAGGCGCACACGATCGACAAGAACAAGTGCATCAAGTGCGGCGCCTGCCTCGAAACGTGCAAGTTCGGCGCCATTTCGAAAAAGTAACGGAGGGCTGCATCAATGGATACTGTGAAAGTCAAGATCAACGGCATCGAGGTCGAGGTGCCGCGGGACGCCACCATTCTGGAAGCAGCGCACAAGGCGGGCGTGCGGATTCCCACGCTGTGCTATCTCAAGAAGATCAACGCCATCGCCTCCTGCCGCATCTGCCTTGTGGAGGCCAGCGGCGTGCGCGGCCTGGCCGCCGCCTGCGTGCAGCAGGTGGCCGACGGCATGGAGGTGCAGACCAATACGCCCGCGCTGCGCAAGGCGCGCAAGACCACCCTCGAGCTCATCCTCTCCAACCACCGCATGGACTGCCTCTCCTGCCCGCGCAGCGACGACTGCGAGCTGCGCCGCCTCGCGCACGAGTACGGCGTGGACCAGTACAAGTACGGCGGCGGCGAGACGAGCGCGCAGGCCGAGGCGCCCGCCGCAAAGCCCGGCGCGCGCAGGCTGCGCTGCAAGATCTGCGGCGCGGAGTTCGACGAGGGCATGGTCGCCTGCCCGGTGTGCGGCGCGGGGATGGAGTATTTCGAGCCCGTCGCCCACACGGACGTGGACCGCTCGCCGCGCATCCTGCGCGACAACAGCAAGTGCATCCTGTGCCGCCGCTGCGTGGCCGTGTGCAAGTACAACCAGGGCGTGTCCGTCATCGGCGCCAACGAGCGCGGGTTCGACACGCGCATCTCCTGCGCGTTCGACATGCCGCTTGTGGATACCGCCTGCGTCAACTGCGGCCAGTGCGTGGCCGTGTGCCCCACCGGCGCGCTGACCGAGCGCGACGATACCGAGAAGGTCTGGAAGGCGCTGGCCGACCCGTCCAAGATCGTCATCGTCGGCCCGGCGCCGAGCGTGCGCGCGCAGATCGGTGAGTGCTTCGGCTACCCCATCGGCACGAACGTGGAGGGCAAGCTCGCCGCGGCGCTGCGCCGGCTGGGCTTTGACCACGTGTTCGACGTGGACACCGCCGCGGACGTGACCATCATGGAGGAGGGGACGGAGCTGCTCGAGCGGCTCAAAAACGACGGCCCGCTGCCGCTGATGACCTCCTGCTCCCCGGGCTGGATCAAGTTCTGCGAGCATTTCTATCCCGACATGATCCCGAACCTGTCCAGCTGCAAGAGCCCGCAGCAGATGTTCGGCGCGCTGATCAAGACCTACTGGGCGGAGAAAAACGGCGTCGATCCGAAGGATATCGTCGTCGTGTCGGCCATGCCGTGCACCGCCAAGAAGTTCGAGATCACGCGCGAGCACCAGGCCGCGGCCGGCGTGCCGGATGTGGACGTGTCGCTGACCACGCGCGAGCTGGCGGGCATGATCAAGCGCGCCGGCATCCGCTTCACCGAGCTGCCGGACGAGACGTTCGACCCGGCGTTCGGTATCGCCTCCGGCGCGGGGCACATCTTCGGCGCGACCGGCGGCGTGATGGAGGCGGCGCTGCGCACCGTGGCGGAGATCGTCACCGGCAAGCCGCTCGAATCGCTCGACTTCCAGGCCGTGCGCGGCACGGAGGACATCAAGGAGGCCGAGTACGACCTCGCGGGCACGAAGGTGCGCGTGGCCGTCACCTCCGGCCTTGCCAACGCAAGGCGGCTGCTGGACATGGTCAAAAGCGGCGAGAAGGACTACCACTTCATCGAGGTCATGGCCTGCCCCGGCGGCTGCGTCAACGGCGGCGGCCAGCCGCACCAGAGCGGCGACGTGATGAACTTCACCGACCTGCGGGCCGAGCGCGCCAAGGCGCTCTACAGCGAGGACGCGGGCATGGCGCTGCGCAAGAGCCACGAGAACCCCGTCGTCAAGGAGCTCTACGAGACGTACCTCGAAAAGCCCGGCAGCCACAGGGCGCACGAGATCCTGCACACCAGCTACGTCCGTCGCAGCGTGTACTGAGCCGGGCGCTAACCGCCGCCTGCGGCGCGCGCATACCGTTCGTGGTAAACCGCCGCCTGCGGCGGCGGGGCAAAAAACGAAGGGCCCGCGCGGCAGATCGCCGCGCGGGCCCTGTTCTCGTGCCGGGCTGTCCCGGGCCGGCGCCCCGTTCCCCGCACGTCCGCCCCGCCTCCCGGCCGCGCGGGCCCCGCTCCCGTGCCGCCCCGCCGCCCGGCCATCCGGGCATGGCAAAAAAGCGTTGCGCCCGGCGGCGCGGCGTGGTATAATGGGGCTGCTTCAGGGCGGGGTGCAAGTCCCCACCGGCGGTGAAAGCCCGCGAGCTGCGGCCCCATCGGCCGCGGCTGAACCGGTGAAATTCCGGTGCCGACGGTATAGTCCGGACGGGAGAGGCGTTTTGCCGCGCGTTTGCGCGCCCCGTTGGCCCGGCGGCCGCGGGGCTTTTTGTTTGCCCGGCCCGCATATGCGCGGGCGCGGCCCCGGCCGTCCCCCCGCTATGGGCGACCTTCCGGCACCTATCCCCCGCAGAAGAGGAGCGCGATCCAGACCTGCCCGTACCAACCGGGCAAGGAGACAATCCCAAGATCAACCAGACCACCGCGCACAACAGGCAGGACAC
>URSN01000065.1 GCA_900550525.1 uncultured Eubacteriales bacterium
TGTGGAACTGGATAATGTCGAAGAAGTCGGTCTAGAGTGTGCGCAGGCTGGTCTCAAGGTCGCGCCAGAAGCCCTCGGCGGTCTGCGCGCCGGTCTTGGTCGCCAGCACGATCCGGTCGCGCATCCCGGAAAAGGCCGCGCCGACCTTCTGCTCGCTGTCGGAATACGCGCGGGCGGTGTCGAAGAAGTTGATGCCGCCGTCGCAGGCCTTGTGCAGCAGCTTCACCGCCTCCGTCTCGCTGATGCGCTGAATGGGCAGGCAGCCGAAGCCGTTCTTTTCGATCACAAGGCCGGTGGAGCCGAATTCGATCTTCTGCATAGATGTCACCCTCCTTTGATAATAAGGTAAGTATAACAAAAGAACGGGGACTTGAAAAGCCCTCACTTTGCCGTTGACTATCTCACATCTCTCTGCTACCATAAAAATATCATAGACAATCCGGAATTTGAGAGGAGGAACTTTTATGGGAGAGCTCGTCTATCAGGCGCTCATGCAATCCGTCGCAGCCTTCTTTTTTGCCGTTATGATCCTTCCCGCAGTCGTTATTTTCCTGGGTTATCTGATCTATATCGTTGTCATGTGTATCCGAGAGCTGAAAAAGAAATAGTTTCCATCTGTATGGAAAAAGCACCGACGCAGGACCTCCTGCATCGGTGCTTTTTCATGACCTTTTACTTCTTCATCGCGGCGGCGGAGGCGTCGAGCTTCTCGATGAGAGCGCGGAGCTTGGCCGCGTCCTCGCGAGCGCCGTTGACGACGGCCTCGGGTGCCTTGGCGATAAAGCCCTGATTCGAGAGCTTGTTCTCAATGCCGGCGAGCTGCTTTTCCGCGTTCGCCTTTTCCTTGGCGATGCGGGCCAGCTCCTTCTCGAAGTCCACCAGCTCAGCGAGCGGCATCAGCACACGCGCGGCATGGGTCACGACCTCGATCGAACCGTCCGGCGTGGGGATATTCGCGTCGGCAACGGTCACATCGCTCGCGGAGGCAAGGCGCTTGAAGAACGAAATGCCGCGCGCAAAGGTGTCCGCGTGCGCGGTGGCGATGGTGTAATGCACCTTCTTCGAGGGTGCGACATTCATCTCGTTGCGGTGGGCGCGGATGGCGGTGATGGCGTCGATGATGAGCCCCATCGCCTCTTCCTCCCGCGGGAAGCTGAGCTCGTCGCGGTACTCCGGCCACTTCTGCAGCATGATGAACTCGCCTTTATCCTCTGCCGTATGCGGCAGCGCCTGATAAATTTCCTCGGTGATGAACGGCATGAACGGATGCAGCAACTTGAGCGTTTCGATCAGCACATAGCACAGCACGTTCTGCGCGTTGATCTTCGCGCACTCGTCGTCGCCGGTCAGGCGAGCCTTGCACAGCTCGATGAACCAGTCGCAGTAGGTGTCCCAGATGAAGTCGTAGACCTTTGCGGACGCGACGCCGATCTCAAAGGCGTCCATGTTGTCGGTGACTTCCTTCACGAGCGTGTTGAGCTTGCTCAGCACCCACTTATCCTCCAGCTCCAGCTGCTCGGGCAGCTCGACATGGTCGATGGTGAGGTTCATCATCACGAAGCGGCTCGCGTTCCAGATCTTGTTGGCGAAGTTGCGCATGGCCTCGCACTTCTCAACGTAGAAGCGCGCGTCGTTGCCGGGAGAGTTGCCGGTGATGAGGTTGAAGCGCAGCGCGTCCGCGCCGTACTTCTCCGCCATCTCCAGCGGGTCGATGCCGTTGCCGAGGGACTTGGACATCTTGCGGCCCTTGTCGTCGCGGACGAGGCCGTGGATGAAGACGGTCTTGAACGGCTCTTTTTTCATCTGCTCCATGCCGGAGACGACCATGCGCGCCACCCAGAAGAAGATGATATCATAGCCCGTGACCATGTCGGTCGTCGGGTACCAGTATTTGAGGTCTTCGGAATCGAGATCCGGCCAGCCCAGCGTGGAGAACGGCCACAGGCCGGACGAGAACCAGGTATCGAGCACGTCTTCGTCGCGGGTCAGATGCGTGCAGCCGCACTTCTCGCACTTCGTCGGGTCTTCGCGGGAGACGTTGATGTGGCCGCATTCGTCGCAGTACCACGCGGGGATCTGATGGCCCCACCAGAGCTGGCGGGAGATGCACCAGTCGCGGATGTTCTCCATCCAGTTGAAATACGATTTCTCAAACCGCTCGGGCACGAAGCGGATGTCGCCGTTTTTCACCGCCTCGAGCGCCGGCGCGGTCAGCGGCTTCATGTCCACGAACCACTGCTTGGACACGATCGACTCGATCGTGGTATGGCAGCGGTAGCAGGTGCCGACGTTGTGCGCGTACGGCTCCGTTTTGACCAGCGCGCCGCACGCTGCAAGGTCGCTCACGATGGCCTTGCGGCAGGCGAAGCGGTCCAGCCCCGCATAGCGGCCGCCCAGCTCGTTGACGTGTCCGTCGTCGGTGAACACGCGCAGCACCGGCAGCCCCGCGCGGCGGCCGACCTCAAAGTCGTTCGGGTCGTGCCCCGGCGTGATCTTCACCGCGCCGGTGCCGAACTCCATCTCGCAGTACTCGTCCGCGATGATGGGGATCTCGCGCCCCACCGCCGGGATGACGACCGGCGGGCCGACGAGGCCGCGAGCGCGCGGGCCGCCCGGGGGCTCGGCATCGGCCGTGCGGCCGAGCATCGTCTCCGGCCGGGTGGTGGCCACGGTGATGGAATAGCTGCCGTCCGGCGCGTCGTAGCGGATGTGCCAGAGAAAGCTCTGCTGCTGCTCGTACTCCACCTCCGCGTCCGAGAGTGCGGTCTTGCAGCTGGGGCACCAGTTGATGATGCGGTCGCCCTTGTAGATGAGGCCCCGGTTGTACAGGTCCTCGAACACGCGGTTGACCGCGCGGCTGCACCCCTCGTCCATGGTGAAGCGCTCGCGCGCCCAGTCGCACGAGGCGCCGAGCTTGCGCAGCTGGCGCACGATGGTCTTGCCGTATTCCTCGCGCCACTGCCAGGCGCGCTGCAGGAACGCCTCGCGCCCGACGTCGTTCTTGGTCAGGCCCTCGCGGGCCATCTGCTCGACGATCTTCACCTCCGTGGCGATGGACGCATGGTCCGTGCCGGGCAGCCACAGCGTCTCAAAGCCGCACATGCGCTTGTAGCGGATGAGCGTATCCTGCAGCGTATTGTCCAGCGCGTGCCCCATGTGCAGCTTGCCGGTGATGTTCGGCGGCGGGATGACGATGCAGTAGGGCTGCCGGTCCGGGTTGGGCGCGGCGTGGAAATACCCGCGCTGCTCCCACAGTTCGTACCAGCGCGGCTCCACCGCGGACGGGTCGTAGGTCTTTTCCATGGCAATGGACATGTGCGCTTCTCCTCCCATCGCAAAAAACTATGGCGCCCGTTCCGTCAAAGGACGAAACGGGCGCTCGCGGTACCACCTTTGTTGGGCCGCGCCGTGCGGCGAAGCCCCTCTCTTCGGCCTTAACGCGGCCACTCGCGCGCCGCTACTCGCTTCACGGCGCGTGCTCGGGAGCGACCTTCCGCCCCTGCCACTGCCGCCGAACCTTGCAGCCGGTGGGTTCGGCTCTCTGCTGCGGGCGCGCGGGCGTACTCCTCTCCTTCATCGCAGATATCCATTCATCTTCTGGTAGTGTACCGCACCAAACGGGCGCTTGTCAACCCTTGTCCACCTGCGCGTCGGCCCACACGTCCATGCGCTCGCGCAGCAGGTCGCCGTAGGCGGGGCCGTAGGAGAGGTATTGCGCGAGCGCCTCATCCTCGCGGTACGCCGCGCCCAGATCCGCGCTGAGCGAGCGCATCAGGTCGGCCAGCTGCGCATAGCCCAGCGCCTGCGGGAATGCGGCGAACGGCTCGTTGACCGCCGCATCGAAGAAGAAATCCACATGCGCGTCCTCGCCCAGGCCGTACATGGACAGGTATTCCTGCAGCTCGCCGCGCTCGAGCCCCTCATAATTGACCTTGATGCTGCAGATGGCGCGCATCAGCACGCCCGGGGCCATCGCGTCATACAGGCGCATGAGCGCCGCCGCCTGATCAAAGCGGTCCTGCCAGAGGACGGCCAGCTCCGCCGCGTACGCGCCCCAGCCGTCGTAATACCCCGGCAGCGCCAGCGCGCGCTGCATCAGGCCGGGCGCATCCTCCGCGCTCCTTGCATAGAGGTATTGCTTGCCCGGGTATCCCTCGCGCGCGAGCGTGAGCAGCAGGTCCGCCCGCTCCGCCTCCGGGTCGAGCGCGACGGCGCCCTGCTCCGGCGCGTCCAGCGGCGGCCGCACGCACGCGGCGGCCAGCCCCGGCGCCTCCCGCACGGCGCACGCCGTCTCCGGCAGGCCGTCCAGGTGCGCCCGGGCCGTTTCCAGCAGGTAGGCAAGGTCGTCCTCCGCGCGCCCGCTCGTGAGCGCCGCGCCGGCGGCGGCCTCGTCCACGCCCAGGTTCAATTCATAATAGGCGCGGTACTGGTAGGCATACTCCTGCTCGAGCAGCAGCAGCGCATCCTCGGGCGTGAGCGCGCTGGCGGCCTGCCGCTGCATGGCCAGCGCAAAATATTCCTGCGCCTGCTCGCCCAGCGCATACAGCCCCTCCTTGCGGCGGCACTGATCCGAAAGCGCGGCAAGCCCCTCCCGCAGCGCGATCCACCCGTCCGCAAACGCGCCGTCGTAGAGCGCCTGCGCGCGCGCCTCATACGCCTCGCGCTGCGCGTCCGTCAGGTCCTCCATGCGCGAGAGCGCCTCTGAAAACGCCGTGAGCAGCGCCGCGCGCCCGTCCTCGGACAGCAGCGCGTCGATCTGCCCCAGCACGCTCGAGAGCGCCTGCTCCGTCAGGAACAGGCCCTCCGCGGCGCGCGCCTGCTCGAGCTCGAGCAGCGCGGCGAGGTAGCGCGGCGCATCCTCCACGAGCGATACATACGCCTCCGCGTCGTCCTGCGGCTCAATGCGCATCAGGCGCAGCGCCTGCGGCAGCCAGACCTGCGCGCCCGTCTCCGGCGCGAATGGCTCCTCATACATGGCGCAGGAGGCGGCCGCCACGGTCTGCTCCCAGTATCTTTGCAGCACGTCGTAGGCCAGCTGTTCCCCTTCGCCAAGCGCGCTGCGGTCGATCTCGAACAGGCGCTCGAGCAGTTCGGCGCACGCGCCGGCATACGCCTGCGCGGCCTCAGGCGACGGATCGCCCCAGGAGGCCGCCGCGTCCGAAAGCCCCTGCGCCGCCGGGTCGGCCAGCAGCGCGCGCACGCTCGCGCCGCTCCGTTGGGCAGAGGCGGCTTAGGCCTCCGCTGCGAGCGCTGCATACAGGCGCGCCGCCGCCCCCGTATCCTGCGGCGGGGGGGACGGCGCGGGCGGGGCCGGCGCCCGCGGCGGCGCGGTCGCGGCGGCGGGCGGCGTGCGCGGCGTCTCCTGCACCGCGGGCGCGGCGCAGCCGGCCGTGAGCGGGCACAGCAGCGCGAGCAGCGCCGAAAGCGCGCGGCGCGCGGGGGCAAACCGGGTCATGGCATCCAACTCCTTCCTGCGGCCTTAGGAAAAATACTTCTCATACATCACGTCGTACAGCCGCACATACTCCGAATCCGGCGTGATGAGTCCGAGGTGCAGGTGGTTCACGGCGCTGTTGCCCGTGTTGCCGACGTGGCCGATGAGCTCGCCCGCCTTCACGCGCTGCCCCTCCTCAAGAAAATCCGTCTCGCGGATCATATGGTAGTAATGATACTCGTACCCCGCATCGTCCAGCACGATGACGTAGTAGCCCGCCACGTCGTCATAGCCGATGTAGAGCACGGTGCCGTCGGTACAGCTGTAGATCTCCGCATTGGCGGGCGAGTGCATATCAAGCCCCGTATGCTTGCGCGTGTTGCGCGAGCGGCCCTGATACCAGCGGTCGTAGAACCTGGTCCATTCGAGCGGCTTGCCCATGGCGTCCAGATACGCCTCCGGCACGTCGGGCATGACGTAGTCCGTCTCCTCGCCGTCGGCGGCGTATACGGTGGTCAGGTAGGACATGAGAAAGCGCACGGCCAGGTACAGCACGCGGTCGTCCCCGGCCAGCTCCTGGAGAAACGGCTGGAACGCGGCCGGCTCCACGGCGGCGGTGAGCAGCACGCCGCCATCGGGCAGCAGCTCGGCCGCGCACGCCACGTCGAACAGGTCCCACGCCCAGAAATCCTCCGGCAGCGCCCAGAACAGCGAGCCGGCGTACTTCCAGTCCATCGTCCCCACCTCGATGGAAAACTCCAGCGCCGCGTCCTCAAACCGCTCCTCGAGCTGGGCCGCCGCCTCGCTGCACGCGTCGCACAGCGCGAGATACCACTGCGCGGCCACCTCCTTCCATGCGTCCGCATGCGCGAGGATATCGGTGAAGGCGGGCTGCTCGGGCAGCTCCATCGCCGCGCAGGCGGCGGCGGGGTCGAGCGAAAGGGGCGTGCTCAGCAGGATCTCGGCAAAGGCCTCCTCCACCTCCTCCGCCTCCGGCGGGGGCGCGAGCGTCGGCTCCGGCGTGGGCACGGCCGTGGGCAGGGGCGTGCCGGACGCGCGGGCCGCCGCCCCGGCGAACGCGCCGCCCGGCGCGCACGCGGTGCACAGGCTGAGCAGCGCCGCGGCAAGGATCAGCAACATGAGCGCGCGTTTGATCATGTCCGCATAAACTCCTTTGCAGATTCCGCATCCCCATCCCATCCCAGTTTTTGCAGCGCGGCAACGAAGTATGCGGGCAGCGGCGCGTAAAACACCATCTCCTCGCCGCTCGACGGATGCGTGAGGCGCAGCCGGTAGCCGTGCAGCGCCTGCCCGGCCAGCCCGAGCTGCCGCCGGGAAGCGCCGTATACGTCGTCGCCCGTGACCGGGTGGCGGATGTATGCCATGTGTACGCGGATCTGGTGGGTGCGCCCCGTCTCCAGCGCGACGCTGAGAAGCGTGTGCGTGCCAAAGCGCGCGAGCACCCGCCAGTGCGTGACCGCGCTGCGCCCGTCCGGCACGACGGCCATGCGCTTGCGCTCGCGCGGGTGGCGGCCGATGGGCGCGTCCACGGTGCCGCTGTCCTCGCGCAGGTTGCCGTCCACCAGCGCCAGATAGGCGCGCCCGGCCTCGTGCGTCTGGAACTGCGCCGTGAGCGACAGATGCGCCGCGTCGTTCTTGGCCACCACGAGCAGGCCGGACGTCATGCGGGCGATGCGGTGCACGATGCCCGGGCGCAGCGCCCCGCCCACCTCGGAGAGCGTGCCGAAATGGTACAGCAGCCCGTTGACGAGCGTGCCCGCGGCGTGCCCCGGCGCGGGATGCACCACGAGCCCCTGCGGCTTGTTGATCACGCAGATGTCCGCGTCCTCATACACGATGTCGAGCGGCATGGCCTCGGGCCTTGCCTCGATCTCCACCGGCTCGGGCGGCAGCAGGCGCACCTCGTCGCCCGGCGCGAGCGCATGGGCCGCGCGCGCGCGCGCGCCGTTGACCGTGACCGCGCCCTCGCGGATCAGCCGCTGCGCCTGGCTGCGCGTGAGGCCGGACGCCTCCGACACAAAGCGGTCCAGCCGCGCAGGCGAGTGCGCCGTGAACCGCTGCTCCTCACGCATGATCGCCGGATGGCGGCGCGTCCGCCGCCGCGCCCTCTCCCGCGGCAGGGTCCGCATCCGGCGCGGGCGGCTGCCCCGCGGGCGCGTCCGCCGTCCCATCCGGGGCGGGCGCGGGCGCGTCCGGCGTCCCATCCGGAGCGGGCGCCTCGCGCTCGAGCGCGGAATAGACCGCGCCCCGTTTGACAATCAGCGTATCGGCGCACTGCTGCGCCGCGCCGACGGTGATGGCGCTGTCGGCCACGTTGAACACCGGGAAGCGCATGAAGCACAGCTCGAACATGTCGCGCACATAGCCCAGCAGCGCGCGGTCGATATAGTTGCCCACCGCGCCGGCCAGCAGCAGCGAGAGGCACACGCGCCCGAGCGGGCCGATGCGCCTGCGCCGCCGGATGAGCAGCAGCGCGATGAGCAGGCAGAGCACCGGCGTGGCGATGAGGAACAGCCAGCGCGCGTTGGGCAGTATGCCCCACGCCGCGCCGGTGTTGTGCACGCTCGTGAGCTGGACGATCCCCCCCACCAGCGGGGCGGATTCCCCCAGCGCCAGGTTCGCATCCACAAGCGCCTTGCTGATCTGGTCGGCAGCCAGCACGGCGAAAATCAAGATGAACTCGAGCAAAACAGCGGCTCCTTCCGGATAATCAGGTTGAGTATATCACGCCGGCGCGTCCCCGGCAACCAAACCATCTGTGAACAAATCCGGGTACAGCGAGCGGTAGGCCGCGTAGGCGGCCTCGACCTTTTCCACATACCGTGCCGTCTCGGGGAACGGGATGGCCGTGAGCAGCCCGCCCGCGGAAAGCTCCGGGTCGGCCAGCCATTTCTCCACGCTGCCGTGCCCGGCGTTGTACGCGGCGACGATGTGCATGCGCACGCCGTCGAAGCGGTCGGTCAGAAAGCGCAAAAACCAGCAGCCAAAGCGCACGCTGCACGCCGGGTCGAAGAGCATGGATTCGTCGTAGGCGCCGTCCAGGTCCAGCTTGCCGGCGATCCATTCCCCCGTCTCCGGCATGATCTGCATCAGGCCCGACGCGCCCGCGCTGCTGACGGCGCCGCTGTCAAAGCTGCTCTCCACGCGCATGATGGACAGCACCAGGTACGGGTCGAGCGCGTATTCGCCGGCGTAGCGGGCGATGAGGTCGGCGTAGCGCACCGGGTAGTCGGCAAGCAGCCGCTCGTGCGCGGCGCGCTCGCGCGCATCCCGCATCAGCAGCGCGCCGAGCGCCGCCGCCGCCAGCACGACCAGCGCCGCCAGCACCGCGACGCCGCGCCTGCGCCCCGCCCGGCTCACAGCCCCGCCTCCGCGGCAAGGCGCGCGTACAGCGCGTCCACCTGCCGGTACAGCGCCTCGAGCGTGCCGTCGTTATGCAGCACGAAATCCGCGAGCGCCTCCTTTTCCCGCTGCGGCATCTGCGCGCGGATGCGCGCGGCCGCCGCCTGCGGCGCGCACCCGTCGCGCCGGCACACGCGCGCGATGCGCGTCTCCTCCCGCGCGGCGACGAGCACCGTGCGGCTGACCATCGCCTGCCAGCCGCTTTCAAACAGCAGCGGCACGTCGAACACGATGAGCCGCCCCGTCCCCATGCGCGCAGCCTGCGCGAGCATCTCGCGCTGTACGGCGGGATGCACGAGCGCGTTGAGCCGCGCGCGCAGCGCCGCGTCCGAAAAGACGAGCGCCGCCACGCGGGCGCGGTCGATGCGCCCGTCCGGCAGCAGCACGCCGCGGCCAAACAGCGCCAGCGCCTCCGCATAGCAGCAGCCGTCCGGCTCGAGCGCGCGGCGGGAGATCCCGTCCGCGTCGAGCACGGCCGCGCCCAGCGCCACGAAGCGGGCCGCCGCGGTGGACTTGCCCGCGCCGATGCCGCCGGTGAGGCCGATGTAGTTGCGCTGCGGGGCGCTCATTTGGTATCGTACCAGCTGCGCCCGGCGCGCACCTCGGCCAGCAGCGGCACGCGCAGTTGGGCCACCTGCTCCATGCACTCGTGCACGAGCGCCTCCACGCGCGCCTGCTCGGCCAGCGGCGTGTCGAAGATCAGCTCGTCGTGCACCTGCAGGATGAGCTTTGCGCGCAGCCCCTCCCGCAAAAGCGCCTGCTCCGCATGCACCATCGCCAGCTTGATGATGTCCGCCGCGCTGCCCTGGATGGGCATGTTCATGGCGACGCGCTCGCCAAAGGCGCGTGTGTTGTAATTGCCGCTTCTGAGCTCCGGCAGCGGGCGGCGGCGGCCGAACATCGTGACCGCATAGCCGCGCGCGCGCCCCTGCTCCACGCACTGCTCCATGAACGCCTTGACGCGCGGATACCGTTCCAGATACAGGCGGATGTATTCGCCCGCGCGCTTGACCGGGATGTTGAGGTTCTGGGCGAGGCCGAAATCGCTGATGCCGTAGACGATGCCGAAGTTCACCGCCTTGGCCGCGCTGCGCATCTCGGGCGTGACCTGCTCCTGCGGCACGCCGAACACCTCCGCCGCGGTGCGCCGGTGCACGTCCTCCCCGCTCAAAAACGCGGCGATGAGCCCCTCGTCCCCGCTCAGATGCGCGAGGATGCGCAGCTCGATCTGCGAATAGTCCGCGCCGATGAGCACGCAGCCCTCGCTGGCGACGAACGCCTTGCGGATCTCCCGCCCGAGCGGCGTGCGCACCGGGATGTTTTGCAGGTTCGGCTCCGCGCTGGAGATGCGGCCCGTAGCCGTGACGCACTGCTGGAAGCGCGTATGCACGCGCCCGTCGGCCGAGCGCGCGGCCAGCAGCCCGTCGAGAAAGGTGCTCTTGAGCTTGGTGACGAAGCGGTATTCCTGCACCAGCGGCACGATGGGGTGCATTGGCGCGAGGCGCTCGAGCGTATCGGCGTCGGTGGAATAGCCGGATTTGGTCTTTCGCTGCGGCGGCAGGCCGAGCTTTTCAAACAGGACGGCGCCGAGCTGTTTGGGCGAAAGGATGTTGAACGGCTCGCCCGAGAGCGCATAGATCTGCCCGGAGAGCTCCTGCGCGCGCGCCTCGAACTGCTTCTGCATGGCCAGCAGCGCCCCGCTGTCCACCGAAAAACCCTCCTGCTCCATGGAAAACAGCACGCCGGCGAGCGGCAGCTCCACCTCGTCGTAGAGCCGGGCGAGCCCGTCCGATTCCA
>URSN01000066.1 GCA_900550525.1 uncultured Eubacteriales bacterium
ACGGCGGCCACGCCGCCCTTGGCGACCGGGAACAGCGTGTCGATGACGCGCTGGCCGGTGATCATCGGCTCGGTCGGCGCGATCTTCTCCGCATAGGGGCGGCCGCGGCGCACGGGCCAGCGCTGCAGCATGGGCAGCTCAATGGTCTTGCCGTCCTGCTCGAGACGCGCGATGGGCTGGACGATGTTGGCCTGCCCCGCATGGAGCCAGGTCAGCTTGCCCGATACGCCCGGCGGGACCATGATCTTGTGCAGCACGGCCTCCGTCTCCTGCACGGTGCCGCGCACGTCGCCGCCGGTCAGCTCGTCGCCGACCTTGGCCACGGGCACGAATTCCCACAGCTTATCATGGGCGAGCGCGTCGACCATGATGCCGCGCGCGATCCGGTCGCCCGCCTGCCGGCGCACGACGTCCAGCGGGCGCTGGATGCCGTCGTAGATCGACTCGATGAGGCCGGGCGCAAGCTCCACCGAGAGCGGCGCGCCGGTGGACACGACCGGTTCGCCCGGACCGATGCCGCCCGTCTCCTCATAGACCTGTATGGATGCGCGGTCACCGCGCAGCTCAATGACCTCGCCGATCAGGTGCTTGTCGGACACGCGTACCACGTCGTACATCTGCACGTCCGCCATGCCGCCCGCCACGATGAGAGGTCCTGAAACCTTGATGATCGTACCTTGCATAAGTTCTTCGCCCTTCCGTTAAGTATTGAATAAAATGTCCACGCCGACGGCCTTTTCCACATTCTGCTTGAGCGCCTGAATCCCGACGCCCGTCGAGCCCTGGTTGTCCGGAATCGGGATGATGGCCGGGTACGCCTCCGCGCTGTATTCCTGCACGGTTTCGGCGCACGCGGCGTAGAGCTTCTCCGTCACGAAGATGACGGCATACCCGTCGCGCGCCAGCCGGTGCAGGCGGCGGTTCGCCTGCTCGCCGTCCGTCTCATAGAACACGTCAAGGCCGACCGCCTGAAACAGCATGACGGAATCCTTGTCGCCAATAACGCCCATCTTAGCCATACAGCTCACACAACCTCTCTTGCATGACCGCGTCGTCAAGGCCGTTGCGCTTGACCGTTACGATCATCCGGACTGCGCGCGCCTCGCGGTCGCGCGCGAGCAGATAGCCGACAAGCCGCTGCACGGATGCGATGTCGTGCCGGTAGGGGCGCACGAGCGAGAGCAGGTAGTCCTCCCGCGCGCGCTCGAGCGCGCCGATGGAGCCGGTGCGCTGCATGTCGGCAAGGCCCGCGGCGATCGCGTCGCGCGCAGGGCTTGCCGAAAGCGCGCGCAGCAGCGCCTCGTCGGACAGTTCAAACGCCTGCAGCAGTGCCTCGTGCCGCACGCCGCCCTCCGGCAGCAGCGCCTCGTGCAGTTCCTCCCGCGCGGCGCCCATGGCGCGCAGGCGCAGCAGCGTGATCACGTTGTCAAAATCGCACAGCGCCGTAAAATAGGCGGCCGCAAACGCGTCGTGATTCCGGCGGGCCGTTTCCAGCGCGTACGACAGGTAGGCGCAATCGAGCGCGATGCTCACGCGCTGCGGCTCCGCCTCCACGCGCAGCCGCTCCTCGAGCGCGTCCAGCGCGTCCGCCAGCGCGGCCGGCAGCAGGCCGTATTCCTGCTCGGCGACGGCGGCCTTGAGCTGTTCCGGCTCGTACAGGCCGCCCAGGAGCAGCGGCACCTCCGCCTGCTCGAGCAGGCGCGCCTTGATCAGGAGCTTGAGGTTGTGCACGTCCGTCTCCAGCAGGAACAGATCCGTCAGCTCCGGCTTTGGCGAGATCGCCCGGATCTCGCGCGCGGCCTCTGCGCGGACGTTTTCGATCATGCGCTCGCAGTCGGACGCGGTCGCATCCGGCAGGTTGCCGTAGCGCGCGTCGAGCAGGACGCGCATCGCGTCCTCCAGGCTGCCGTCGGCCATACGCTTGACGGCCCTGCGGTCGAGCAGCCCGTTCTCAAGCGCGCTGATGCGCGCGCAGGCATATGCGCAGCTCGGCTGTTGCATACGCGTCCCTCCCATCAGCCGAACAGCAGATCGGCCACGTTCGTTTCTTCATTATCGCGCAGCTGCCCGAGGATGGCCCGGAAGGAGCAATCCTTTTCATAGCTGCGGCCGACGAGCAGGAACCCGCCGTCGATCGGCGCGTCCTGTTCGGACAGGCGCAGGCCCTGTACGGGCAGGCTGCAGAGCATCGCGGCGATCGCCGCGCGGTCGGCCGCTGCGGGCACAATGGTCTCCCCGCCCGCCGCCTCCGCTTCCAGCAGGCGGCGGCAGATCGCGCCGCGTGCGTCCGCATCGAGGGCGCAGAGCCCCTCATAGGCGCGCCGGAACGCTTCGTCGATGACGAGGCGCTTCTTTTGCAGCGCGGCCTTGCGGCCGTCGAGCGAGGCGCGCGTTTTTCCGCTGTCCACCAGCGCGGCGGCGGCGGCTTCCCGCCTGGCGGCGCAATCGGCCGAATAGGCCTCCATGCGCGCCTGCGCCTCGCTGCGGAGCGCCTGCGCGCCGGCTTTTGCGTCATCGAGGACGCGCCCGGCGTCCGCGCGGGCGTCGTCCAGGATGCGTTCGGCCAGCTTGTTGGCGCCGTTGCTGTTCATCTCCATCGTGGCACCCCCGCCTGGATCAGACGGCAACGCCGTTCACGAGCAGGAACGAGATGAGCAGCGAGAGGACCGCGTACGTCTCGACCATGACGGTCATCAGCATGCCCTTACCGGATTCCTCCGGCTTCTTGGCGATCATGTTGATCGCCGCGCAGGCCGTATTGCCCTGCGCGATGGCGGAGAGCAGACCGCCAAAGGCGATCGGGATGGCGGCAAAGAGCAGGTGCAGCCCGGTCGTCGGGTCCGTGATGGGCGCGCCGCTGAGCAGGCCGGCCTTGGTCGCAATGACGAACGCGATCAGCAGGCCGTAGATGCCCTGTGTGCCCGGCAGCAGCTGCAGCAGCAGGCAGGAGCCGAAGCGGTCCGGGTCCTCCGAGCAGACGCCGGCGCTCGCTTCGCCGGCCTTGCCGACGCCGATCGCGCTGCCGATGCCCGCCAAGACCGCCGCCATCGCCGCGCCGGCCGCCGCAAAAAGTACGCCCCAATTGAGTTCCATGTGTCTGTCCTCCTTCAGTGGTAGTGGTCTTATGGTTCGGTAATCTGTACGTGTTTTGTCTTGTAGCCGAGCGGGCGGAACGTCCTGCCGCCTGCTTCATAGAACTTGCCGTAAAACTCCACATACTGGAGCCTTGCGCAGTGGACGAACGCGCCCAGGGTATTGATCGCCAGGTTGAACAGGTGCAGGCCGACCAGCAGCGCGCAGGCGACGGCGACGCCCAAGATCTTCAGGATGATGTTGGGCGAGCCCATGAGCATGGAGCAGATGTCGTTGAACACGGACGCGATGACGCCCGTGGCGATGCCCAGCGCGAACAGGCGCGCGTACGACAGGATATCCGACAGCACGCCGGAGATGTTGTACAGCTCGCCAAGGCCGGAGATCGTCCGCTTGATGGGGTTGCGCTTGCCGCGGCCCTTGAACAGCAGGATCAGCAGCGCGCCGATGCCCGCGAGGATGAGGCCGGGGTATTGCAGGAAGCCGAGGCCGACCATCGGACCGCCGACGCCGGCGATCAGGCCCACGATGATGAACATCCAGGAGAGCGTGTCGAACACGGCGCCCTGCCAGTCGCCCTGCGCAAACGATTCCTTCACGCGCAGGCCGTACCCGATGAGGATGTGCACCACGCCGAGCCCGAAGCACAGGATCAGCATGCCGATGGGGTCGGTCATCGGGTCGAGGATGATCGGGAACAGGTCGTCCGTGCCGAGCAGCACATCGAAGTCCAGCCCGAACACCGTGCCGACCAGCACGCCCCAGATGATGGTGGACAGCCCGCGCCACAGCAGCACGCGCGCCAGCCCGCCCATCATGCCCGTCGGCCGGCGGAGCCTGATGAACAGCGCGCAGCCGATGGCAAGCAGCAATCCGTAGCCGGAATCGCTCAGCATCAGGCCGAACAGGACGATGTAGGGGATGGCCATGAACGGCGTGGGGTCCATGCCGCGCGGATCGGGTCGCGAATACAGGTCCGTCACGACCTCGAACGGGGTGACGAATCTGTTGTTTTTGACCACGGAGGGCGGCGTCTCGTCGTCGTTGGGGTCGCGGGTGAACAGGCAATAGGCGTCCGTAACGCCGGCAACGGCGCGCTCCACGTCGGAGCGCCGGTTTTCCGGCACCCAGCCGTGCAGCTCGAACGTGGCCGCCGTGCGCGAAAGCTCCGCCGCGGCCAGCGCGCGGTCGCGCTCGATCACGGCCGCGTCGCAGGCGCTTCTGAGCAGCTCGCCGTACGCGCCCTTTTCGGCAAGGAGCGATTCCTGCGCGGCAAGCTTGTCCTGCAGTTCCCTGTTTTCGGACAGCAGCTTTTCATGCGCCTCGGCCGGCGTGCCGGCGAGCCTGGGAAATGCGACGTCCGTCCAGGACAGCGATTTGAGAAAGGAGGCGACCGACTTGGCGTCGTCCGGGCGGCAGGCGACGAGCACCGGCAGCTCCGCGCCGTCGCCGAAGGACTGATACTCCGCCGCGTCGCCAAGCTCGGCAAGGCGCGGATAATCGGCGGGCGCGAGCATGCCGGTAAAGTAGCGCACCGTCTTGGCCGAGCGGAACGCCTGCATATCCGCCGGGAACGCCATCCACGGCTCCAGCAGCTCCGCAAGGCCGAGGTTCTTTTCGATCTGCGCGCGCAGGCCGGAGATCTCCCGCTGGAGCTGCTCGACCTCCTCGCTGCAGCGCATGGCCTCCGGCAGCTCGCCGACGATCTGGCCGACCGTCGTTTCCGGCAGGGGCGAGAGCATGCTGCGCTTTGCCGCATAGGGTTTGATCGCGTTGAGCGCGCCCGTGAGGCGCTGCACGCGCTGCTCCGCCTCGTCAAGCGCGGGCGCGGCCGTCTGCGCGGCCTCTTCCTCCGGGATGACCTCCACGGCGCTGAGCCGCTGGAGCGCTTTGAGGATTTCAGCCTCGTCCGCCTTGTGCGCCACAAGGGTCAGGCGCTTCATCGGGATAATCATGCGATCTCCTGCACTTTCCCGAGCAGATAGGCCGCGGCTTCATCCAGGCGCGCGCGGGCAGCGGCGCACTGCTCGTCCGCCTCGCTGCCGAGCTTTTGGAGCATTTCATCCGCGAGCGCGCCGGCGGAAGCCTCCGCCTCGGCAAGGCGCGCGCGCGTCAAATCGCGCTCGCGTTGCTCAAGCGCAGCCTGTTCCTCTTGGATGGCTGTTCTGGTGGATTGCAGTAGATCCCGCGCCTCAGCGGCCGCCTGCTGGCGGATGTTCTCCGACTGTGTTTCCGCATTTGCGATCTCTTCGATGATCGAGCGCATTCGCATTACCTCCGTGCCGTCAATACTTGCTGAAAGTGGTGAGCGTCTGCAACAGCATGAATTCCCGCTAAGCGCGGGCGCATGCGCCGCATCGTATAGGAAGATATTCAGTTTTGGGCCGCGAACTGAGGCTTACGGCCGCCGCCTGCGGGGCAGGCGGGCTTTATTTGGTGCCGAACAGGCGATCCCCCGCGTCGCCAAGGCCGGGCACGATGTAGCCGTGATCGTCGAGACATTCGTCCACGCTGGCGACGTAGATATCGACGTCCGGATGCGACTGCTGCATCGCGTTGATGCCCTCCGGCGCGGCGAGCAGGCACACCAGGCGCACGCTCTTTGCCCCCGCCTCCTTGACAATGCGCGCCGCCTCGATGGCGGAATTGCCGGTGGCGAGCATGGGATCGACGATGATCACATCCCGCTCCTCCACATCCGGCGGGAGCTTGCAGTAGTACGAGGTGGGCATGAGCGTGTCCGGATTGCGGTAGAGCCCGATGTGCCCCATCTTCGCATTCGGCAGCAGGTTCATCATGCCGTCCGCCATGCCGAGCCCGGCGCGCAGGATGGGTACGACCGCCAGCTTCTCGTTGGCCAGGAATTTGGCCTTCGTTTTGCACAGGGGCGTCTGGATCTCACATTCGCGCAGCTCAAGGTTGCGCGTCACCTCGTACGCCATCAGCATGGCAAGTTCCGTAACCAGCTCACGGAACGCCTTTGCGCCCGTGTCCTTGTCGCGCAGCAGCGACAGCTTATGCTGCACGAGCGGATGGTCGATCACAATCACGTTTGACAATGCAGCAACCCCCTTTGTTATCCTTTTTCGTATGCGGCGATCTTGGCGATCCGGCGCTTGTGCCGCTCCTGCCCGGGCCGGTCGCCCTCAAACTGGGTGGCGAACCACGTTTCCACGATGCGGTCGGTCTGTTCGTCGCTGAGCGAATGCGCGCTCAGCGCAAGGACGTTGGCGTCGTTGTGGCGGCGCGTCATCTCCGCCGCATAGGCGTCGGCGCAGAGCGAGCAGCGGATGCCGCGCACCTTGTTTGCCGCGATGCACATGCCGATGCCGGTCGTGCAGACCAGTATGGCGCGGTCGAACCGTCCGTCCGCCACGGATTCCGCCACCGGGAACGCGATGTCCGGATAGTCGTAACCCGTCTCCGCATCGTGACAGCCGAAATCGCAGACCTGATAGCCGCGCGCCTTGAGCCAGGCAACGATGTGCTCCTTGCGTTCGAACCCGCCGTGGTCGCTCCCGACGGCTACCCTGCATACGCTGTTCGTCATGCTTCTACCTTCGCTCCCATTACACCCTGACGATGCGGAACCCGGCCGCGCGCAGCAGGCGGTTCATGTAGGCAAGACCTGCTTCCTCCGGAGAGACCCCCTCAGCCAGTATGCAATCCGCCCGCTCGTCCAACTCCCGCAGCGCAGCGAAGAGGGACGCGCACAGGGTCTCTGGATGATCCTTATCGCCAAGTATAACATATCTTTTTCCAGAATAAAAGTGTTTTGTCTGCTCCGTCGCCGCGATTTCACAAACTTTATTTTGCATTTCATAAGAAGCGTACAGTTCGCTGATTTTTTTAGCGGCTGCGCGCGGTTCGCCGATGACGACCGTCAGCTCCGCCTTTGGCGCGTAATGGCGGTATTTCATGCCGGGCGAGGCGGCCTTTTCGCCCGGCGCAAGCGGCGCGAGCAGGCTCGGCGAGAGGCGCACCTCGCCGATGACGGCCGCGAGCATCTCGCGCGTGACGGCGCCGGGGCGCAGAATCGTCGGCGCGCCCGCAAGCGAGAGTACGGTGGATTCCACCCCGTAGCGGCACGGCCCGCCGTCCAGGATCAGCGGGATGCGGCCGCCAAGGTCCGCGAGCACATGCTCCGCGCGCGTCGGGCTGGGTCGGCCGGACAGGTTGGCCGACGGCGCGGCCACCGGCACGCCCGCCTTCTGGATGAGCATACGCGCCGTCCGGTCGGCCGGCATGCGCACCGCAACGGTGTCGAGCCCGCCGGTCACCTCGTCCGGCACGATCTCGCTGCGCTGCGCGATCAGCGTCAGCGGACCGGGCCAGAACGTATCCATCAGCTGCTGGGCAAGGCGCGGCATCCGCCGCCAGAGGCGGCGCACGTCGCTCTTTTTCCCCACGTGCAGGATGGACGGGTTGTCGCTCGGCCGGCCTTTGGCCGCATAGATGCCGCGCACGGCCTGCGCGTTGAGCCCGTTGGCGCCAAGGCCATAGACCGTCTCCGTGGGAAAGGCGACCAGGCCGCCCGCGCGGATGATCTCCGCGCCGAGGCTCGTGCCGGATTCCGGCTGCGAAATGGTGGAGACGACCTGCGTGTTCATGTCTGCCCTCCCTGCGCGTCGAGCTTTGCCGCCCGGTCGGCGACGATCAGCGCGTCGATCAGCTCGTCCATATCCCCGTCGAGGAACTGTTCGAGGCGGTAGAGCGTCAGCCCGATGCGGTGGTCGGTCACGCGCCCCTGCGGGAAGTTGTAGGTGCGGATGCGCTCGCTCCGGTCGCCGGAGCCGACCTGGCTGCGCCGCTCGGAGGCGAGCGCGGCGTCCTGCTCCGCGCGGTAGTGCTCATACAGGCGGCTTTTGAGCACGCGCATGGCCTGCTCGCGGTTCTTGATCTGCGATTTTTCGTCCTGACACTGCACGACGATGCCCGTGGGCAGATGCGTGATGCGGATGGCGGACTCGGTCTTGTTCACGTGCTGGCCGCCCGCGCCGCTGGCGCGGTAGGTATCGATGCGCAGGTCGCAGTCGCGCAGCTCCACCTGCACGTCGTCCACCTCCGGCAGCACGGCCACGGTCGCCGCGCTGGTGTGGATGCGGCCCTGGGATTCCGTCTCCGGCACGCGCTGCACGCGGTGGACGCCGCTCTCATACTTGAGGCGGCTGTAGGCGCCGCGCCTGCCGCCAAGCGACAGCACGACCTCCTTCACCCCGCCCATATCGGTGAGGTTGGAGGAGAGATACTCCACGCGATACCCATGGCGCTCCGCATAGCGCAGATACATG
Source organism: uncultured Eubacteriales bacterium (assembly GCA_900550525.1). Lineage (GTDB taxonomy): Bacteria > Bacillota > Clostridia > Christensenellales > CAG-138 > Aphodomorpha > Aphodomorpha intestinavium. Next base: position 8,385 of record URSN01000066.1, read on the forward strand.
CGCAGCAGATCCGCGCCAAAGAGCGACGCCTCGTCGCCGCCGGTGCCGGCGCGGATCTCCAGGATCACGTCCCGCTCGTCGTTCGGGTCGCGCGGCAGCAGCAGGGTGCGCAGCGCCTCCTCCTGTTCGGCCGCGCGGTGCTCCTGCTCCGCCAGCTCCGCATGGACGAGCTCCTTCATCTCCGCGTCCAGATGCTCGTTCAGCATGGACCGGCAGTCGGCCAGCGCGGCGAGCGTGGCCTCATAGGCGCGGTACGCCGTGACGATCTCCTCCAGCGCGGCATGCTCGCGCACCATCTCGCGCCAGGCGGCCATGTCCTGCATGGCGTCCGGCGCCGCGATGCGCTCGCAGAGCTGTTCATACCGTTCGGTGAGGTTTTTCAGTTTTTCCAGCATAGATCTCCCGTCCCCTCCCCCTGCCGCGCGGCAAGCAGCGCGCGCGGCCTGCCGGCCAGATCGCGCATGAGCTCCGCGCCGCCAAGCAGCGCGGAGACCGCCTCCGCCTGCGCGGCGCCGAGCTCGACCAGCAGCGCGCCGTCCTGCGCAAGATGCGCCGCATACTCCGCGGCGATGCGGCGGTAGAACACCAGCCCGTCCGCCCCGCCGTCGAGCGCAAGGCGCGGCTCGAACGTCAGCTCCAGCTGCGGCGCTTCCAGCTCCGCATGCGTCAGATACGGCGGGTTGCTCACGATCAGGTCAAACCGCTCCTGCGCGCCCAGCGGGGCGAACAGGTCGCCCGTGCGCACATCGAGCCGCACGCCGTTGCGCCGCGCGTTCTCCAGCGCCAGCTCGCAGCAGCCGGCGCTCACATCCGTGGCCGTGACCGACGCCGCGCCGAGCTTTGCGAGCGCGATGCCGATGCAGCCGGTGCCGCAGCAGAGATCGAGCACACGGCGCGACGAGCGGCCACTGAGGAAGGACAGCGCGCGCTCGGCCACGATCTCCGTATCGGCACGCGGGATGAGCACGCCCGGGCGCACGTGGATGGGCAATCCCATGAACGCCCATTCGCCCAGCAGGTATTGCAGCTGCTCTCGGGCGGCGCGGCGCTCACCCAGGACCCGCAGGCTCGAAGCCTCGTCGGGGGTGGGGCCGTTGTCCAAGCGCGGGTCACGGCCCGTGACAAATTTGTACAGCTGCACCGCGTCAAAGCGGGCATCGGGCACACCGGCCATCATGAGCCGGGCGCAAAGGCTTTGATAAGCAGTATTCACCAGCGTGCTTCCTCCTGTTTTTCGGGCAGGACCGGGGTCACAGCGGCAATGGCGACCTCGATCATCGAGTCGTCGGGCTCAAAGGTCGTCAGGCGCTGCATCCACAGGCCGGGCTGTGAGACGATCTTGGACAGCACACTGTCGGAACGGCCCGCCCATTTCAGAATTTCATACGAAATACCGACCAAAAGCGGGAACATGCAGAGCTTGTACACAATACGCATTCCCGTGCTGGTCCACGGCAGCACCGCATACAAAAAGATGCTGATAATGATGACAAGGATCATAAAGCTGGTGCCGCAGCGGGGATGGAAGCGGCTCTGCCTGCGGATGTTCTCAACGGTCAGCGGCAGACCTGCCTCATAACAGGCGATGGTTTTGTGCTCGGCACCGTGGTACTCAAAGACGCGGTGCAGGTCCTTGAACCGCGTGCAGAGAAACATGTACCCGAGGAAGATGGCCATTTTCAGCGCACCTTCGAGGATGACGCGCGGCCAGCGCCCCAGCGGGACAAGCTTCATGACGAGGCCGGTCAAAAACGTGGGCAAAAACGTAAACAGGAACAGCGCCAGCACAACGCCGACGAAGGCGGCGCAGGTCATGAGCTCGTGCTGCACGGCGGGGGTGGCGTGTGCCTCGAACCATTTGTCCAGCTTGGACTCGGCGGGCTCGGTTTCGCCCTCCACCGCTATATCGGCGGCGTGCATTAAATACCGGTAGCCCTTGTACAGGTTTTCGGCCATGTTGCAGACGCCGCGCACCAGCGGGACCCTGTTGTACCAGTGGACGGTGACAGTGTCATAGGTCAGGTCGATGGTGCCGTCCGGCTAGCGCAAGGCGCAGCAGATCTTCTCCGGCCCGAGCATCATAAGGCACGGCCTAAGGGCCGGGCAGCCGAC
>URSN01000067.1 GCA_900550525.1 uncultured Eubacteriales bacterium
CACCGAGAAGCGCTTGCCCACCTCCCAGAGCGTCTCCCCCGCGCCCGCGCAATAGATCACGATGCCCACGGGCGCGCGCGGCGTCCCGGCCGGCTCCACGCGCACGGCGGCGGTCAGCGGCCGCCGTTCATACAGCGTGGCGCGCGCCTCGAGCGTGAGCATCAGCTCCGGCGTGCGCCCGCCGCCGGTGAGCTGCGCCGAGAGCGTTTGCAGCGTCACGCGCGCCTGCGGCGTATACGCCGCGTCCAGCTCCAGCTGCAGCGGCAGGTCGTAGGGGAAGGCGTGCAGCTGCCCGCCGTCGCACTGGTAGAGCGCGTGCACGAACACCATCGCGTCCACGCACAGCCGCCCCTCGCGCGCGCTCATGCCCGTGACGGCGGGCGTCGCCGCGGCGTAGATCACGCGGCACGCCTCCGGCAGTTCCGCCGGGATCTGCACGCCCTCGCGGAACACGACGCGCTTGTGCTCCGCGCCGCCGCACCGCAGCTGCTCCACGGTGCGCTGCTCGCAGCCGCTGCCGCAGCGCGCGGCCCTCTCCGCGCGCCAGATCGTAGACCTGCACCCGCACGAGCGCCTCCACGTCCACCACGCCGAAGCTCTTGTCCGCCGCCACCGCGGAGATCTGCTCCACCGCCGCCTCCGCCCACGCGCCCGCCGCGCCGGCCGGGATATCCAGCACGGCCGTAAACGGGATGATCTGTATCAGCTGCGTCAGCTCCCCCTCCTCCGAGGCGGTCAGCAGCGTCGCGTACAGGCTGCCCTCCCCCGTCGCCGCGCCGCCCTCCACGATCACCTCGCGCACCTGCGCCGCGCCGTGGCACAGCAGCACGCGCTGCGCCGCCGGCGCCGCCGCCTCCTCGCGCACGCGCACCGACGCGGCGCCAAGCGGTACCGCGCGCGCGCTCGATACGGGCGTTTCCCGCACCTCCAGCGCGTCCACGCCGCTCACGCCCGTCACAAACGGCTCGCTCTCCGGCGCGCACGCCTGCGCCGACAGCTCCAAAATCGCGCTAAGATGCAGCCGCCCCGCCTCCGCCGTGCAGGTGCATTCGAGCACCTGCGCCTGCGCGCTCGCGGCCATCCCCTCCGCCGCGCCGGGCAGCTCCACGCTGTGCACGTACGTCGTCGCCGCCGAAAAGCCAAATGCCTCGCCGGACGGGCTCTCGCACAGCAGCAGCAGCGTCAGGCTGCCGCTTGCGCGCACCGCGTCCTGCTGCGCCTGCGCCTCGCATGCGCCCAGCTGCGTCCCCGCGCACAGCACCCGCGCGGCCACGCGCCCCTCCGGCAGCGGGATATCGCTGTCGATCAGGGTCTGTGACACGGCCGCCCCCACCAGGGTGTCGATCCCCATCACGCTTGTTTGTACATCCATCCGCCGTTCCTCCCGCCTCGTTGTCCTTGCCCTATTCGTATGCCGCCCCCCGCCGCGGTATGCCCCGCCCCCGCCCGCGCGTTCGGTTCACCCTTTTTCTTTTTCTCTCTGTTCTTTCTTTTCTTTCAGAAAAAGAAAAGAAAGAACCAAAGAAAAGAAACCTTAACGGGGAGGGGGATGAGCGGAAACCATCGGGCGGCCCTCTTCTATCATCCGTTTCCCGTCTATTGGGCCGCCCTCCCCCCTTCATCCGTTACCCATTTTTCCCTGCGGGGCTTTTCAAAGAAAAGCCCCGCAAAATATATTTTGCGGGAAATCCAAGTTCCGCTGACGGGCGGGCGCAGCGGCTGTTTCCGGGGCAGGTTCCCGGCTTTCTTTTCTGGTTCTCTTTTCTTTCTCCGGAAAGAAAAGAGAACGAAAAAATCCTCCGAAAAGAAAAGAGAACGAAAAAAACCGCCTCACCAGCGGGCCGCGGCGCGCGATGCAGGAAACCGTTGCCGCGGCCGCGGCGCGGTGGTACAATCGTGGTATGTTGGAAACGCGGTACGGAAGCGAACACGGCGCGGACGTGGTGGTCATCGGCGCGGGGCATGCGGGCTGCGAGGCGGCGCTCGCCTGCGCGCGCATGGGCCTGTCCACGCTGCTGCTGACGCTCAACCTGGACTCGGTGGGGCTGATGCCGTGCAACCCGGCCATCGGCGGCACGGGCAAGGGGCACCTGGTGCGCGAGCTGGACGCGATGGGCGGCGAGATGGGCCTGGCCGCCGACGATACGCTCATCCAGATGCGCATGCTCAACACGGGCAAGGGCCCGGCCGTGCACAGCCTGCGCGCGCAGATGGACAAGCGCCGCTACCACGAGCGCATGAAGCGCGCGCTCGAGCGCCAGGAGCGCCTCACGCTCCTGCAGGACGAGGCGGAAGCGCTGCTGACCGAGGGCGGCCGCATCGCGGGCGTGCGCACGGCGGAGGGGTTCACGCTGCGCTGCCGCGCGGTGGTCGCCGCCGCGGGCGTCTACCTCAAAAGCCGCATCCTCATCGGCGACTGGGCGCGCGAGAGCGGCCCGGCGGGGCTGACGCGCGCGGAGACGCTCTCGGCGGAGCTGGCGCGCCTCGGCGTCCCGGTGCGCCGTTTCAAGACCGGCACGCCCGCGCGCGTGCTCGGCCGCGGCCTCGATTATGCAAGGATGGGGCGGCGGGACGGCGACGGGACCGTGCCCGCCTTCTCCTTCCTGCACGGCGCGCTCGCGCGCGAACAGACGCCGTGCTACCTGACCTATACCAACGCCGGGACGCACCGCATCATCCTCGACAACCTCAGCCGCTCGCCCATGTACAGCGGCCGCATCCGCGCCACCGGCACGCGCTACTGCCCTTCCATCGAGGACAAGCTCGTGCGCTTTGCCGACAAGCCGCGCCACCAGATCTTCATCGAGCCGGAGGGCCGCACCACGGACGAGATGTACGTGCAGGGCATGAGCACGAGCCTGCCGGCGGATGTGCAGGTGGCCATGCTGCGCACGCTGCCGGGGCTGGAGCGCTGCGAGGTCGCGCGGCTGGGCTACGCCATCGAATACGACTGCATCGACCCGACCGCGCTCGACCGCACGCTGATGGTCAAGGCCGTGCCGGGCCTGTTCACCGCCGGCCAGCTCAACGGCAGTTCCGGCTATGAGGAGGCCGCCGCGCAGGGGTATCTGGCGGGGGTGAACGCCGCGCTGTACGTCCGGGGCGAGGAGCCGTTCCTGCTCGGCCGCGACGAGGCGTATACCGGCGTGCTGGTGGACGACCTGGCCACCAAGGGCACGCCGGAGCCGTACCGCATGATGACGTCCCGCTGCGAGTACCGCCTGCTGCTGCGCCAGGACAACGCCGACCTGCGCCTGACCGAGCGCGCGCGGCGCACGGGGCTCATCTCGCCCGAGCGCTACGACCGCCTGCAGCGCAAGCGCGAGGCCGTCGCCGCCGCCATGCGCGCGCTGGATGCGAGCGTGCCGCCCTCCGCCGCGCTGACGGAGTGCCTCGCCGCCATCGGTTCCGGCCCGCCCGCCGCCGGCGGCGCGCGCCTGTTCGACCTGCTCAAGCGGCCGGGCATGACGTATACCGCGCTGCTCTCGCTCACCGCCGGCACGCCGCAGGCGCTGCCCGCGCTGCCGGATGAGGCGCGCGAACAGGTGGAGGTGCTCGCGCACTACGACGGCTATATCCAAAAGCAGCGCGAGGAGGTCGCGCGCGCCCGCCGCCTGGAGGAGCTGGCGCTGCCGGACGGCCTCGACTACGCCGCCATGCACGGCCTGCGCCTTGAGGCGCGGCAGAAGCTCGCCGCCGTGCGCCCGCACAGCGTGGGGCAGGCGGCGCGCATCTCGGGCGTATCGCCGGCGGATATCTCCGTGCTGCTGATCGAACTCAAACGAAGGGAGGCGCGCGCATGACGGACCGGGATCGCTGCGTGGCGCGGCTGGCCGCGCTCTACCCCGCGCTGACGGAGGATCAGGCGGATCGCTTCGGCCGCTATTATACGCTGCTCGTGGAATGGAACAGGACGCGCAATCTCACCGCCATCACCGAGCCGGAGGCCGTGGCCGAAAAGCACTTTTTCGACTCGCTCGCCGCCGCGCCGCTGCTCCCCGCCGCCGCGCGCTGCATCGATGTGGGCACGGGCGCGGGCTTCCCCGGCATCCCGCTGCTGATCGTGCGGCCGGACCTTGCCATGACGCTGCTGGACGCGCTGCAAAAGCGCATCGACTTCCTTCAGGCCGCGCTCGAGGCGCTGGGCCTCGCCGCGCAATGCCTGCACCTGCGCGCCGAGGACGCCGGGCGCGACCCGGCCCTGCGCGCCTCGTTCGACGCCGCGCTCACCCGCGCCGTCGCGCCGCTGCCCGCGCTGCTCGAGCTCACCGTGCCGCTGCTAAGCGTGGGCGGCCAGAGCGTCGCCTATAAGGGCGATCCCGCCGCCGAGCTCGCCGCCGCGCAAAACGCCTGCGCCCAGCTGCGCTGCGCGTGCACATGTATCCCCGTGCCCGCGGCCTACGGCGCGCGCGCGCTCGTCGTCGCAAAAAAACTGGCCGAGACCCCCGCCCGCTTCCCCCGCCGCGCCGGCCTCCCCGCCAAACAGCCGCTCTGAGCCGGCTTGTTTTCCTGTTTTCTGTTCTTTCTTTTCTTTCAGGAAAAGAAATGGGATGCTCTGTTCTTTCTTTTCTTTCGGGAAAAGAAAAGAAAGAACCAAAGAAAAGAAACCTTATCGGGGAGGGGGATGAGCGTACTCCATCGGGCGGGCCGCCCCCGTCATACGTTTCCTGTTTTTCCCTGCGGGGCTTTTCTGAAAGAAAAGCCCCGCAAAATATATTTTGCGGGTAACGTCAGCCCCGCTGACGGGCGAGCGCAGCGGTATTGCCGGAGCAGATTCCTGAGCTTTCTTTTTGGTTCTTTTTCTTTCACAGAAAGAAAAAGAACGGAAGAAAAGCCCCGCAAAATATTTTTTGCGGGGAAGGCAAGTTCCGCTGACGGGCGGGCGCAGCGGCTGTTTCCGGGGCGGGTTCCCGGCTTTCTTTTCTGGTTCTCTTTTCTTTCTCCGGAAAGAAAAGAGAACAAAAGAGAACACAATAAGAAAAGCAGAACGAAAGCGCGCCGCAGGGGGCGCGCTTTCGACGGGGGGCGACGCCTTACGGCAGCGTCCCGTTGAGGAGTTTTTCGAGCTTCTCGTCGGAGAGGTCGGTATGGTAGAACAGGCTGAAGAAGGCGCGCACCTCATCCTCCACGCTGCAGTCGAGGTACTCGGGATAGAGCAGCGCGGAGAACCAGCGGATGCCGATCAGGCGGTTGGGGCCCGGCGGCCGGTCGATCCAGCTGAACGGCGCATTGGGCGTGCCGTACACCTTGAGCTGCTGCACGGCCTTGAGCGTGGCGTAATCCGGATCGTTCAGGATGGCGTCGGCCGCGCTGCCGCCGCTCAGGTCGGCCTTGGGCTCGCCGTTGACGACGATCACATCCGGGTCCCACGCGAGCAGCTGTTCGGCCGAGATCTGCACGCGCGAGCCGTCCCCCAGCTCCAGGTCCGCGACGTTGACCGCGCTGACCATGCCCAGGATCTGCGCATGGGCGGAGCCGCGCGGCGCGGTCTCGAGCGAATCCTCGCCGTTGCCGTAGTAGACGCGCACCCGCTCCTCCTCCGGGATTTCGGCAAGCGCCGCGACGTCGGCAAAGAGCGCCTCCGCATAGGCGGCCATCTGTTCGCACTGCTCCTCGGCGCCGAGCAGCTCGCCGAGGAAGCGGAACGCCGCGGCGGAGTTGTTGAGGTCGCTGTCCACGGCGACGACGGGGATGCCCAGCTTTTCCGTCAGCGCGTCGCAGTCGGAGATCATCGCGTCGTTGATCGTGCCGCAGTTCACCGCGATGGTCGGGTTCGCCGCGATCACGGCCTCGTAGTTCACCGCGTCGCCCATGCCGAAGTTGGGCAGGTCGTGGTATTCCTCCAGGATGATGGCCTTTTCAATGTCGTTGAGCTCGTAGTTCCAGCCGAGCAGCTTGTCCGGCGCGGCCATGTACAGGAAGATCGCCGAGACCGACCCGGTGGAAAAGACCGATTCGATCTCGCCGGCCGCCGGCACGGTCACGGTGCGGCCCGCCATGTCCGTGATCTGCCGCTCGGCCGCCTCCTGCGGCGCGTCCGTCGGCGCGGCGGCCTCCGGTGCGTCCGTGGCGCTCTGCATTGCGGTGCCGTCCGGCGGGGGTTCCTGTGCAGGGCCCTCCGTCCGGCAGCCGGCGATCAGGCCGGCCGCCAGCGCGAGCGAGAGCAGCAGCGCGAGCAATCGTCTGGTTTGTTTCATCAACGTCCTCCTTTCCCCTGTTGGCCGCCTGCGGCCTGCACCGCCGGATGGGCGCGCGGATTGACACGGCGGCCGTCACGCGCTATACTTTTAAAAAACGTACTTTTTTTAAAAGAATAACGCTTACGGGTAGAGTATAGCACGGGCGGCGCGCCCCGTCAAGCGGGAAACAGGGAGAAAAACGGTATGGGCGAAACGCATCTGGAGATCCGGCGGGAGGCGGCGCAGCGCAGGCGCTACCGGCTGCTGCTGCTGGGCATGCTGCTGCTGCTGCTTGCGGCGGCGCTGTTCTCCTTCTGGATCGGGTATTACCCGCTCACGCCGCGGCAGGTCGTGCTGGCGTTCCTCTCGCGCCTTGGCTGCGAGGGGGAGATCCTGCCGCAGGCGGTCACGATCTTCTGGAGCATCCGCCTGCCGCGCATCCTCTCGGCGGTGTTCATCGGCGCGTCGCTGTCCGTGGCCGGGGCCGCGTATCAGGGGATGTTCCGCAACCCGCTGGTCTCGCCGGATATCCTGGGCGTTTCCTCCGGGGCGAGCCTCGGCGCGGCGTTCGCCATCCTCAACGGCGCGCCGAACTGGGCCGTGCAGGCGGCGGCGGTCGCCGGCGGCGGCGCCGCGGTGGCCGCCTCCTACCTGATCAGCCGCAAATCGGCCCACTCGCACACGCTCAGCCTCGTGCTCACCGGGTCGATGATCATGGCCCTGTGCAACGCGGGCGTGACCATGATCAAGTATGTGGCCGACCCGAACGACGTATTGCAGCAGATCACCTTCTGGCTCATGGGCAGCCTGACCAAGACGGACATGGACGCCTTCCTCTGGAGCTTTCCGCCCATGGCGGCCGGGCTCGCGGTGATCCTGCTGCTGCGCTGGCAGCTCAACCTGCTCACGCTCGAGGAGGAGGAGGCGCGCAGCCTCGGCATCCACATCCGGCGCTACCGGCTGCACTTCCTCGCCGCGTCCACGCTGCAGCGCGCGGCGGCGGTGTGACTCGGCCGGCTGCACGGCAGGGTAGGGCTGATGAAACCGCCCCTGGCGCGCGCGCGCGGGGGCGGGGACTACGGCCGCCTGATCCCCGCCAGCGCCATGCTCGGCGCGGGGTATCTGTTGCTGATGGACGATCTGGCCCGCTCGCTGCTGTCCATGGAGCTGCCGCTCGGCGTGGTGACGAGCATCATGGGCGCGCCGTTTTTCGTGTATCTCATCATCAAGAAGAAGGAGAGGAGGTAGCCCGCATGCTGCTGGAGATCGACGGCGTATACGGCGGCTATGGCGGCGGCGACGTGGTAAAGGGCGTCACCTGCGCCGCGGACCGCGGGGACGTGCTGTGCCTCGTCGGCCCCAACGGCTGCGGCAAGACGACGCTGTTCCGCCTGCTGCTGGGCTCCCTGCCGGTCAGCCGCGGCCGCATCACGATCGGCGGGCGGGATACGCGGGCCCTCAGGCCGCGCGAGCTGGCCAACCTCATCGCCTATATCCCCCAGTACCACGCGCCGGTGTTCGCCTATACGGTGCTGGACGTGGTCGTGATGGGACGCGCCGCGCATTTTTCCGCGCTGGAGGCGCCGCGCCCGGTGGACCGCGCGGCCGCGTTCGCCGCGCTGGAAAAGGTGCACGCCCTGCACCTGGCCAACCAGCGGTATACCGCGCTCAGCGGCGGCCAGCGCCAGCTGATCCTGATCGCCCGCGCCATCTGCCAGGCGGCCGAGGTGTTCGTCATGGACGAGCCGGCGGCCAACCTGGATTACGCCAACCATCAGCTGCTCATGGAGGTGCTCGCCGGCCTCGCCGCGCAGGGCTATTGCGTCGTCATGTCCACGCACAGCCCGGAACACCCGTTCTCCGTCGGCAGCCTTGCGCTGCTGATGAAGGACGGCGCCGTCGCTGGCTTCGGCCCGCCCCGCGAGGTCATCACGCCGGAGCGGCTGCAGGCCGTCTATGGCATCGAGATGGACGTCGTCGCCGTGCACGACCGCTATGGCCGCGAACGGACGATCTGCCTGCCCGTCTCCAGGGGATGACGCGCTCTTTGTTGGGCGGAGACGGTTGTTCCTTTCCTTTTCTTCTCTTTTTTTCTGTTCTTTCTTTTCTTTCGGGAAAAGAAAAGAAAGAACCAAAGAAAAGAAACCTTAACGGGGTGGGGGATGAATGTAGCCCATCGGGCAGCCCTCTCCCATCATTTGTTTAGTGTTTTTCCCTGCGGGGCTTTTCAAAGAAAAGCCCCGCAAAATGATTTTGCGGGGAAGGTAAGTTTCGCTGACGGGCGAGCGCAGCGGCTGTTTCCGGGGCGGGTTCCTGAGCTTTCTTTTTGGTTCTTTTTCTTTCACAGAAAGAAAAAGAACATAAAAAAGTGATCAGCGCGCTTCGCGGCGGATGGAGGCGCCGAGCGCGGTGAGCTTCTGGTCGAGGTATTCGTAGCCGCGGTCGATGAACTCGATGTTGTGCACCTGCGTGCGTCCGGAGGCCATGAGCCCGGCGATGATGAGCGCCGCGCCTGCGCGCAGGTCGCTGGCGTAGATCTGCGCGCCGCGCAGGGCGTTCACGCCCTTGATGCGCGCCACGCGCTCGCGCAGGCTGATGGACGCGCCCATGCGCCGCAGCTCGCGCACATGGTTGAAGCGGTTTTCAAAGATGTTTTCCGTCACGGTGGACACGCCCGCCGCGGTGGACAGGTACGCCATCATGGGCTGCTGCAGGTCGGTGGGGAAGCCGGGGTAGACCATCGTCTTGATATTGACCGGCCGCGGCCGCCCGTCCATGACCACGCGCAGGTAGAAATCGCGCCCGTCGTCGCCCTCGATCACGCGCGCGCCGCTCTCCATGAGCTTGGCGCTGGTGGCCTCCATATGCGTGGGGATGACGTTCTTGATCACCACATCCCCGCCGGTGGCGGCGGCGGCGATCATGAACGTGCCCGTCTCGATCTGGTCGGGGATGACGGCATAGCCGCAGCCGTGGAGCTTTTCGCGCCCATTGATGCGGATGACGTCCGTGCCCGCGCCGCGCACGGAGGCGCCCATCATGTTGAGGAAATTGGCCACGTCCACCACGTGCGGCTCCTTGGCCACGCCCGTGAGCACCGTCTGTCCCTCGGCGCGGCAGGCGGCGAGCATGACGTTGATCGTCGCGCCGACGGATACGACGTCAAAGAAGATCTCCGCCCCGCGCAGCTTTGCCGCCCGCGCCGTGAGCAGGTGCGCCTCCTCGTCCACATGCACCTCGGCGCCGAGCGCGCGCATGCCCTTGATGTGCTGGTCGATGGGGCGCGCGCCGATCTCGCACCCGCCCGGCAGCGCCAGCTCCACCTCGCCGTAGCGCCCCAGCAGCGCGCCGAGCAGGTAGTACGACGCGCGCATGTCCGACACGGCCGGGAACGTGGCGCGCGTGGTGGAGAGCGTCGTGGGGTCGATGCGCAGGCAGTCGCCCGAGGTCTCGTCCACCGTCGCGCCCAGGCGCTGCAAAATGGTGCGCAGCGCCTCCACATCCTGGATGTGCGGCAGATTTTCAAGGATGCAGCATTCGCCGGCAAGGATGGCCGCCGGGATCATGGCGACGGCGGCGTTTTTCGCCCCGCTGATCGTCACCGTGCCCTCGAGCCTGCGCCCGCCTTCGATTGTGTACCACTGCTTCTGCATACCGGAACAAGTGTACCAGAATCGCGCCGCAAGGTCAAGGCGCTTTGCGCCGCGCCCGGCGGGCGATGGCATGATCTGGCATGGCGCTGAAGCCGGGGCCGGGCTCAGCGGGCGATGGCGAGATTCGGCACGGCGTTGAGGTCGAGGCCGTCCGCGCCGTGCAGCCGCAGCCGGTGATAGCCCGCCGCGCCGACCAAGGCCGCGTTGTCGGTGCAGCCGTCCTGCGCCGGGCAGCAAACGCGCACGCCCGCG
>URSN01000068.1 GCA_900550525.1 uncultured Eubacteriales bacterium
CTCCCTTCGCCGGAGCCCACGCCGGAACCGCCGCTGCTGCGGGCCGTCATCGGAATCGATCCGGGGCATCAGTACATCTATGACCCCGCGCCGGATCCAATCGCTCCGGGTGATTCCCGCACGAAACAGAAGGTCGCCGGCGGCGCCCGCGGCACGCGCACCGGTGCGATGGAATATGAGATCAACCTGGCCGTTGGTCTGCTGCTGCGCAACCAGCTGGAGGCGCTCGGCGCGCCCGTCCATATGACGCGCACGACGGATGACGTAAACATTTCCAACCGGGAGCGCGCGGAGTTTTTCAATGAACATGAGGTTGCGCTCGGCATCCGCCTGCATTGCAACCGCTCAGACCGGGAGAGCGCGCGCGGCGCGTTCATGCTCATTCCCTCCGAATACCGCACGGATCACTTCGAGGCGTGCCGGCAGGCGGCGGACTGTATCATACGGGCCTATTGTGATACGACGGACATCCCCATGTGTTATGAGGACCGCGGCGGAATCACCACGCGCGGCGACCAGACGGGATTCAACTGGTGCACGCGGCCCATCGTCGGAATTGAGATGGGATATCTGACCAACGAAGAGGACGAGCTGCTCCTTTCCGACCCGGACTTCCAGCAGACGATGGCGCAGGGGATCTGCGAGGGCATCGTACGCTGGTATGGCGCAGGCGGCGCAGCAGACGCCGCCAAGGTCAGCGCACCAGCATAAACGCGCATGTGGCAAGCGGCGCGCGGAGGCCATCCTTCCTTCATGCATCGATAGGAAAGCCCTTGAAGCGGCAATGGATTTCCGCCGCGGGCGCGCGTAAACACGGAACCATGAAAGGATGCGGGCGCTCCCGAAGGGGAGCGCCCGCCGTTTGTAAGAGAAACCCGCCGCGCCGTCACTTGCCGACGCAGAAATTTGCAAAGATGCGGTCGATGACGCGCTCGTCCACGTCCGTGCCGGTGATCGCGCCGAGGTGGCGCAGCGCTGCGCGCAGGTCCGTCGCCGCGCAGTCGAGCTCCGCCGCGGCCTGTGCGGCGCGGATGGACGCGAGCGCGCAATCGAGCGCGCGCAGGTGCCGCTCGTTGGTGACGCAGGGATCGCCGGCGTCCTGCTGCGGCGCGGCAAGCGCGAGGATCGCCGTGCGCAGCGCGTCCAGGCCAGCGCCCGTGCGGGCGCTCACGGGCAACGCCGCCTCCGGCAGCTCCATGTCCGCGGCCGGCAGGTCGCACTTGTTGCGCACGAGGATGCGGGACCGGCCCGCCGTTTCCGCAAGCAGCGCGGCGTCCTCCGCGGCAAGCGGCGCGGCGCCGTCGAGCACGACGAGCAGCACATCCGCCCGGGCGAGCGCCTCGCGCGCGCGGGAGACGCCGATGCGCTCCGCCTCGTCCTGCGCCTCGCGGATGCCTGCGGTGTCGAACAGGCGCACGGGCACGCCGTCGAACACGGCCCGCTCGTCGAGCACGTCGCGCGTGGTGCCGGCCTGTCCGGTCACGATGGCGCGTTCGCTGCCGCGCAGCGCGTTGAGCAGCGAGGACTTGCCCACGTTCGGCCGTCCCAGCAGCACCACGCGCAGCCCGTCGCGCAGCACGCGGCCGCGGCGCCCCTCCGCAAGCAGACGCGCTATCCGCTCCTGCGCCGCTTTGAGCTGCTCCGGCAGGGCGGCATAGGCGTCCGCCTCCGCCTCGTCGGGGTAGTCCAGCGCCGCGTCGATGCCCGAGAGCGCGTCGAGCAGGAGCGATTCGACCTCCCCCACCGCGCGGCTGACGCTGCCGTTGAGCTGCGCCACGGCTGCCCTGAGGCTCTGCTGCGCGGCGGCGTTGACCACGTCCATCACGGCCTCCGCCTGTGAAAGATCCATCTTGCCGTTGACAAAGGCACGGCGCGTGAACTCGCCCGCCTCCGCCGGGCGGAAGCCGCAGCCGGAGAGCAGCGCCAGCACGCGCTGCACCGTGCAGCTTCCGCCATGGCAGTGGATCTCGGCCATGGGCTCGCCGGTATAGGTGCGCGGCGCGGGCAGGTAGACGGCCATGCCGTCGTCCACCGTTTCCGCCCCGTCGCGCACGCGCACAAAACGCAGCTCGCGCGGCGTTTTCGTCACGTCCGCCGAGAGCAGGCGCGCAACGCGCGCCGCGTCCGGCCCGGAGATGCGGATGACCGCGACCGCGCCGCCAACGGCGCTGGCCGGGGCAAAGATCGTATCCTCGCGCATGGGCCGCGTCCCCTCCTTTCCCGTCCTATGCCGCTCATATGCAAAGCGCCGCCCGGGACGCGGGCGGCGCTGGCTGATCCTCCGTACAGCCCGGCCGGCGGCGCGGCCGCCGGCGCTGCGGGCAGCGCTCTACCGCTCCGGCGCGATGACCACGTGCCGGTTGGGCTCCTCGCCCGCGCTGTAGGTGGTCACGCCGCGGAAGCCCTGCAGCGCGCTGTGCAGGATGCGCCGCTCGTACGGGTTCATCGGCTCCATGGCCACGGAGCGGCCGCTGGCGCGCACCTGCGCGGCGGTCTTGCGCGCCAGGCGCGTGAGCGTCTCCTCCCGGCGGGTGCGGTACCCCTCGGAGTCGAGCGAGAAGCGCTGGTATTCCTTGGCGCCGCGGTTGACGTGCAGCGACACGAGGTATTGCAGCGCGTCGAGCGTTTCGCCGCGCCGGCCGATGAGCAGGCCCATCGACTCCGAATCGATGCGCAGGCGCAGCCCCGCCTCGGTATTGGCGGCGAGCACGCGCGCCTCCACGCCCATCTTCTCCAGCAGCTCCCGCAAAAAGATCGCCGCCGGCAGGTCCTTTGCCAGCTCCTCGCTGTAGCCGTAGCGCGCGTCCGCCTCCTCCGCGGCGCGGCGGTCGCGCTCCTCGCGGCTCTCCCCGTCCTCGCGCGGCGCGCGGCGCCCGTCCCGTTCGCGGCGGTCGCGGCGCGGCGGCCGCTCGCCGTCGTGCTCGTGCTTTTTATACTGCTCCATGTCCGGCACGACGGGCGTCTCCCGCTCGGTCAGGCGGACGACCGCCATCTTGGAGCCAAGGCCGAAGATGCCCTTGGTCTCGCTTTGCAGCGTCTCGATCTCCACCTCGTCGATGGTCAGCCCCATCTCGTTGAGGCCGTGAAAGATCGCCTCGTCGACCGTGCGGCCGGAAAATTCCATGCTTCTCATGTTTTGCTTACCTCTTTTGCAGCAGCGGGCCCGATGCCGATGCTCTTGTTGATAAAGTATGTGGTGATCATGGAGATCACGTTGCTGACCGTCCAGTACAGCGCGAACGAGGCGTTCGTGCTCAGCGAAAAGACGAACGTCATGATCGGCATGAGATACATCATCATCTTGCCGGTGCTGGCGGCGTTGCCGGCGGGCTGCGCCTGGCCGCGCTGCATCAGCCACGCGGAGAGCAGCGTCGTGCCGCCGCACAGCAGCGGCAGGACGAACCAGCCGTTGTTATACCCGGCGTACAGGTCCACGCAGGGCTTGACGATGGCGTCATACTTTGCGATCAGCTCGTCCGTCAGCTCCGCGATGACGACGCCGTTGTAGGAGCCCTTGGCCGTGCTCTCCACAAAGAAGCCCAGCTCCTTGAACAGCTCGAACGCCTCCGGATGCTCCGTGAAGTAGAACAGGCGGTGGATGTTGCTGTTGGTGAAGAGCATCTCCGCCGAGGTGATGACCGGCTGCATGCCGCTGTCCGGCTGCCAGATGTTGTGCACCCAGAGGAACTGGAAATTCTTGAACATCTCCACGCCCGCCTCGGGGTCGGTGTGCAGCGTGGCGATGAGGTGGACCATCATCTCGTTGCCCCACTGGCGGAACGCCGCGATGAACATGAAGAACAGCGGCAGCGTGAACAGCATGGGCAGGCACCCGCCGAACATGGAGACGTTGTTCTCCTTCATGAGCTTGGACATCTCGCGCTGCAGGCGCTGCGGATCGTTCTCGTACTTCTTTTGCAGCTTGTTCATCTGCGGCTGGATCACCTGCATCTTGGCGGATGATTTGCGCGACTTGATATCGCCAAAGACCGTGATGGCCTTGATGAGGATCGTGGAGATGACGACCGTCAGCGCGATGCTCTCGCCGGTGATGTTCTCAAACAGCCAGCGCTTCCCCAGAAAGAGCCAATGCGTCAGGAAAAAGTCGTTGTGCAAATTGTTCCCTCCTCTCGTGTTGAGGTCCGGCGCGCCCCGTCAGGGGACCGGGTCGTAGCCGCCGCGGCAGAACGGGTTGCAGCGCAGGATGCGCCAGAGAGCCAGCGCGGAGCCCTTGAGCGCCCCGTGCTTTTGCAGCGCTTCGATGGCGTATTGTGAACAGGTCGGCATAAAGCGGCAGTGGCGAGGAAAGGCCGGAGATATGTACCGCTGATAGCCGCGCACCGCGGCGATAAGAAAGCGTTTCATGGTTCATTCCCCCTGAGGAGGCCCGCCCGGCTGAGCAGCGCGCGCATGGCCGCGCGGATCTCGGCAAAGGGCGCTTCCACGATGGCGCTGCGGGCGATGAAGATCACGTTGACGTTGCCGCGGATCTCCGGGATGAGCGGGGTGACGGCCTCGCGCATGCGGCGTTTGACGCGGTTGCGCGTCACGCTGTTGCCGATCTTGCGGCTGACGGAAAAACCGATGCGCGGCGCGGGCTCGCGGCTTCTGGCGAACACCAGCGCAAGCAGGCGGTGCCCGGCGGACTTGCCGACGCGGTAGGTATACCGGAACTCCTTTTTCCTTCTCAGAGATTCGCTGCGTTTCAAGCTCAAACTCCCGCGCGGGGGAAAGACAAGCGCGCGGCAGGAACCTGCCTGCCGCAAACGCCCATATCCATGCCCGCGACGGCGGGCAAGGCCGCCGGCTGATTAAGCGCTGAGCCTCTTGCGGCCCTTGGCGCGCCTGCGGCGGAGCACATTGCGGCCGTCGGAGGTCTTCATGCGCTTGCGGAAGCCGTGCACCTTGCTGCGCTGCCGCTTTTTCGGCTGATAGGTCCGTACCATTCCTGACACCTCACTCCCGATTGATTCTGCGGACGGCCTGCGCCATCCGTATGGAACGCGCGGACAAGCCGACACGATCATAACCTTTGCTATTATAGTGGAACGGGCTGCGCGCTGTCAAGCGATTTTCTGACAATTTTGCGCGCGCTCACACCGCGCCCGCCCGCGGATGCAGCCGCGCAAAGATCAGCCGGCCGGCCGACGTTTGCAACGAACTGGTCACCAGCAGCTCCACGCGCTCGCCGATGTAGCGGCGGCCGCCGTCGATGATGACCATGGTGCCGTCCTCGAGGAAGCCCACGCCCTGCCCCGGCTCCTTGCCCTCGCGCAGCACGGTGAGCTCGAGCGCCTCGCCCGGCAGCAGCACGGGCCTGACCGCGCTTGCCAGCTCATTGATGTTGAGCACGGGCGTGTTCTGCACGGCGGCGACCTTGTTGAGGTTGAAATCGTTGGTCACCAGCGCGCCGCCCAGGCTCTCGGCAAGGCGCAGCAGCTTGAGATCGACCTCCTCCGCTTCCGGGAAATCCGTATCGTCGATGCGCACCTGCGCGCCCTGCTCCTCCTGCAGCGCCTTGAGGATGTCGAGCCCGCGGCGGCCGCGGTTGCGCCGCATGGCGTCCGCGCTGTCGGCGATGTGCCTGAGCTCGCGCAGCACGAATGCGGGCACGATGAACGGCCCCTCCAAAAAGCCCGTGCGGCACACGTCGAGGATGCGGCCGTCGATGATGGCGCTCGAATCGAGCACCTTGGGGCGCGCGCCGGCCGCCGCGGGCGCGCCGCGCATGAGCTCGCTGCGGCGCGAAACGCCGAAGCGGTAGCCGAAGATGCCGCACACGACGTACAGCGCGACCGTCAGAAGCGTGGAGAGCACCGGCACGCGCAGCGACGCGAGCAGCCGGCTGGCCAGCAGCGCCACCAGCAGGCCCACCACGAGCCCCGCCACGCCAAAGAGCAGGTCCAGCGCGGGCATGCTGCGAAAGTGCGCGTCCACCCGCCGCGCCCACGAGGCCGCGCCGTCGATGATGCGCGGCGCATACACAAAAAAGAGCAGGCCGCACAGCAGCCCCGCCACGATGTACAGCCCCACAAGCACGGGCGTCACCGTCGTATAGCGCAGCACATAGGATTAGCCCGGATACCGGACGTTATAGACCACCAGCGAAACGATCCCGCAGCCTATCCCCACGCCGAGCAGCGCAACGGCGGCGCGCAGGAGCTTCCTCATGGACGATCACCCGACCTTTCGCTCATCCGCCCAGCAGCGGCAGCAGCTCGCTCTCCTCGCGGCTGCAGACGGTGCAGATCTCCGCCAGCAGCACCTGGCGCGCCGTGGCCAGCATCTTGCGCTCGCCCGCGGAGAGGCCCTTCTGCCGGTCGCGGCGGGAGAGGCACTTCACCACGTCCGCCACGGCGAAGATGTCGCCGCCGCGGAGCTTGTCCAGGTTCTCGCGGTAGCGGCGGTTCCAGTTGTCGCTCTCGTCCAGCGGCGCGTCCTCGGCAAGGTAGCTGAGCACGCGCTCGCACACCGACGCCTCGGAGAGCGCGCGCAGGCCGACCGCCTCCGCGCTTTTCACCGGCACCATGGCGGTCATCCGGCCCAGCACAAAGCGCAGCACATAATACCGGGCCGTTTCCCCCAGCACCTGCTGCTCCTCGATGGATTCGATCACGCCGACCCCGTGCATCGGATAGCAGACCATATCGCCAACGCTGAACAAGCCGACCGCTCCCTTCCAGAAATGAACGCCCGCTACGGGCCGACAGACAACTCGACATCTCTATTATAGAGGAAAAACGGGGCATTGTCAAAACGCTTGTTTGCGGCGGGGCCCAATTTCCCCGCGGACGCGGCCGCTTTTCCACGCGGCGGAGGGCGCCGGCGCAAAAAGAGAACGCCGCCCGCGCACGCTGCGCGGACGGCACGGCCGGCCGAACCATTCCTTTTGGGGAGCGCCCGTCACCCCTCGCTGCGCTGCGAGACGCCCGTGATGGCCGCCAGCGCCCAGTCGTGCTCGGACAGGGTGACGACCGTGCCGCAGTATTCGCAGCGGCCGGATTCGCGCACCGACAGCGGCGCGCCGCAGTTGGGGCAGGACACGCTGCGCATGCCGCCGCCCTCATCCGTGCGGACGGAGGCGCTGCGCGTGAGCTTCCAGTCGTAGGTCATGAACAGCTCGCGCGTGCGGCTGCCGCGCACGAGCTCGCCGGTATCGTCGCGCACGGTATAGTCGCAGATGCGCGTGGAAAGGCGGACGATGAGCACGTCGTCGTCCCCTTCCTGGCAGTAGCGGGAGATGAACGCGTCTAGCACCGCGATGCGGTCGACATGGTTGGTGAGGCCCTGCTCCTTGAGCTCGTCGAGCTGGCGGGCCATCTGGCTGTACAGCGCGTCGGTGAGGAAGGCGCGCATCGGCTCCCAATCCTTCTGCTCCCAGGCGTGCTGCATCTGCACATACAGGTTCCTGACGTGCTCGAGCAGCGCCTGCTCGCTGAAGGCCGGGTCCTTCTGCTGCAATGCGGAGAGCGGCAGCCCCGCCGGCTGCGCCGGCGCATGCTGCACGGGCTGCGCGCCGCGGCGGCCGCGCTCAATGCGGCGGCTGCGGCTGCGGACAAAGAGGAAGATCACCAGCGCCACGACGAGCACCGACACGATCGACCCGCCGCCGCCGCTCAAGAGAAAGACGGGCACGCCGAACGAGCCGCCCCAGTCCGAATCGTCCCAGCCGGAATCGCCCCAGTCGGAGCCGCCCCAGTCCGAACCGCTCCAGTCGGAGCCGCCCCAGTCCGAATCGCCGCCGAAATTGCCGGCATCGGCAAGGCCCGCCGCCGCAAACGCGGCAAGGCAGGCCACACAGATCAGGATATACAGCGGCAGGCGCCATTTCTTCATCGGTTCCGCTCCCCTCTTCCCATTCGGCTCCATTATACCAAGCGGGGGCGGGTTCGTAAATAGCCCTCAGGCGCGGTTTTCGTACAGCAGCTCATACCCGTCCGCCCCGTCGGCCGCATAGACGCGATCCACGTCCGCGTCCATGCAGGCAAGGCAGGCGTCCTCCGCCTCATAGCGCACGCAGGTGCCGCAGCTGGCGCTCAGCCGCCGCGGCACGGGGGCGAGCGCCGCGCGCGCCCCCGCCGCCGAAAGCGCGCGCTGCGTGCGCATGGCGGAAAGATGGGTATGGAACGTGGCGACAAAGCGCATATCAGGCGCGGCTGAGCGTCAGCAGGAAGTCGCCGCCGCCCTGTTCCGCCACGGAGACGGCGTAGCCGCGCGCCGCGGCAAAGCGCCGGATGTTCTGCACGGCCGCCTGGTTGTCGACCATGACCTCGAGGGTGTCGGGTTTTGTGCGCTCGATCTCCCGCTGCGTCATCACAACGGGGATGGGGCAGGAATAACCGCGTGCATCGACCATATCGTTACGCCTCCTTCGGACGATTGAGCAGGGAGATGGCCAGCAGCACCACGAAGCCGACGATGACCGCGAGGGCCACCGGGCCCGTGCCGCTGCCCGTCGCGCTCGAGGCAAGGCCGAAGTTGTGCGCCACGGCCGCGCCGACGATGAAGCCCGTGATCGTGATGGCCGAGTCGGTATTGCCCTCGCCGGCCAGGATCAGCTGGCGCAGCGGGCAGCCGCCCAGCAGCATGGAGCCCCAGCCGACGAGCACCATGCCCAGCAGGTTCCACAGCCACTCGCTGTGCGCGATGGGCTGGTCCGCAAACGAGAAGCCCGTGAACTTGCCCGTGATGAGGTTGCCCGCGAGCACCGCCACGATGATCGCGGCAAAGCCGGAGATGAGGCGGAAATCCTTGAACATCACCGCGTCGCGGATGCCGCCGACCATGCACAGGCGCGACTGCTGCGCCAGCGCGCCGACCACGAGCGCCACCACGAGCGCCAGCAGGATGGGCGCACGCATGGAGCCGGGGCCGCTCACGCTCGAGGCGACGAGATTCCCGCCAAGCAGCAGCACCAGCAGCAGCGCCACCATCAGCGCCGGGAACATCAGCCCCTCCAGCATGCCCTGCCGGTAGGCGCGGCCGAGGCTGAAGCCGCCGCGCAGGAACAGCACGCCGATGAGGATGCCGATGGCAAAGCCCACAAGGCCGACGATCGCGTTCAGGTCGCCGCCGCCGATGCGGATGACCATGCGCAGCGGGCAGCCGAGGAACACGAGCGCGCCGATCATCACGAACACCGCGATGACAAAGCGCGTCATCGGCGAGGAACCGCCGACCGGGCGGAACTCCTTGCGCACGAGCGAGAGCGCGAACGCGCCGAGCACCAGGCCGATGATCTCCGGCCGGATGTACTGCACGATGCCGGTGCCCGTCTCCGCGGTCAGGCCCGCGGTCTGGAACTTGAGCGCGCCCGCGATGTCGCGCAGGAAGCAGGCGATGCAAAAGCCCATGTTCTGCGGGTTGCCGTACGCCGTCAGCAGCACGGCCGCCGCGCCGACGATCAGGCCCGTCAGTACGATCAGTCCATACCGTTTGAAAAACGTTTCCTTCTTCTCCATAAAAGACTACCTCCCAAAAAGATGTGTACGGATGCCTCCCTCATGTGGTATAATAACACAAGCATCCGTTATCCGCAAGGGGGTATAACGAAAATGTCCGAAAATCGCGTCGTCTATCTGGATCATGCGGCGACCTCCGGCACAAAAGCGCCCGGCGTGGCGCAGGCGGTGCGGGAATATCTTGACGGGCTTGCGGTCAACGTCAACCGCTCGACCTACGCGCGCTCGTCCGACGTGGCCATGCGCGTGCTGCGCTGCCGCGAGCTGCTCGCCGCGCGCATGCGCTTCCCCCACCCGGCCACGCACGTGGTGTTCACGCCCGGGCAGACCGCCGGGCTGAACATGGTGCTCAAGGGCCTGCTGCATGCGGGCGGCCGCGTGCTGGTCAGCTCCATGGAGCACAACGCCGTCATGCGCCCGCTCCGGCAGCAGGAGCGGCTCTCCGGCCTGCCGGAGGACCGCGTGCCGTGCGCGCCGGCCGGCA
>URSN01000069.1 GCA_900550525.1 uncultured Eubacteriales bacterium
CCGCCCCCCCATACTGCCTCCGGACCCTCCGGCTGCTGTTCAGCCTCGCGCCCGGCGCTGCTGTGCCGCGGGCGAACCTCTTATCATTTGGTTAAGGCGCGCGCGCCGCGAGCGGGAGGGGCGCTGCGGCGGGTCGGGGGTCCGCGGGCCGTGAGCGCCGGACGGCACGCTGCGCGCGGAGGAGATCCTCCCCTTCCTGCATGCGGACACGCGCCTTGCGGTATTCACGCACGCCTCCAACGTGTGCGGCACGCTGCTGCCGGTTGAACGGATCGGCGCGCTGCTGCACGAGCGCGGCGTCCCCTTCGTGCTGGACGCGGCGCAGACGGCCGGGCACGTGCCCATCGATTTTGAGGCGCTGCACCTTGCCGCGCTGGCCGTGCCGGGGCACAAGGGCCTGCTGGGCCCGGCGGGCGTGGGCGCGCTGCTGCTCGAGCCGGCCTTTGCCGCGCGGCTCGAGCCGCTGATCTGCGGCGGCACGGGCAGCGCCTCCGACAGCGAGGAGCAGCCGCCCTACATGCCGGACCGCTTTGAATCCGGCACGCTGAACCTGCCGGGCATCCTCGGTCTGCTCGCGGCGATGGAGTTTTTGACGGACGAGCGCATCGCCGCGCTCGAACAGGAGGAGCGGCGGCTGACGGCGCGCCTGCTCGACGGGCTGCGGCAGAACAAACGCGTCCGCCTCGCGGGGCTGCCCGCGGAGGCCGGACGCGTCGGCGTGGTATCGGTGGATTGTCTGACGGCGGACAATGCCGAGGTCGCCTTCCGCCTGGAGGCGGAGCACGGCGTGTGCACGCGCTGCGGGCTGCACTGCGCGCCGGGCGCGCACCGCACGCTCGGCACCTTCCCGCAGGGGACCATCCGCTTCTCCATCGGCTATGGCACGACGGAAAGCGACATCGACGCGGCCGTGGCCGCGCTCGAATCGGCCGTCAGCGCAGGATGATGCGCTTCTCCCCCGCCTTCTCGAGCGTCCCGATGCGCTGCGCGCTCGGGACGTTTTCCTGCAGCATGGCGTACAGCGCGTCCGCATCGTCCGGATGCACGGCCATGAGCAGGCCGCCGGCCGTCTGCGGATCGTAGAGCACGTCCTGCACGGCGAGGCGCACATCGCCCGGCTCCACATGCGCTTGGCAAAGGAGCGGTTGCGGTAGAGCCCCTCCGGCAGGATGCCCATCTCCGCAAGCGAGAGCGCCTCCGGGATGATGTCGATGGCGGCGGTGTCCACATGCGCGGTCAGGTCCGACCCCTGCGCCATCTCCAGCAGGTGCCCCATCATGCCAAAGCCGGTCACATCCGTGCACGCATGCACGCGGAAGCGCACCATGCAGTCGCGCGCGGCGCGGTTGAGCGTGGTCATGAGCCGGCGGGCAAGCGCCAGGCCATCCGCGCTGAGCAGGCCCGCCTTGTGCGCGGTGGTGAGGATGCCGATGCCCAGCGGCTTGGTGAACAGCAGCACGTCCCCCTCGTGCGCGCCGCTGTTGGTGAGCACGCGGTCCGGGCGCACAAAGCCGGTCACGGACAGGCCGTACTTGGGCTCCTCGTCGAGGATGCTGTGGCCGCCGGTGATCAGCGCGCCGGCCTCGTACACCTTGTCGTAGCCGCCGCGCAGCAGCGCGTGCACCGCGTCCTTTGGCATATCGGCCGGGACGCACAGGATGTTCAGCGCAAGCTTGGGCTCGCCGCCCATGGCGTATACGTCCGAGAGCGCGTTCGTCGCGGCAATCTGACCGAACGTATACGGGTCGTCGTCGATGGGCGGGAAAAAGTCGAGCGTCTGCACCAGCGCCAGCTCGTCGCTCACGCGGTAGACCGAGGCGTCGTCCGAGCGGTCGAAGCCGACCAGCAGGTTCGGGTCCTCGTGCACGCGGATGCCCTCGAGCAGCTTTGCCAGCACGCCGGCGCCGACCTTCGCGCCGCAGCCGGCACACTTGGCCAGCTTTGTCAGTTTGATCTCCTCTTCCATGAAAGCTCCCTCCTGTCGGATGCATGCGGGGGACGCCGGCAAGAGCCCGGCGCCCGCCGGCTGGCGTGGAATAAGTGCAGCAGCGCCTCCAGCACGCCGCCGCCGATGGCCAGCGCCTTGTCGGATACGGTGAAGCAGTGCTCCACGCGGCAGCGCGGGTCCACATCGCCGCTCTTCATGCCCTTGTATACCTGCGTACCGTCGGGCAGGATGCCGCGCAGCACGCCGCGGATGGCGCTGCGCACCTGGAAATGCCCGACGTAGGCGCACACCTCGCCGGCCTCGACCACGTCGCCGATGCGGTGCACCGTGCGGAATTCCCCCGCGCACGGCGCGCGCAGCAGCCGCTCGATCGTAAAGCCGCCGATGTCGCCCGGCACGCCGGTGTTCGCCAGCGCGCTGCCGCTGTAATAGACGCGGCCGAGCGTATGCCCGCGCATCGTCTCCACGACCGCGTGGCAGTCCGTCCCCGCCGTGAAGCCCGGCCCCACGCCGACGACCACGGGCGCGTCTCCCATCGCGGTGCCGAGGTTCTCCTTGGCAAGGATCGCATCCACGATCGCATCCGGTTGCAGCGCCGCGGCGCAGGCCGCCTGCGGGTCGGCCAGCACGGGGATCTCCCCCGCGCGCAGGATCGCCGCCGCCGCGTCCGCATCGGCGGCAAAGCGCGCCGTGATGCCCTCCACCTCGGCCGTCCCGTTGGGGATCGCCTCGGAGAAGCAGACGGTGCGGCGAATGGACGTCGGCGCCGGCAGGTCGGTCATCGCCACGGAAAACCCGCTGCGGTACAGGCGGCAGGCGATGCCGCTGGCCAGGTCCCCCGCGCCCTTGATCAGAATCGTTCGTTTTTCCATCAGACTTCGCTCCCCTTCCGCAAAGATGTGCACACAACCGCCTCCGCGGCCCCGTCCGGGACTGCGGCGGCCCCCCGCGCGGCAAGCGCCGCGCGCGCCGGATCGTCCGCCTTGTTGAGCACGAGCGCAAACCGCATGCCCGGCAGCACGCCCTTGCGCTGGCCCGCCTCGCTCACGAGCACGCGCGCGGCGTCCTCCGGCGTCACGGGATCGTCCGCCGAACGGCCCAGCAGCGCGGCGTACCGTTCATAGCGGAACACCGCCTCCCGCAGCGGCCGGCCGATGCCGTCGAGCCCGGCGAGCGCGACCACCAGCGCCGTCTCCGGCGGGATGACCGGCTCGTGCGGCGCGGGCGCCTTGAGCGGCAGGCGCTTGGCCCCGTCCGCCTCGAGCAGCACATAGTCCGCCAGCTCCAGCAGCCGCGCCGCGCTCAGGCCGCAGGCGGTCAGCTTGCCGGTGGCCGTCTCGCGCGCGCCCACGCAGAGCGCCTCGCCGGGATGGGCCAAGAAGGCGGCCTCCACCGCGGCGGCGTCCGGCTCGAGCAGCAGCGGCATGCCCGGCGGCGGGAAGATATGCGTCGTCGTGCCGACGAGCACGCGGCCGCGTGGCGCAAGCTCGCGCGCAAGGCGCTCCATCAGCGAGGATTTGCCGCCGCCGCCCACGAGCGCCGTCAGCCCGCGCGGGATGCGCAGCACGTCGCACAGCGGCGCGGTGAACCCCTCCGTCAATCGCATGGCGATCCCTCCGTTATCTCAAGATGAGAATAACACCTGCGCCCCGTTTTGTCAATCTTTCCGGCGCTTTTGGCCGGCCCCGCCGCGCGGCGCGGACGCGCGGGCGGCGGCAGGACATCCCGCCCCGCACGCATGGCCATGGAGAGCGCGGCGCGGACGCGCGCAAAACGGAGCGGCCGCCTGTGGGCACGGCGGGCGCGCGGCGAAACGGCGCGCAAAAAGGAGCGGGCCAAAGGGCCCGCTCCGCAGCGTCTGTTCGTTTGCCGTCCGTTTACTCGCCCGCCGCCTCGGCGTACACGCTGACCTGCTTCCTGCCGGAATGCTTGGTCTCAAAGCGGACCACGCCGTCGATCTTGGCAAAGAGCGTGTCGTCCTTGCCGATGCCGACGTTATTGCCCGGGTGGAAATGCGTGCCGCGCTGGCGAACGAGGATGTTGCCCGCGAGGACGAACTGCCCGTCCGCACGCTTGGGCCCGAGGCGCTTGCTCTCGCTGTCGCGCCCGTTGCGCGAGGAGCCGACGCCCTTTTTGTGGGCAAAGAGCTGAAGGTTCATCTGGAACATGTGTCACACCTCCCTGTCTGTAAATTTGAGGTAACCGGGATACGATTCGTCCACGGCGCGCAGCCCTGCCGCCAGCGTATCCAGCAGCAGCGCCGCGTCTTTGCGCTGCGCGTCGGTCGCATCCGTGCCGACCTCGCAGCGCAGGTACCCGTCCTCCCGGACGGAATACCCCGCCGGTATGTGCGCCACCTCCGCAAGCCCGAGCACCGCCGTCTGCGTGAGCGCGGAGACCGCGCTGCATACGATGTCGCTGCCCGCTTCGGCAAATCCTGCATGGCCGGTGCAGGTGAACCCGGCGAGCCGGCCCTGACGATGCAGGAACGTGACGCGGATCATGCCCCCGTCAGCCGATCGAGAGGATCTCGACCTTCGTGTACGGCTGGCGATGGCCGCGCTTGGTGCGGATGTTCTTCTTCGGCTTGTACTTGAACACGACGACCTTCTTGCCCTTGCCATGCTCGAGCACCTTGCCGGTAACCTTCACGCCTTCCAGCACGGGCTTGCCGACCTTGACGCCCGCGTCGTCCGACACGAGCAGCGCGCCAAACTCGACCTCGGCGTCCACTTCGGCGTCGAGCTTCTCGACGACGATCTGATCGCCCGCCTCTACCTTGTACTGCTTCCCACCGGTCTGGATGATTGCATACACAGCTGCTGCACCTCCTGTTCCCAGAACTCGCTCGGCCACGGCGGCGCGCACGGGCGCGCGCTTAGGAACCGTCCCGAAGCGGCTTACCGACCGATTTTACCACAGGCTCGCCGCCGTGTCAATGCACGATTTTGCAGTCCTTTTTCGCCTCCGCCACGCGCCGCTCGGCCAGCGGGCGCACGGAGAACTTTTCGATGTGCAGCGCGTCGTTTGTGCGCACATAGTATGTGCCGCCCGCCTCCGGCGGGAACACGGCGCCGTGCTTTTGCTCCGCGCGCTCCATGGCGCGCAGCACGTCCGGGTGCACCTCGATGAGCATGCGCTTGTTCTCGCTGCCCTTGAGCACCTGCAGCGCCTGCTTGCGCACCTTGGCCATGACGCTCTCGGGCGAGAGCACGTGCGCGTCCCCCGCGCAGTAGGGGCAGAGGGTCTGGAGCGTGTCGCCCAGGCTCCGGCCGGTCTTTTTGCGCGTCATCTCCACAAGGCCCAGATGCGTAAAGCCGAACACGTGCGAGCGGGTATGGTCCTCCTTGAGCGCGGTCTTGAGGGTGTTGAGCACCATGGTGCGGTTGCTCTCGCGCTCCATGTCGATAAAGTCGATGATGATGATGCCGCCGATGTCGCGCAGCCGCAGCTGCCGCGCGATCTCCCGCGCGGCCTCGCAGTTGGTCGCGGTGATGGTCTTTTCAAGGTTGTCCTTGCCGACGAACTTGCCCGTGTTCACGTCGATGCAGGTGAGCGCCTCGGTGCGGTCGATGATGATGTAGCTGCCGTTCTTGATCCACACCTTGCGCGCGAGCGCCTTGTCGATCTTGCTCTCGGTCTCGTACCGGTCGAACAGCGCCTCGCTCTGCTTGAGCAGGATGCGCGGCTTAAGCTTGGGCGCCATCATGTCCGCAATCTCGCGCAAGCGTTCGAACGTGGCCGCGTCGTTGACGAACACGCGGTCCACATCCTTCATCAAAAGGTCGCGCACGGTGCGGAACAGCAGGCTCTGCTCCGCGTGCAGGAGCGAAGGCGCCTTCTGCTTCTTTGCGCGCTTTTGGATGTCCTCATAGAGGAGCTTGAGGCTCTCCAGATCCTCCGCAAACGCCTCGCGGCTCTTGCCGGCGGAGGCCGTGCGCACGATGACGCCCATGTTCTCCGGGCGGATCTCGCTGAGGATGCGGCGCAGGCGCGTGCGCTCCTCGTCCTTGTCGATGCGGCGCGATACGCCGACGTAGTCCATCGTCGGCATCAGCACGAGCGAGCGGCCGGCCAGCGTGATGTGCGTGGTCACGCGCGCGCCCTTGGTGCCCACCGGGTCCTTGGCGACCTGCACCATGATCGTCTGGCCGGGCTTGAGCATGTCGCGGATGTTGCGCATGGAGCGGAGCTTTTCGCGCTCGATGTCCTCGTCCGCGCCGTCGGGCATGACGATATCCCCCGCGTACAGGAACGCGTTGCGCTCGAGCCCGATGTCGATGAACGCCGCCTGCATGCCGGGCAGCACGTTCTGCACCTTTCCGTTGTAAATGTTGCCGACGAGCCGCTGCGCGCCCTCCTGCTCGACGTACAGTTCGACGGGCGCGCCGTCCTCCACCACGGCGACACGGGTTGAAAACCCGTTCGCGTCCACTAAAATCTCCTTATTCATTCTCCTTCACTTTCCCTTTATGGCGCATGGCCGGGCAGCAGGCCGTCCGCGTCGAAATACATGGCCGTGCGGCAGATGCGCGCCATGCCGTCCCGCGCGGCCAGGCGCTCCAGCAGCGCGTCCGTCAAAAACGAAGCGCGCAGCCCGCCGTCGGCCTGCAGTTTGCCCAGGACGTGGAGCGTGACGCCGCCGTCCCCTGCGTCCTCCACGCTCGCCTGCATGATCTGCGGACGGATATCGACGGGCCGGGTGCCGCCCTTGGTCCGCTTGTTCACTAAAATTTCCCCGGCAAGGAGCGCCTCGAGCGCCTCCGCAGCCGCCGCGGCCGGGATCGGCTCCCCGGCCGTCAGGCTGATGCGGTAGGCCGCCGCGCGCACCAGTACGGACAGCTTGCCCGCCCGTTCGGGCGCTTCCAGCGCCCGGCTCACCGCAAGGCCGGCAGGCAGCGCGTCGCCCACGCGGCGCAAAAAGTCCTCCGGCGCGACCGTCCCGTCCAGCCGCACCTCGAACCACTCGCACGCGCTCGTTTCGCCCGTGGGCACGGCCGCGGCGAACGAGAGCAGCGGGTGCGGGTTGAAGCCCTGCGAATATTGCAGCGGCAGCTCCGCGCGCCGGAAGGCGCGCTGCAGCGTGCGCTGCACGTCCAGATGCGAGATGAAGGCGAGCGCCTCACCCTTTTGATAGACGGCAAACATCCGCATAGCGGCCTCCAAAGCAACCGTTGCAGCCCTCGCGGCAGTCCCGCGTGGTCCTGCCCTCCATCGCGCGCCCGTACTCGCGCGCGAGATACTCCTCCGTGACCAGCATGTCGATGTGCGACCACGGCAGCGGCGCGCCCGGCGCGGGCGACCACCCGGCGTACGCCTCCATCGTCAGGCCGTGCGCGGCGAACGCCTCCCGCCACGCCTGCTCGCGGAAATGCTCCGACCACGAATCGAACCGGCAGCCGAGGCGGAAGGCCGTTTCGAGCACGTCCGCCAGGCGGCGGTCGCCGCGCGAAAAGGCGGCCTCGAGCACCGACAGCTGCGACAGGTGGCAATGGAACTCCACCCCGCGCACGCCGCGGAGCGCATCGCGCAGCAGCTGCTGGCGGCGGCGGATCTCCTCAAGCGGCACCTGCGGCGTCCACTGGAACGGCGTGAACGGCTTGGGCACGAACGTGGACGCGCTGGCCGACAGGCGCAGCCCCTTGCCGCGGCGCTCCTTTGGCAGCTCGTAGAACAGGCGGCTGACCTTACGGCACAGCTCCGCGATGCCGAGGATGTCCTCGTCCGTCTCGGTGGGCAGGCCGAGCATGAAATACAGCTTGACGCTTGTCCACCCGGCGGAGAACGCGTCGCCGCACGCGCGCAGCAGGTCCTCCTCGGTGACGTTCTTGTTGATCACGTCGCGCAGGCGCTGCGTGCCCGCCTCCGGCGCGAATGTCAGCCCCGCCTTGCGGATGGTCTGCATCTTCTCAAGGTCCTGCTTGAGCAGCGAGTCGATGCGCAGCGACGGGAGCGAGACGGAGACGCGCTTTTCGGCCATGCTGTCGATGATCTGCGGCACGAGGCGGTGCACGTCGGAATAGTCGCCCGTGCTCAGGCTCAGCAGCGACACCTCGTCGTACCCGGTGCAGGCGATCTGCTCCTGCGCCTGCTGCAGCAGCGTCTCCCGCGTACGCTCGCGCACGGGCCGGTAGATGTACCCCGCCTGGCAGAAGCGGCAGCCGCGCGTACAGCCGCGCATGACCTCGACGCAGGCGCGGTCGTGCACCACGTTCAGGTACGGCACGACCGGCCGGCCGACGAACGGCGCGTGCGCAAGGTCGCGCAGCACGCATCGCACCGGCCGCTCCGGCGCGCACGGCTCCACGGGCGCGGTCCGCCCGCCGGGCGACGGCGCGTAGAACGAGGGGATGTACATGCCGTCGATCCCGGCCAGCCGGCGCAGCAGGCCGTGCTTGTCCTCGCCCGCGGCGCGCGCAGCGCGCTGCGCGGCCACGAGTTTGCCGATGAGCTCCTCCCCGTCGCCGATCATCACCGCATCCATGAACGGGGCGAGCGGCTCCGGGTTGCACGCGCACGGCCCGCCGCACACGATCAGCGGCGCGTCCGCCCCGCGCTGCGCCGCGCGCAGCGGGATGCCCGCCAGATCGAGCATGGCGAGGATGTTCGTGTAGCACATCTCGTACAGCAGCGAAAACCCGACGATGTCAAACGAGGCGAGCGGGCGCTTCGTCTCGAGCGAACAGAGCGGCAGAGCCGCCTTTCGCAGCGCGCGCTCCATATCCGGCCACGGCGCATAGACGCGCTCGCACGCCGTATCCTCCCGGCTGTTGAGCACGTGGTAGAGGATCTTGGACCCCAGGTGCGACATGCCGATCTCATACACGTCCGGAAAGCACAGCGCAAAGCGGACCTGCGCCCGCTCCTTCGCGATGCTGTTCCATTCCCCGCCGATATAGCGCGCGGGCTTTTCCACGCCGTGCAAAAGGCGCATGAGCGCCGCCTGTTCCAAACGCTTCCCTCCGTCGGCCGCATAGCAAGCCAAGGTTATTGTATCACATCCGGCGGCGGCGGTCAAATGCCAGCAGCTCGCCAAGCGGCGCCGTGCCGCGCCCCTCGGCGATGGCGCTGAGCAGCGCGCCCTCGTCCATCTCGCCGATGGTGCGCATCCGCCCGTCCACCACGCGCAGCACGTTGTAGCGGTTGTGGCGGAGCATGCGCAGCGCCTCGCGCGCGCGCATCGAGGCGTGCGCGGCGACCTGATGCACCGCGTACGTCTCGCCCGTGTGCACGCCGTCGTAGCGGTGCAGATAGGCCTGCATCTGCCCCTCCGGCAGCGCGCGCAGCTCCGAAACGGCCGCCAGCAGCAGGAACACGCCCATCGTCGGCAGCGTGAGGTTGTACGCGCCGCGCAGCGCGCACGCGACGGCAAGCGACAGCAGCGCCGCGCCCGCGGCCACGCCGGCCCACGCGGCGATGCGCGTGGCCGCGCCATAGGAGAGGCGGCGCTGCAGCTGCGCGCGCAGGATGCGCCCGCCATCAAGCGGCAGCGCGGGCAGCAGGTTCAGCACGGCCAGCGTCAGGTTGAAGGTCAAAAACGTCTCCAGCCGCCCCCGCACCGCCGGGAACAGATAGCCGCACATGGCGGTAAGCCCCGCGCTGAGCAGGCTTGCTACCGGGCCGGCGGCGGCGCTGGCGCTCTCCGCGCGCGGCGAAAGCGGCCCCGGCGCAAGGCGCGCCACGCCGCCAAAGGGCATCAGCTCCACCGACGGCACCGGGCAGGCGAACGCATGGGCGGCGGCCGCATGGCTCAGCTCATGCATCGTGACGGCGCAGGCGCACAGCAGCAGCTCGTCGAGCCGGCCGAGCCCGCAGGCCGCCGCCACGCCCACGCCCCCGCGCGGCTGGACGCGCAGCACCGTCCGCCCGAGCGAGAAAAGGCGCACCACAGTCCCCCTCCGGCCCGCTCATATACCGG
>URSN01000070.1 GCA_900550525.1 uncultured Eubacteriales bacterium
GCGGGGGCGGCCGGTGGATGAGTTTACCGCCATCGCCGTGGGCGCGCTGAGGCTTACCGGCCTGCCGCGCGCGCTCGTGGCCAGCGTCGGCACGGGCACGGCGTTCGTCATGGCGGAATCGGGCGCGGCGGCGCGGCACCTGGGCGGCAGCGGCGTGGGCGGCGGGACGCTGCTGGGCCTTGCGGACCTGGTCGACGGCGTGGCGGACGCGCCGCACATCCTCGACCTGGCCGCGCGCGGCGAGCTGCGGCGCGTCGATCTGTGCATCGGCGACGTGACCGGCCGCGACATCCCCGGCCTGCCCCCCTGCACGACCGTGGCGAACCTGGCCCGGCGGCAGGCGGAGGCGAGCGCGGCGGACCGCGCGCGCGGCGCGGTCAACCTCGTGTGCCAGACGGTAGGCGTGCTCGCCGCGTTTGCCGCACGCGCGGAGGGCGTGGGCGACGTGGTGCTCGTGGGCACGCCGGTCGCGCATCCCGTCTTTTCCGAGCTGATCCGGATGGTGGAGCTGCTGCACCCCGTCCGCTTCCACGTGCCGCCGCACGCCCCGTTTGCGGCGGCCATCGGCGCGGCACGCGCCGCCCTTTCCCCGGCGAACGAATAAAGGAGGACGTTGACCATGACCACGCATACCCTCGCCATCCTCGGCTTTGGCACCGTGGGCTCCGGCGTATACCGGATCGCCACGGAAAACCATGACGACATCCTGCACCGCGAGCTGCTCGACCTGCGCGTGGGCCGCATCCTCGTGCGCGATTTCGAGCACGAACCCAACCTGCACCTTGCGCCGCGCGCGCTGTTCACCACTTCCATCGACGATATCCTCAACGACGAGGCCGTCGGCATCGTGGTCGAGTGCATGGGCGGCGTGGAGCCGGCGCGCACGTTCATCCTGCGCGCGCTCGAGCGCGGCAAGACGGTCGTCACCTCGAACAAGGAGGTCATGAGCAAGCACTGGCACGAGTTCGACGCGGCCGCCCGGCGCAGCGGCGCGGGCCTGTACCTGGAGGCGACGGTGGGCGGGGGCATCCCGATCATCCGCACGCTCATCGATTCCATGCAGGCCAACAACGTCGAGCGCGTGATGGGCATCATCAACGGCACGACCAACTATATCCTCACCAAGATGGCCGAGGAGGGGCGCGCGTTCGACGAGGTATTGCAGGAGGCGCAGCGCCTGGGCTACGCCGAGGCGAACCCGACCGCGGACGTGGAGGGATACGACGCGATGTACAAGCTGTCCATCCTCTCGTCGCTGGCGTTTCTTGCGCACATGCCCATCGACGCGAGCTACCGCGAGGGCATCACAAAACTCACCGCGGAGGATTTTGAAGCCGCGGAGCTGCTAGGCTACGAGATTAAGCTGCTGGCCATCGGCAAGAAGAACGGGCATGCCATCGAGGTGCGCGTCCACCCGACCATGGTGCCAAAGGCCCACCCGCTCGCCTCGGTGCGCGGCGTGTTCAACGCCATCTTCCTCACCGGGCACGCCGTGGGCGACGTGATGCTCTACGGCCGCGGCGCGGGCTGCATGCCGACGGCCTCCGCCGTCATGTCGGACGTGATCTACGCCTGCCATGCCGCCGGGCGGCACCGCTACACCACCTTCCGCAACGAAGCGCGCATGAGCGAGGAGATCGAGCTGGTGCGCGATTTCTCCTGCATCTACTGCGTGCGCCTGTCCGTGCACGACGCGCCCGGCACCATGGCGGCCATCGCCGCAGTGTTCGCCAGGCACGGCGTCTCGCTCAAGGACGTGCTCCAGCTCGGCGAACGGGCGGGCGGTTCGTCGCACATCACGTTCATGACGCATACGGCGCGCGAGCTGAGCGTGCAGGCGGCGCTCGATGAGATCCGCGGCCTGCCGTGCGTGCACAGCGTGGAGAGCGTGATCCGCGCAGAGGCCTGAGCGCAGCGGGATGCGCGCGGAGCGCCGCCCGTTTTCGCCCGCGGCGCATGCGGCGCTAAGCGCCGGGCAGCCGGGCGCGGCGGCGTGCGCGGCTGGAAAAATACTGCTTGCAAAAAGGCGGCGGATTCGCTATAATGGGTTCGCTGAGCCTTTGGTGCTGATGTAGCTCAGTCGGTAGAGCACTTCATTGGTAATGAAGAGGTAGGCAGTTCGAATCTGCTCATCAGCTCCACGTCGGAGCAAGCTTTGTATCGCTTGCTCCGGCTTTTTCATTTCATCTACAAAAGACGGGGCAAGCGCCGCGCCGGGAAAACGCGCCGCCGGTCGAGGCAATATGGCGCGCGCCCGTCTGAAGAACCGCCGCTTGGGAGCGTGCATGCGCCGCATGCGTTATTTTCGGTATTTACTATGCCATGCGTACGGGCGATTGCGCCCCGGTTGGTGTTCCCTTTTCAACATCCTGAACGGGATGGCGGGCGAACCGCATCACTCCGTAGCAGCGGACGCGCGCAGGCGGCGGGCGGCCTGCACGGTGCGGCGCAGCGCCTCCGCCTCGTGTTCCAGCACGTATTCGCGCGACGGCAGATTCAGCGTCTCCAGTGTGAACGCGCCCGCATAGCCCGCCTCCAGTGCGGCGGCCAGCACGGCCGGCAGATCGAGCGTGCCGCAGCCGGGCAGGGTACAATCGGAATCCACGACGTGCAGATTCGTGATGCGTCCGGCGGCCAGGCGCGCCGCAGCGGCGACGTCCCCATCCTCCAGGCTGGAATTGAACGTATCGAGCAGCACGCCCACGTTCGCCGGGTCTCCCAGCCGGTGCAGGAAGGCGAGCGTCTCCGCCGTGCTGTTGAGCAGCGTTGTCTCTACGCGCCGGATGGGCTCGACCTGCAGCACGACGCCGCGCCCGGCCGCATATGCGGCAAGCGGCAGGAGTTCCTGTGCCAGCCGCTCCAGCGCGGCGGCGCCATCCTCCGGCTGGCCGCGCAGCAGTCCAATGGTCACCGGCGGGCGCCCAATGCGCGCCGAGAGATCGACATGCCCGCGCACGATGGCCGCCGCCCGCGCGCGCACGGCCGGATTGGGTGCGGTCAGGGAGATGCCTTCCTCCCAGTACGACTGCCCGGTCGAGATGGTCGTCACGGCGAGATGGTTTTCCGCCGCCGCGCGGCAAAGGGCCGGCACGTCGATCCGTTCGGGATAGGTCACTGCGATCTCAACGCCCGTAAAGCCCTTGCGGCCGAGATCGGCAAACGCCGCGCGCCAGCCGGCGGCCGGATAGGGGGAGACGATCGAGTCATGCTGCAGGGGGACGATCTGGGAAAGACGGTTCATGGGCGGCTCCTTTGTCTGGCAGGAAAGGGCTGAAATGGACGGAAAGGGGCGGAATGCATCTGCTGCCGCCCGCTTCAGGGGTCTTCTCTATTGTAATCCAGCGGGGCGGGAGCGCGCAAGCGTTCGCGACAACTTTTCTCTGCGCCCGTGCGGCGGTTTTGCGCGCTGCGGCCGTACCGCTTTCTTTTGCCAAGCCGGCGGCTGCGCGCTGCGGCGTTGGCAAGCCGGCGGCGGGTATGCTATACTCCTTGCAGCGGGCTGTGCGGGCGCTGGGACGGCGTCCGCAGGGATGAGATACGGGGCCCTTAACGGGAGGACGGGATATGGTTTCCTTTGAGAGCGATTATACGACCGGGGCGCATCCGGCGGTCCTGCGGCGCCTGCTGGAGACGAACCGGGAGCCGCTGCCCGGCTACGGCGCGGACGGTTACTGCGCGCGCGCGGCGGAAAAGATCCGCGCCGCCTGCGGCGCGCCGCAGGCGGACGTGTGCTTCCTGGCGGGTGGGACGCAGGCCAACGCGGTGGCCGCCTCGGTGCTGCTGCGCGACCACGAGGGCGCGGTCGCCGCGGAAACGGGGCACATCGCCGCGCACGAGGCCGGCGCGATCGAATACACCGGGCACAAGGTGCTCACGCTGCCGCAGCACGAGGGCAAGCTCGACGCGGACGAGCTTGCGCGCTTTCTCGCCGCCTTTTACGCCGACGAGAACCACGCGCACATGGTCCATCCCGGCATGGTCTATCTGTCGCACCCGACGGAATACGGCACGCTGTATGCGCTTGGCGAGCTCACGGCCATCGCCGGCATCTGCCGCCGGTACGGGATGCGGCTGTATCTGGACGGCGCGCGGCTGGGCTGCGCGCTGGCAAGCCCCGCGGCCGACATGGCGCTGCCGGACATCGCGCGGCTGTGCGACGCGTTCACCATCGGCGGCACGAAGATGGGCGCGCTGTGCGGCGAGGCGCTGGTATTCCCGCGCGGGGACATGCCGCCGCACATGCTCGCCTCCGTCAAGCGGCGCGGCGCGCTGCTGGCCAAGGGGCGGCTGCTGGGCGTGCAGTTCGACGCGCTGTTCACCGACGGGCTGTACCTTGCCATCGGCCGCCATGCCGATGAGGCGGCGCAGCGGCTCAAGGAGCTGTTCGTGCGCCGCGGCTACGCGCTGCGCCTGGATTCGCCGACGAACCAGCAGTTCGTGATCCTCTCGGCTGCGCAGGCCGCGCGGCTTAAGGAGCGGGGCGTCGCCTTCAGCTTCTGGGAGGCGCTGGCGGACGGCGCCATGGTCGCGCGCTTTGCCACCTGCTGGTCCACCACGCAGGAGGATCTTGCATCGCTCGAGGCGGCGCTTTGCTGAGCGCGCGGGCGCGCCTTCCGCAACGCATACGGGGCGCGGCGGGCAGGCCGCCGCGCCTTTTTCGCTTCCGCCGCGCTACGGCAAAAACGGCAGCAGCGCCTCGTTGAGCAGGTCGAGCCCGCGCGCGTTGAGCGCGAACGCCTCCCCCGTCTCCCGCGTCCAGCCGAGGCGGCGCAGCCGCGCCACGGCCTGCGGATACGCCTCGTAGAGCGACACGCCAAAGCGCGCGGAAAACGCCCTGAGCGGCAGCCCCGCGACTGTGCGCAGCGCGAGCATGACCGTCTCGAACATCTCCTCGTCCCGCCCGATGGCGCGCACCTGCCGCGCCGGCAGGCGGCCCGCGCAAACGGCGCCGGCATACGCCTCGAGCGCGGGATGGTTCTCCCGCCGCGTCCAGGCGCCGTCCACGCGCTGCGCGCCGTGCGCAGCCGCGCCAAAGCCCAGATATTCCCCGTTGATCCAGTAGTTCAGGTTGTGGCGGCAGACAGCGCCGGCGCGCGCGAAGTTGGAGATCTCGTAGCGCGTAAAGCCGTGCGCGGCGAGATAGGCCATGCCGGCGTCCTGCATGTCGGCCACGGCGTCCTCGTCCGGCAGGGCCGCGCGCCCGGCGCGCACCCGCTCAAACAGCGGCGTGCCCTCCTCGAGGATGAGCGCGTAGGCGGACACATGCCGCACATCCGGCCGCGCGCACACGCGCGCGAGCGTGTCCAGGTACGCCGCCGCACTCTGCCCGGGCAGGCCGTGCATCACGTCCACATTGATGTTGTCAAACCCGGCGTCCCGCGCAAGGGCCATGGTCCGTTCAAACTGTTCGTAGGTATGGATGCGGCCGATGGCGGCCAGCAGCGCGCCGTCGGCGCTTTGCAGCCCGATGGACAGCCGGTTGACCCCCGCCGCGCGATAGGCGGCAAGGCGCGCCGCATCCACCGCGCCGGGGTTGCACTCCACGGTGATCTCCGCATCCGGCGCCACGGGATAGCGCGCGCGCAGCGCGTCGAGCACGCCCGAGAGCGCCCCGCCCGACAGGAGCGACGGCGTGCCGCCGCCAAAGAACACCGTCTCCACCGCCGCCGGCACGGGCAGCCGCTTGGAAGCGAGGGCGATCTCCCGCTCGAGCAGCGCGGCATATCCTTCCGCGCGCTCCGGCTGCGCATAGGAGACAAAATCGCAGTAGGCGCACTTTCTGACGCAGAACGGGATGTGAAAATAGACGCCGGCCATCAGTTGATGCGCAGCACGCTCATGAACGCCTCGCTGGGCACCTGCACGGTGCCGACCTGGCGCATGCGCTTCTTGCCCTCCTTCTGCTTTTCGAGCAGCTTCTTCTTGCGCGTGATATCGCCGCCGTAGCACTTGGCCAGCACGTCCTTGCGCACGGCCTTGACCGTCTCGCGCGCGATGACCTTGCCGCCGATGGCCGCCTGGATCGGGATCTCGAACTGCTGGCGCGGGATGACCTCCTTGAGCTTTTCGGCCACGGCGCGGCCGCGGGCGTACGCCTTGTCGCGGTGGACGATGGTGGAGAGCGCGTCGCACATGTCCCCGTTGAGCAGGAAATCGAGCTTGACCAGGTCCGCCTTCACATAGCCGCGCAGCGCGTAGTCGAACGAGGCGTAGCCGCGGCTGCGGGACTTGAGCTGGTCGAAAAAGTCGTAGATGATCTCGTTGAGCGGCAGGATGTAGTGCATCTCCACGCGCGTCTCCTCGAGGTACTTCATGTCCACGAACACGCCGCGCTTCTCCTGGCACAGCTCCATGATCGCGCCGATGTAGGCCGGGGGCGTCATGACGTTGGCGTTGACGACCGGCTCCTCCATGAAGTCGATCTCCGCCGCGGGCGGGAGGTTGGTCGGGTTGTCGATGATCCGCTCCGTCCCGTCGAGCATGCGCACGCGGTAGACGACCGACGGCGCGGTCGTGACCAGGTCGAGGTCGAACTCGCGCTCGAGCCGCTCCTGCACGATCTCCATGTGCAGCAGGCCGAGAAAGCCGCAGCGGAAGCCGTAGCCGAGCGCGTTGGACGTCTCCGGCTCGAAGGAGAGCGCCGCGTCGTTGAGGCGCAGCTTGTCGAGCGCGTCGCGCAGGTCGTCATAGTCCGCGCCGTCGGCCGGGTATACGCCGCAGAACACCATCGGGTTGACCTGCTTGTAGCCGGGCAGCGGCTGCGCCGCCGGACGGGCGGCAAGGGTGATCGTATCGCCGACCTTCGTCTCGGCCACGCTCTTGATGCTCGCGGCGATGTAGCCGACCTCGCCGGCGGTGAGCTCCTCCACCGGGCGCATCTGCGGCGTGAACACGCCCACCTCCGTCACGTCGAACTCGTTGCCGGTGGCCATGGAGCGGATGCGCTCGCCCGCGCGCACCGTGCCGTCCATCACGCGCACGAACGAGAGCGCGCCCTTATAGTTGTCGTACAGGCAGTCGAAGATCAGCGCGGCAAGCGGCGCCTCCGGGTCGCCCTTTGGCGCGGGCACGCGCTCGACGATGGCGGAAAGCACCTGTTCGATGTTCATGCCGTTCTTGGCGGAGATGCAGGGCGCGTCGTCGGCGGGGATGCCGATGACATCCTCGATCTCCTGGATGACGCGCTCGGGCTGCGCCGAGGGCAGGTCGATCTTGTTGACGACGGGCAGGACCTCGAGGCCGTTGTCCACGGCGAGGTAGACGTTGGCCAGCGTCTGCGCCTCGACGCCCTGCGTCGCGTCCACGACCAGCACCGCGCCCTCGCACGCGGCCAGAGCCCGGCTGACCTCGTAGGTGAAGTCCACATGGCCGGGCGTGTCGATGAGGTTGAACATGTAGCGCCGGCCGTCGGTATGCGTATAGAACATGCGCACCGCCGTGGCCTTGATCGTGATGCCGCGCTCGCGCTCGATGTCCATGGAGTCGAGCAGCTGCTCCTCCATGTCGCGCGCGGCGACGGTCTCCGTCAGCTCCATCATGCGGTCGGCCAGGGTGGATTTGCCGTGGTCGATGTGCGCGATGATCGAAAAATTGCGGATCAGTTCCAGCGGGTATGCCATAACGTCCGTTTCCCTCCAAAGATACTCAGTTTATCATACCATCGGAGGGAACAAAGCGCAACCGTCCCGGCCGTTCAGCCGCCCATGCCGGCGAGCGCACATTCGTAGAGCGCGCGCGTCTCATCGCCGGACGCGCCGCTGAACAGGTAGACCGTGTCCGCCGTGTCCACGCGCAGGAACAGCGGCTGGTCGGTATACAGGAATACCTCGCACGCGCCGATGCCCTTCAGGCTGAACGTCCCCTTCCACAGCGTTCCGATGGCCGTGCCCACGACCTTGGAGCCGCCGGGCAGCTCGTCGAGCAGCGATACGGCCTCCACATCGGCCAGCGGCACGGTGTATCTGCGCGCAAGGTGATCCGCCGTGATCGCCCCGTCCGCGCAGGCGACGCGCAGCGGCGTGAACTCCTCCGCGATCACCCAGCCGCACATGGCCGGGACGAGCAGCAGGCACAGCGCGGTGAATACCAGCAGCGCCTTGCCGGCCGGCCGGGCGAGGTTGACCGTCGTGCTCATGCCCACGCGCGCGTTGACGATGGTGTGCGCGTCGTTCGGGTTGTAATAGAACGAGCCGAGCAGCCAGTGCGCGTCCTCGTCCACGTACACGCCCTGCCCGCTCTGCTGCGTGAGCGCATACTGCGCGCGCCGCACGGACAGCTCCGTGCCGAGCAAGAGCACCAGCACCGCGGCCGTGAACACGACGGCTGTGATCAGCAGCCCGAGCGCACTGTCCCACAGCAGCCACAGCGCGACGGCAAGCCCCGCCATCAGGTACGCCG
The DNA here is from genome assembly GCA_900550525.1 of uncultured Eubacteriales bacterium. Lineage (GTDB taxonomy): Bacteria > Bacillota > Clostridia > Christensenellales > CAG-138 > Aphodomorpha > Aphodomorpha intestinavium. The sequence goes on from URSN01000070.1 coordinate 8,398, forward strand.
CGCCCAGCCAGAAGCGCCCCCACTGCCGCCGCCGCGCGCGCGTGAGCGCCTGCGTGACCAGCTCCTGCCCGTCCACGACCTCCGCCCGGCTGCGGTACAGGAAGCGATAGCTCGTCCAGCACGCGGGCGCGAGCAGCGCGTCCATCACATACAGCGCAAGCAGCGGCCAGCTCCGCTGCGCCGGATCGATGAGCAGCGCCGCCACCGGCACAAGGCCCGCGAGCACGGCCGGCAGGAACCACCAGGCGCTCACGCGCTTTTGCGCTGCGGCGGCCGCGCGCGTGTCCACGAGCACCCGGCCCGCCGCCTCGCCCATCCAGCCGTTCTCGCGCTTGAGCGCGCCAAGGCGCAGATGCGCGCGGGCATACACGCCATACGGCACGGCGATGGCGGCGAGCACCCACATCATCTGCCAGGAGAGCACGAGCGAATCGTGCCGGAGCAGGAGCGAGGGCAGCAGCAGCGCCGTCAGCACGCCGCACCAGAGCCACAGCCGCCTGCGGTAGGCGCGGCACACGGCCTGCACCTGCTCCGTCTGCCGCGCCTCAAACGGCAGCGTGACGCCGATGACGATGTTCTTCTTCGGCTTTGCCTCGTTGGCCAGCAGCGCCGTCACGATGGGCAGCACCGGGTACAGCATCAGCAACAGAAACCACTTCATCGTTCTTCCTCCTGCGGCGCCTGCGCGCGGCGCGCGTCCCCCGCCTGCGCGATCCCCTCGCGCAAAAGCGAACGGCACAGCGCGAGCGCCGCCGTTTCGTCCAGTCCGGCCAGGCGCAGCTCCGAGAGCACGAGCCGCAGCGCCCGCAGCGGTTTCTCCGGCACGGGCCCTTCCCCGGGCGGGGCGCACACGGTGGTGCCGCCGCGCCGGTCGGCGCGGATGTACCCCTCCTCGCGCAGCAGGGCGTACGCCTTGCTGACGGTCATCATGTTCACGCCGCTCTCCGCCGCGAGCGCGCGGATGCTGGGCAGGCGCTCGCCGTCGCGCAGCGCGCCGCGCGCGATGCCCAGCACGACCTGGTCGCGGATCTGTCGGTAGATGGGCGTTTTGCTTTCAAAATCGAGTTGCAGCAGCATGGCCGCTCCCTCCTTTGTATTAGTTATTATAATACAGCTATAGCACCGTGTCAAGCGATCCTCGCCAGTCGGCGGCGGGGAAGGCGAAAAGCGGTGCGCCGGTTGACGGGTATGTGGGTTGGAGAGGAGTCGGGTGGGCCGGTTGATGGGCGCGCCGGACGGGGCTCGGCGGGCGGGCAAGCGTGGGGGCGGTGAGGCGGCGGGCGCGGGGCGGCCGGCGCGCGGAAGGGG
>URSN01000071.1 GCA_900550525.1 uncultured Eubacteriales bacterium
GGCTCGGCGACGGCGCGGGGGTGGACTCCGTGCGCGAGGTGGGCTGGCGCGTCGTGCGGGCCGGGGGTGGGCGCGCGGCGCGGCGGAGATTGGGATGCTAAGGGGGCGGGCGCGCCCCCTTTTCCGTCCGCGCCCCCTTTACAAACCGGGGGAAAGCCGGTATAATGCTGGAGGATACGCGTGGCACGGGACGAGTACGGGGCCATGCCCGCCCGAAAGAGAGCCGCCGGCCGGTGCGAGGCGGCGGGGGGCGGCGCCGGAAGATCACCCGCGAGCGCGCCGCCCAAGGGCGCCCCGCCGGGGCCGCCTGCGTAAGCGGCGACGGGGCCCTCCCGTTACAGGGGGAAGGAGCGGGCGCGCCGGGTGCACCGCCGCGCCAACCCGGGTGGTACCGCGGAATGAACATCCGTCCCGATGGGGGCGGATGTTTTGTTTTCAAAAACGAAAGACCGGAAAGGACGACAAGCATGTACCGCAAAGTGGAGACGGACCTGAACTTCCTGCCGCGCGAGCAGGAGGTGCTGCAATTCTGGAAGGAGAACCATGTGTTCGAGCAGAGCGTGGCGCTGCGCCGCGGCGCGCCGGCCTACACGTTCTACGACGGGCCGCCGACGGCCAACGGCAAGCCGCACATCGGCCATATCCTCACGCGCTGCATCAAGGACATCATCCCCCGCTACCGCACGATGAAGGGCTACGACGTGCTGCGCAAGGCCGGCTGGGATACGCACGGCCTGCCCGTGGAGCTGGAGGTGGAAAAGCAGCTCGGCCTCGACGGCAAGGAGCAGATCGAGGCGTACGGCGTGGAGCCGTTCATCGAGGCGTGCAAGAAGTCCGTGTGGAAATACAAGACCGAGTGGGAGCACATGTCCGACCGCGTGGGCTTCTGGGCGGACATGGAGGACCCCTACGTCACCTACGACAACGACTACATCGAGTCCGAGTGGTGGGCGCTCAAGACCATCTATGAAAAGGGCCTGCTCTACAAGGGCTACAAGATCGTGCCCTACTGCCCGCGCTGCGGCACGGCGCTCTCGAGCCACGAGGTCGCGCAGGGCTACAAGGACGTGAAGGAGACCTCCGCCATCGCGCGCTTCTATCTCAGGGACGAGCCGGACGTGGCCATCCTCGCCTGGACGACCACGCCGTGGACGCTGCCCTCCAACGTCGCGCTGTGCGTCAACGCGGAGGAGACGTACGCGCGCGCGCGCGCCGCGGACGGGCGCGGCTACATCCTGGCGGAGGCGCTCGTGCCCGCCGTGCTCGGCGAGGGCGCGGAGATCCTCGACCGCTTTGCCGGGCGCGCGCTCGAGGGCGTGCGCTACGCGCCGCTGTTCGACCTGCCGGTGGACTTTGGCGGCAGGGAGGGCTACCGCGTCGTGTCCGACGGGTACGTCACGCTGACCGACGGCACGGGCGTGGTCCACATCGCCCCCGCCTTCGGCGAGGACGACAGCCGCGTCGGCCGGGAATGGGAGCTGCCGTTTTTGCAGCTGGTGGACGCGCACGGCCGCCTCACCGGCGGCACGCCGTGGGACGGGCTGTTCGTCAAGGACGCGGACAGGCCCATCCTCGACGCGCTCAGGGAGAGCGGCAAGCTGTTCGCCGCGCTGCCGTTTGAGCACAGCTACCCGTTCTGCTGGCGCTGCGACACGCCGCTGATCTACTACGCGCGCGAGAGCTGGTTCATCAAGATGACCGCCGTCAAGGACAAGCTCATCCGCTTCAACCGCGCGGTCAACTGGATCCCGGAGACGATCAAGGAGGGCCGCATGGGCAACTTCCTCGACAACGTCATCGACTGGGGCGTGAGCCGCGAGCGGTACTGGGGCACGCCGCTGCCGGTGTGGACGTGCGCGTGCGGCCATACGCACGTCATCGGCAGCCGCGCCGAGCTCAGGGCCATGAGCCGCAACTGCCCGGACGATATCGAGCTGCACAAGCCCTATATCGACCGCGTGGAGGTGCTCTGCCCCGTATGCGGCAAGGTGATGAAGCGCGAGAATGCCGTGCTCGACTGCTGGTTCGACTCCGGCTCGATGCCGTTTGCCCAGTGGCACTACCCGTTTGAGAACCGGGAGGCGTTCGAGCGGCGCTACCCGGCGGACTTCATCAGCGAGGCCATCGACCAGACGCGCGGCTGGTTCTATACGCTGCTGGCCATCTCCACCTGCCTGTTCGACGAGCCCGCGTTCAAAAACTGCCTCGTGCTCGGCCATGTGCAGGACAAGGACGGCCGCAAGATGAGCAAGCACCTGGGCAACGTCGTCGATCCGTGGGAGGTGCTCGACAAACAGGGCGCGGACGCCGTGCGCTGGTATTTCTTCACCAGCTCCATGCCGTGGCTGCCCAACCGCTTCTCCGGCGAGGCCGTGTCCGAGGCGCAGCGCAAGTTCATGGGCACGCTGTGGAACACCTACGCCTTCTATGTGCTCTACGCCGATATCGACCGCTTCGACCCGACGGAGCACCGCCTCGTGCGCGAGAACCTCACCGAGATGGACCGCTTCCTGCTCTCGCGGCTCAATACGCTCGTCAAAACCGTGGACGCGGACCTCGCCGCGCTGCGCATCACCGAGGCCGGGCGCGCCCTGCAGCGGTTCGTGGACGAGCTGTCCAACTGGTACGTGCGCCGCTGCCGCGAACGCTATTGGGGCAAGGACATGACCGCGGACAAGGAGGCGGCGTACATGACGCTCTTCACCGCGCTCAGGACGCTCGCGCTCGTGGCCGCGCCGTTTGTGCCGTTCATGAGCGAGAGCATGTACCAGAACATCGTGCGCACGGTCGATCAGGACGCGCCGCTCTCCGTCCACCTGTGCGATTACCCCGCCTGCGACGAGAGCCTGATCGACGCCGCGCTCGAGGAGCATATGGAGCGCGTGCTCGATATCGTCACGCTCGGCCGCAGCGCCCGCTCCGACGCCGCGATCAAGATCCGCCAGCCGCTCCCCTGCCTCCATGTGCAGGGCGCGCCGCTTGCGGAGGGCTTTGCCCGCATCATCGCCGACGAGCTCAACGTCAAGCGCGTCGATTTCCTCGACGACGCCGCCAGCCTGATCGCCTATGAGGTCAAGCCGCAGCTGCGCACGCTCGGCCCGCGCTACGGCAGGCTCCTCGGCGCGATCAGCCGCCACCTCGCCGCCGACGGCGTGGGCGATGCGGTCGTCGCCGCCACGCGCGGCGGCGGCGTCTACCGCGCGACGGTCGACGGCACGCAAATCGAGCTCTCCGAAGCGGACGTGCTCGTCTCCACGCGGCAAAAGGCCGGCCTGGTCAGCGCGAGCGACCATGGCCTCACCGTCGTGCTCGATACCAACCTCACCCCCGCCCTCGTCGAGGAGGGGTTCGTGCGCGAGCTCGTCTCCAAGGTGCAGACCATGCGCCGCGAGGCCGGCTTCGAGGTCGCCGACCATATCGTCCTCTCCTGGCAGGGCGGGCCGCGCATCGCCGCCATCTTCGAACGCTACGGCGCCGATATCCTCGCCGGCGTCCTCGGCGATTCGCTCGCCGCCGGCGCGCCCGACGGCTTCGTCAAGGACTGGGATATCAACGGCGAGCCCGTTACCCTCGGCGTCAGGCGCGTGTAACAGCGCGCCCCGCGCCCCCGGTTTACTGTTCTGTTCTGTTTTGATTCGTTCTTTTTCTTTCTGTGAAAGAAAAAGAACCAAAAAGAAAGCTCAGGAACCCGCCCCGGAAACAGCCGTTACGCCCGCCCGTCAGCGGAACTTACCTTCCCCGCAAAAACAATTTTGCGGGGCTTTTCTTTGAAAAGCCCCGCAGGGAAAAACAGGAACCGTATGACGGGGGCGGCCCGCCCGCTGGCTTGCGCCCATCCCCCTCCCCGTTAAGGTTTCTTTTCTTTGGTTCTTTCTTTTCTTTTTCTGAAAGAAAAGAAAGAACAGCAAACCAACGCAGAAACCCGCAAAGCAACAGCGGCTCAACGCACGGGGCAGACGCCGCCGGCGCATTCGCTCTCGCCGATATCGAGCTCCGACTCCTCGTGCTCATAGCGGGAGATGAGCGAGGGATTGAACGGCTTCATGGCCGCCTTGCGGCGGTTGTACTCCTCCTCGGTGATGGCCTCATAGGGCAGCAGCTCGTAGAAGTTATCGTCGTAGCTGAGGAAGGAGAGCGCGACCACATCGTCCCAGTTGTCCCAGACCCACTGTTCCACGGCGTCCCACTCGGCGTCGCGCACGTGGACGGTGATGGAGCAGTTGTGGTCCACGTAATGGGTCATGAACATCTTATAATTCTCGAGCTGCTCGATGGCGGAGACGTCGGACTTGACGCGGCCCTCGGGCGCCCTGACCGGGAACTCCACGACCTTGGTCCTGCACGTCTCGGGGTCCTGGCCGACCTCGGGGAACACCGGATAGCCCAGGTCCTCGCAGACGCGGCAGAGCGGGTCGGTCGCGGTGATGCGGACGCGGCGGATGTAGTACGGCGCGTGGGAGTAATGGATGCCGCTGGAGACGGTGGGCAGGAGCGAGAGCGTGCCCTCGGGCTTGACGGTGGTGACCAGCAGCGGCTCCGGGCTGCCGAGCTGGCGGGCGAGTTTGCCGGCGGCCTCATGCGCGGCGGCGCGGAGCTTCTCCAGCAGCGCGGCCTGCGCCTCGCGGTCCAGCCCGACGGCGTTGACCATATCCTGCCAGCCGGTCAGCGAGCAGCCCAGCAGCCGGTCGCGCTGCTGCACGGCGCTCCAGGCGTGGATCTCCAGCTCGCGGCAGGTCATGCGGTAGCCGGCGCGGGCGGAGAGCCGCTGCGCGTCGAGCAGCGCGGCCTCGTCCAGCGCGCCGTCCTTCACAAAGGCCATGACGTTCAGCGTGGTCAGGTTGCACATGCCGTGGTTATCGAGCAGGATCTCGCCGCAGGGGTTGCAGCCGTTGAAATTGGGCCTGCGCCTGCTGCCGGCCTGCTCGTTCACCCAGCCGGGCTCGCCGGAATAGCGCATCTGCTCGAGGTGCCAGTGCAGCTGCTCGCGCGTGGGCTTGCGGCGGTAGTAGATGGAGTTGTTGCTCATCTGCCGGTGGGCGAGGGACTTGTCGATCTCCCAGCGGCCGTTCACCTGGCGGTACAGGCCGCTCTTGGCCTGGATGCAGTCCTCGTCGTCCTGGTCGATGAGGCCGATCTCGGACGTGCGGCGCACGCCGCCGGAGACGACGTTCTCGCCGATGATGTTGGCGATGTCCAGCAGGTCGATCGGCGCGAGGCGGGTGTACGCCTCGCCCTTGCGCACGCCGGCCTTGGTGATGACGGTGTGGATCTTGTCCAGCATGGCCATCATGGATTCATAGCCGCTGGCCGTGCCGCCGAACACCTTCAGCCGCTCGCCGCGGGGGCGAATGCTGTCGTACACGACGACGATGGTGTCGATCTTGTTGTATTCGTTGCCGGAGAGGATGCGAAAATAGTGCTCGAGCGCCTGCGCCCAGCCCTCCTTGGAATCGCCGATGGTGATGGTCACCGTGCTGCCGGAGAAATCGAGGTTGGTGTATTCGAGCCGCTCGCTGACCTTGCGCGGGGCGTAGGCCTTGTGCAGGATCTTCTTGTCGGTATGGATCTTGGGCAGCTTTTCCGCGTCCTCTTTGAGCACGCGCACGCCCACGCCGCTGCCCACCATCAGCAGGTAGAACAGGTCGTGGTAGGCGTCGAAGCTGTCGATGACCTCGAAGGCGCAGTTGTAGTTGGCCATGGGGTAGGCGTCCGCCACGGGCGTGTTGCCCACCCACAGCGTGCGGCCGGAGAGGAACTGGCGCAGGTGGTAGACGTTGTCGTAGAGCCGCTCCGCCTCCTCGCGCGTGGTGGGCGATAGCGAGCAGTTGTATTCCACCGCGCGGCGCACCGTCTCCCACCAGAACTCCCGGCGGCCGTATTTGGGCAGGTAGCGCGAATACGTGCGGGAATAGACGAACGAGCCCAGCTGCTCCATGGGGTTGGGCATGTGCTTGTAGGGGCTGAGGAACTCGCGGCTGAGCAGGCCGTCCTGCCAGGTCTCGCTGCCGCGCTCCTTCTCCTTCTCGATGCGGTAGAGGATGTAGGCCTTGGCCGTGCGGAACTGCTGCTGCTCGAACAGACATTCCTCCACGGTATCCTGGATCGTTTCGATATCGACCGTCTCCTGCCCCATGGCGCGGAGCTTGTGCTCGATGGCGTCGGTCGTCCGCTCCACCGCCTCGTCGCCATACTCCCCGGCGGCCGCCGCTGCCAGGCTGATGGCCCTGCGGATGAATTCCCGGTCAAAGGCGACCACCGCGCCGTTCCTTTTGCGCACGTTCATCCCGTATATCCTCCCTAATATACTATATATAGTAGTTTCCCGTCCTGTTACGGCATACATCTTGTATTATAGCACGGCGAATGGAAAAAGCAAGCGCGGGTTTGCCCGCCGCAAAATACGGGCGCGGCGGGCGTGTGGCCGGGCGCGGCGGGCGTTCGGCTACGCGCCGGCGGGCGATTGCAAAACCGCGCGCAAACCCGTCATCCGTCCGGTTGGGCGCGCCCGTGCGCCGCCGCCGCGGCGCGCCGCAGCGCGCGGCCGAGGCAGGCGCCCGTGCGGCTTTCGGCACAGGCGCAGATCCGCTCCGGCGTGCCCGCGGCCACGATCGCGCCGCCCTCTGCGCCGCCGCCGGGGCCCATGTCGATCACATAGTCCGCGTTTGCGATCACGTCCAGGTCGTGCTCGATCACGATCACCGTCGCGCCCATGGCGATCAGGCTGTCGAACACGCCGAGCAGCGTCCGCACGTCCAGCGGGTGCAGGCCGATGGTCGGCTCGTCAAAGACGAACACGCTGTCCTGCTGTCCGCGCCCCATCTCGCTGGCGAGCTTGAGCCGCTGCGCTTCGCCGCCGGAGAGCCCCGGCGTCGCCTCCCCGAGCGTGAGGTAGCCCAGCCCCAGCTCGCGCAGCACGCGCAGCCTGCGGCACACGCCCGCCAGCGGCGCGCACGCGTCCAGCGCCTCGTCCACGCTCAGGCGCATCAGCTCCGGCATCGAATAGCCGCGCGCCGCGCCGCGCACCCGGCAGCGGATGCGCTCCGCCTCGCTGCCGTAGCGGGAGCCGCCGCAGTCCGGGCAGGGGATCTCCACATCCGGCAGGAACTGCACGTCGAGGCTGATCGTGCCCGTCCCGTCGCACGTGGGGCAGCGCAGCGCGCCGGTATTATAGGAAAAATCGCCCGCGCGGCGGCCCGCCGCCTTCGCCTCCGGCGTGGCGGCAAAGGCGCGGCGCAGCTCGTCGTGCACGCCGGCGTAGGTCGCCACGGTGGAGCGCACGTTCAGCCCGATGGGCGTCGCGTCGATCAGCTTCACCTGCCGGATGCCCTCCGCCGCGACGGTCCTTACATGCGGCGGCAGCGCCTCGCCGCGCGTCGCCGCCTCGAGCGCGGGCACGAGGCTTTCGAGCACCATCGTCGTCTTGCCGGAGCCGGATACGCCGGTCACGGCCGTGAGCCGCCCCTTCGGGAACGCCGCCTCCAGCGGCCCGACCGTGTGGATCTGCCCCGTGCAGAGGCGGATCGCGCCGCGGGCGAACAGCTCCTCCTCCCGTGTGCGCTGCCGCGCGCAGGCCATCTCCCCGGCGAGGAAGCGCCCGATGCGGGCGGCCGGGTTGCGCGCCACGTCGGCCACGCGGCCCTCGGCCACGATCGTGCCGCCCGCCGCGCCCGCGCCCGGCCCGAGCTCGATCAGCCAGTCCGCCTCGCGCAGCACGTTCACGTCGTGATCCACCACGATAACGGTGTTGCCGTCGGCGCTCAGGTCGCGCATCACGCCCGTGAGCCCCGCGAGGTTGGCCGGGTGCAGGCCGATGGACGGCTCGTCCAGCACGTAGAGCACGCCGGTCGTCCGGTTGCGCACGGCGCGGGCCAGCTGCATCCGCTGCCGCTCGCCGGTGGAGAGCGTGGACGCCGCGCGATCGAGCGCCAGGTAGGAGAGGCCGAGGTCCGTCAGCCGTTTTGCCGTATCCAAAAAGGCGGCGCAGATGCTCTCGCCCATCGGGCGCATCGGCTCCGGCAGCGAGCCCGGCACGCCCGCGACAAAATCGCGCAGCTGCGCAAGCGTCATCCGGCACGCCGCGTCGAGCGAAACGCCGTTGATGCGCGGCGCGCGCGCCGCCTCGCTCAGCCGCGTGCCGCCGCAGTCCGGGCAGACGCTCTGGCGCAGGAATTTCTCCACGCGCTTCATGCCCTTCTCGTCGCGCACGTGGGCGAGCGCGTTCTCCACGGTGTAGGTCGCATTAAAATAGGTAAAATCCATGTCGCCCGCCGCGCCGCTGGTGCGGTTCTGGTAGACGATGCGCTTCTTGACCGCCGGGCCGTGGAACACGATGTCCCGCTCCCGCTGCGTCAGCTCGCAAAACGGCACGTCCGTGCGCACGCCCATCTCGCGGGCGATGTCCTTCATCAGCGACCACATCAGCGTCTGCCACGGCGCGACGGCCCCCTCGTCGATCGTCAGGCTTTCGTCCGGCACGAGGGTCGCCTCGTCCACGATGCGCACGATGCCCGTCCCGCCGCAGCGGCGGCACGCGCCCTGCGAGTTGAACGCCAGCTCCTCCGCGCTCGGCGCGCTGAAGCGCGCGCCGCACACCGGGCACTCCAGCTCCGCGCCGGCGGCCACACGCAGCGAGGGCGGCGCGTAATGCCCGTTGGGGCAGCGGTGGCTCGCAAGGCGCGAGTACATCAGCCGCAGCGAGTTCAGCAGCTCCGTGCCCGTGCCGAACGTGCTGCGGATGCCGGGCACGCCCGGCCGCTGCCGCAGCGCCAGCGCGGCCGGAACGAAGCGCACCTGGTCCACCTGCGCCCGCTCCGCCTGCGTCATGCGCCGCCGCGTATAGGTCGAGAGCGCCTCGAGGTACCGCCGCGACCCCTCCGCGTAGAGGATGCCGAGCGCAAGCGACGACTTGCCCGACCCGGACACCCCCGCGATGGCGACGATGCCGCCGAGCGGCACGTCCACATCGATGTTTTTGAGGTTGTGCACGCGCCCGCCGCGCACCTCCATGCACGCCGGCGCGCCCTGCCGGGCGCGCTGCTGCGGCGCTGATTCGATTTTGTGTTCCCGTTCCATCGCTTCCGCTCCGTGTTCCCGTTCGATAGCTCCGGTTTTGCGCGTTTGCGCCGGCGGCCCGGTACCGCGCTTTGGCTCCGCGCTTTCGCCGCTGGGCGGGCGCAGTGGTTTGTCCCGCTGCGCCCGGTGCCGCGCTTTGGCTCCGTGTATTCGTATGATCGCTCCGGTTTAGCGCCCGCGCCGCTGGGCGGGCGCACGCCGCAACAGGCTGGCCGCGCGTCCCCGGCGGGCCCGCCCTGCGGCGCCCCGCAACGGGGCGGCTGTCGTCTGCGCACATGGCCTGCGCAGCATATCCATTGTAGTTTGCCGCCCAGGTTGTGTAATCGGGCCCGTCCGCGCGGCGCCCCTCCGCTGCCGCCCGTCCGCATGCCTCCCGTCCGCTCATCGCCCCGCCGCTGCCGCCCGTCCGCGCGCCGCCCCGCCGCTGCCGCCCATCCCCGCATCCCGTCCACGCGCCGCCCCTGCGGGAGCGCGCGGCCCCGCCGGGCTGGCGTCCGCGTCATACACATGCCGTCGCGGTCATTCGTCCACGTCGCGCATCCGTGTACCGCCGCGGGGTGGCGCAGGATGG
>URSN01000072.1 GCA_900550525.1 uncultured Eubacteriales bacterium
GCGCGCCGGGGCACGCGGCCGCGCGCGCAAAGGCGGGCGGCGCGAACGCGGGCGCTGCGCCCGGCGGCTGCACGAGCGCGCGCACGGCGGCCGTGGACGGCAGCGCCGCGGCGTCGGCAAACGGATAGCGCCAGGCCAGCCGCGCCTCCAGCGCGCCGGCCGCGCCCGCGTCCGGCGCGCCGATGGCGGGCAGCGCCCGCTCCGCCTGCGGCGCGCGCAGGAACGTTTCGCGCGCATGCACCAGCGTGGGGCAGTGCGCGCGCGTGCCCATGAGCGCCCATTGCAGCGGCGCGCGGCAGGCGAGCACCTCCAGGGGGGCCGGGGCCGTCACGGCCCGCTCGAGCAGCGCCTGCGCGCCGCGCCAGGAGCCGATGAGGATCAGCCGGTGCTGCGCGCGCGTCATGGCCACATACAGCACGCGCAGCTCCTCGGCCAGCTGTTCGCGCAGCAGCCGCTGCGCGATGGCGCGGCGCACGGCCGTATCGCGCAGCACGCCGCCCTCGAGCCATTTGAAGCCGAGCCCGGCCGTCCCGTGCAGCAGCAGCCGCTTGCGCTGCGCGTCCAGGTTGAAGCGCCGCCCCAGCCGGCAGACGAATACGACCGGGAACTCCAGTCCCTTGGAGCGGTGGATCGTCAGCAGGCGCACCACGTCCGCCCCGATCTGCTGCGCCGCGCCCATGTGCGCGCTGTTCTCACCGGCGCGGTCCATGAAGCGCAAAAAGGCGGCCACGCCGCGCTCCGCTCCCCGCTCGAACGCGCGGGCGCGCTCGAGCAGCGCGTCCAGGTTCGCCTGCCGCTGCGCGCCGCCGGAGAGCGCGCCCATCTGCGCGTACAGCCCCGTTTCCTCATACAGGCGCGCCAGCAGCGCGTCCACGGGCAGCAGCAGGCTGTCCTCCCGCCAGGATGCGACGCGCGAGAGGAACGCCGCGCATTTGTGCGCGAGCGCCTGCGCGCCGCCGTCCTCCTGCGCGCTGTCCATCCCGTCCGCGCCCGGCTGCGCCGCGGCGCCATTTGCCGATCCGCCGTCCGCCTGCGCCGCGGCGGCCATGGCCGCGAGCGCGTCAAAGAACGTGCCCTCGCGCGTGCGCATGCGGATGCGCGCCAGCTCCTGCGCCGTGAACGGCTCCGTCCCCGCGCCCGTGGCGCGCAGCACGGACAGCAGCGGGATGTCCTGCCGCCGGTTGTCGATCACGCGCAGGAGGTTGAGCGCGAGCATGACCTCGATGGAATCGAAATAGCCGCCGCTCATCTGCGCATAGCAGGGGATGCCCTCCTGCGCGAGCGCGGCGGCAAACTGCGCCGCCTCGCCCTTGGCGCGCAGCAGGATGGCAAAATCGCCATAGCGCAGCGGCCGCAGCTTGCCCGTCGCGCGGTCGGGGATGCTCCCGCGCGCCATCAGCTCGCGGATGCGGCGCGCCGCCAGCCGCGCTTCGACCTCCGCGTCGAGCGCGTCCTCGAGCGGGTCGTCCTCCGCCGCGCCGTCCGCCGCGTCCGTCTCCTCCGCCGCGCCGCCACGCTCGATCAGGTGCAGCTCCGCCCCGCCTTCGAGCTCCGGCCGCCCCGGCACAAGGCGCGCGCGCGCGTCATAGTCCAGCTCGCCGGCCTCGCGCGTGAGGACGGCGGCGAACAGGTCGTTCACGCAGGCGAGCACGTCCGGCGCGCTGCGGAAGTTGTGCGACAGGTCGATGCGGCTGCCGGCACCGCCGGTGAATCGCCTGAGCTTTTGCAAAAACAGCATCGGGTCCGCCTGGCGGAAACGATAGATGGACTGCTTTACATCGCCCACCAGGAACAGGTTGTCCGGCCGGCGAATCGCCTCCAGCAGCGCCTCCTGCACGCGGTTGCTGTCCTGGTATTCGTCCACGGCGATGTGGACGAAGCGCTCCCGGTATTCGGCGGCGACGGCCGCGTCCTCGAGCAGGCGGAGCGCGAGGTGCTCGAGGTCCGCATAATCCAGCACGCCCAGCCGGCGCTTCTCCTGCTCATAGGCCGAAAGATAGGCCATGACCACCGCGCGCAGGGCCGCCGCGACGCCGCCCGCGCGGCCGAGCAGCGCCTCCTCCTCCCGCTCCGTGCGGGCAAACTGCGCCTGCTGGCGCGCCACGAGCTTTTTGAGCGCATCGCGCGCGGCCTTCACATCCGCCTTCTCCTCCTCCGCCGTGCCGCGCGGGAAGGTCAGCCGCGCGGGCGCGTAGGCAAACAGCGCCGCGCGGTAGTCGTCGTAGCGCCGCTGCAGCAGCACGCCGCGCAGCTGCAGCAGGTCCGCGTCCAGCACGCCGGTCACGCCCGCAAAGGAGGGCGGCAGCGCGTCGCGCACGGCCTGCAGCGCAGAAAGCGCGTCCAGGTGCTCCGCGCGCGCCTCATCCACCACGTCGCGCAGCGCGCGGCGCAGCCAGGCGGGGTTTTCATAGCGGCGCGCGGCGCGGCGCAGCCACGTTTTGGGCGCGGGCTGCGTATCGAGGAACGCGGTCACATCCGACACCGCCTCCCACGCCGCGTCCTCGCTCCCAAAGGCGGCGAGCAGCGCGCGCCAGTGCGCGTCCTCATGCGCGCCGAAGGCGGTGAGCAGCGCGTCCTTCACGCGCTCGGCCAGCACGGGCGCTTCCAGCTCGTCGAGCACGCGCATCGAGGGCGGCAGCTCCAGCCGGTGCCCATGCCGGCGCAGCACGCGCGCGCAGAACGCGTCGATGGTGGTGATGTAGGCGCGGCCGACCGCGCCCGCCTGCGCGCGCAGATAGGCGCGCTGCGCCTCGTCCTGCGCCGCTGCCGCGGCGCCGCGCAGGCTCTTTTCGATGCGCTGCTTCATCTCCGCCGCCGCCGCGCGCGTGAAGGTGAGCACGAGCAGCCGGTCCACCGGCGTGCCCGCGGCCACGATGCGCGTGAGCCGCTCCGTCAGCACGGCGGTCTTGCCTGCGCCGGCCGCGGCCGATACGATCACGTTGCCGCGCGCCTCGATGGCGCGCTCCTGCGCTTGCGTCCAGTTGCCTGGCATGGGCGGCTTTCCTCCTTTTGGGCGGCTATTTCCCCTTCAATTCCTCAAAAAACGCCTGCTGCGAGAGCGAGCGCCGCCGCCGCGTGCGGCAGGCGGGCAGGCGCGGGTCGAACCGGCAGACGCTGCGGTGCGGGCAGTAGGCGCACGCGCCCTCCGCCGGCGACGCCGCGGCCACGCCCTCGAGCATGCTCTCGAGCGCGGCGGCGGCCGAAATGCGCGCGGCGGCGAGCAGCGCGTCGAACTCCGGCGCGTCCACCGCGCCGGCCAGCGTGCCGTCCTTGCGGCGGCGCAGCCCGTACACGACAGAGGATGCGCCCGCCCTGTCCGCGCCGAGCCCCGCGTCGGTCAGCTCGACCACGCGCGCGTCGGAGAGCGTCAGCCCGCGCAGGCGGAACGCGGCGGCGAGCGCCTCCTCCGCCTCGCTGCCGTCCGGCACGGGCGGCACGCGCACGGGCATGTAGTACATCCCCGCGCCGCGCGCGCCGGAGCGCACCACGGCGGACAGGTACAGCGGCAGCTGCAGCGTGAGCCCGTCGGCAATCGCCGCAAAGTCGAGCGCGCGCCCGCCGGTCTTGTAATCCACCACGCGGCACGCGTCGCCCGCGCGGTCCACGCGGTCGATCACGCCGTAGAGCAGCGCGCGCCGCCCGCCGGCGGTCACCAGCTCGATGGGCGGGAAGGCGCAGCCCTCGCCAAAGCGCACCTCCGTGCCCGCGATGTCGAACCCGCCTGCGGCCAGCTGCGCCACGATGGCGGCCACGCTCCGGCGCAGTGTCTCCACGAGCAGGAACAGCACCGCGCGCAGCCGCTCGTTGCCGAGCAGCACGCCGTCGTGGTGCGCGGCGATGACCTCCGGCAGCACCGCGTCGAGGAGCGACTGCTGCTGCGCCGGGGTCAGGCTGCGCGGCGAGAGCCCCTCCGCCTGCGCGCGGCGAAACACCGCGCAGAGCGCCTCATGGTAGAACGCGCCAAGGTCGGCCGGGCGTTCCCGGCTCTCCGGCCGCTCGGCGGCGCGCAGCCCGTAGGTCACAAAATGGCGGAACGGGCACGCGTTGAACTGTTCAAGGCGGCTGGCGCTCATGGCGAGCCGCTCGCCGTAGAGCGCGCGGGCGAGCGGGGCCGGCAGCACGTCGCCCGCCGCGCCGCGCCCCGCGCCGAGGATGCGGGCAAGCAGCGCCGGATCGCTCTTTGAAAATTGCGCGTACAGCGCGGGCAGCTCGGGCGGCAGCACGCCGTCCTCGGCCCGGCGGCGCAGCGCGGCCACCAGGCGCTCCAGCGCGTCCGCCCCGCACGAGGGCAGCGCGTCCGTGCGCACCAGGTCGGTGCCGGATGCGGCGCGCGGGAAGATCGCGCGCACGCGGGAAATGAGGGAGGAGGGCGGCAGCTCGCCCCCCTCCCCGGAGAACGGGGAGAACAGGTACAGCCGCTCCGTCGGGCGCGCCAGCGCCTCGTAGAGCATGAGCCGCTCATGCGCGGAAAGGAACGCGGCGCCGTGCATGCGCGGCAGGCCGAGCGCGGCGCGCGCGTCCCGCTCCGTCTCGTCGAGCAGGCCGTCGTCGGCATGGTCGCGCGGCAGCAGCCCCTCGCTGCACCCGAGCACGAACAGCGCGCGCACGGCGCCGCCGCCCGCGCGCGAGAGCGGGGAGAGGCGCAGCGCGTCGGACGTATCGGGGAGCACGCCGAGCGTCGCGCCCGAGAGCCCCTCCTCGAGCAGGGCGAGGAACTCCGCGCGGCCCATGCGCACATTGCCCAGGATCGCGTCGATCTGTTCGAGCAGCGCCGCAAGCGCGTTCCACACCTGCGCGTGCTCCTGCGCAAGCGGCACGCGCCCCTGGGCCATGAGCGCCTGCGCGCGGCGCTCGAGCTGGCCCTGCACGTCGAGCGCGGCGAGATAGTCGTAGCAGGCGCGCGCCTTGTCGGCGGCGGCGGGATTGCGCAGCCCCTCGCGCAGCATGAGCAGCGGGCCGGTCACGGCCTGGCGCACCGCCTCCGGGACCGCCGGCGCCTCGCCGCGCGTAAAGGGCGCGAGGAAGCGCGAAAAGCGCACGCCAAAGCGCAGCACATGGTTTTCAAACAGCTCCGCATCCTCGTGCGAAACGCCGGCGTAGCCGGTCTTGACCAGGTCGATCATATCGGCCGCGGCAAAGCCGCCCGCCACGGCGCGCACGGCGCAAAGCAGCAGCCGCGCCGCCGCATGGTCGCCCACCGGGCGGCGCGTGTCGAGGAACAGCGGCAGGCCGCGCGCGGCGCACACGCGCGCGAGCGTGCCCGCATATGCGTCCATGTCCGAGACGAGCACGGCCATGTCGCGGTAGCGCACGCCCTCGCGCGCGAGCGCGAGCACGGCGTCGCACAGCGCGCGCACCTCCGCGGTGCGGCTGTTCGCGCCAAAGACGGTCACCGCGGGCGCGGCCTGGCGGTACGGCTCGTCCGGGTAGACGAACAGGCGGCGTTCCAGATGTTCGAGCGCGGCGTCCGCGGCGCGGCGGCCGTCCAGGCGGCGCTCGAACACCGGCAGGCCGAGGCGCGCGGCCATGGCCCTGAGCGCGGCGCACGCATCCGCGTTCGGGGCGAACACGTCCGCATCGGGCGACTGCTCGTCGAGCGTGAGCGCGACGGTCAGGCTCTGCGCCGCCCCCAGCAGCGCCTCCAAAAAGGAGAGCACCTGGCGCGTAACGGCCGGCAGCCCGTCCAGATAGATGGGCACGCCGCCTGCAAACGAGCCGGGCAGCAGCGCGGCGGCCGCGGCGTACAGGTCGTTCTCGGTCAGATAGCGTTCGGACAGGTACGCCTCCACGTCCGCATACAGCAGCGCCGTGTCGGCAAGTTTTTCAGACAGGAGCGAATCCTCCGGCAGCGCGGCGGCCGCGCCGTGCAGCATCTCGGGCGTGATGCCCGCCTGCTTGCACGCGGCGATGAGCGCGGCGATCTCCCCGGCAAAGCCGTTTGCGCGCGCCACATGCGAAAAGGCGCGCAGCGATTGCTGCCGGTGCAGCGCGGCGCGGCGCACGACCATGCGCACCCCCTGTTCGGTGAGGAAGGTCCGCCGCTCGCCCGCGGTGTGCAGCACGCGCTCGGACAGGCGCTCGAGGCTGAGCACCTGCACGCCGAACAGGCCGCCCGCCGCCTCGGCCACGCGCCGCTCCGCCTCGAAGGTATGCTGTTCGGGCACGATGAGGATTGCGCGCTCGCCGCGGCGCATGTGCGCGGCCAGCGCCTCCGTCAGCAGGCGGGTCTTGCCCGCGCCGGCGCGGCCGGTGATCAGGTGCAGGCCGGGACGCGGCCGTTCTGGTGCGGGCATGGGCAACCTCCTTGCTGTGCGCATGCGGCGGAGCCGGGGCGCGCGGTGGCGGGCGCGGCGCGCAGCGCGCCGCTGCGGCCGGGATACAGGGGAACGCGCCGGTGGCATGGTCGCGCGCGGCGACGGTCACGCGCACCTCGCTGCCAAAGCCGGCCTCCTCTAGCGCGGCGCGCACCGTCACGGCGGCCAGCTCCGGCGTGTTGTTCTCGCGGGACAGGTGGCCCAGGAGAAACTCGCGCATGCCGCGCTTTGCCAGGCGCACGATGGCCGCCGCGGCGTCCTCGTTGCACAGGTGGCCCGTGCCGGACAGGATGCGCCGCTTAAGCGGGTAGGGGTATGCGCCGCAGAGGAGCATATCCACATCGTGGTTGGCCTCGATGAGCAGCGCGCCGCTCCCGGTCACCAGGTCGAGCATCCGCTCGCTCACATGCCCCACGTCGGTCATCACCGCGCAGCGGCCGTCCGCATCCTCGAACAGGAAGCCGACCGCGTGCGCGCTGTCGTGCGGGGTGGAAAACGGAAGGATCTCCCCGCCGCCGAGGCGGAACGGGCGGTCCGGCTCGAACACGCGCACCTGTCCCGGCGGTATGGCGCCCACCGCCGCCGGGAGCGCGGCGAAGCACTCCGCCGCGGCGTACACGGGCAGGCCGTAGCGCCGCGCGAGCACGCCGGCGCCCTGCACATGGTCGATGTGCTCGTGCGTGAGCAGGATCGCGTCGAGCGCGCCTGCGCTTGCGCCGGCCTCGCCGAGCAGCGCCTCGATGCGCCGGCCGGTCGCGCCCGCGTCCACGAGCAGGCGCAGGCCGCCCATTTCGACATACGTGGCGGTGCCGCTGGAACCGCTGCACAGGGGGGAGAGCTGCATGACGACAGGAACCTTCCTTCTTTTCATTGCTGAGACGGTATCAGTATAGCATATTTTTCACCCGGATGTGATACCTATCTGTTAAGGGCTGTGGTATACTGGCGTCATGGAAAAAACGGTCCAGGAACGGGCGTATGCCAAGATCAACCTGACCCTCGGCGTGACGGGACGCCGCGCCGACGGGTACCACCTGCTCGACTCGCTGATGGTCACGATCGACCTGCACGACGAGGTGACGGTCACGCGCAGCCGCGAGGTCATCGTCACCTGCACGGGCATGCTGCTGCCCTACCGCAACACGCTGCGCGCGGCGGCGGAGCGCTACCGGGCGCTGACCGGGCGCGGCGCGCGCATCCATGTGTACAAGCGCATCCCGGCCGAGGCGGGCCTCGGCGGCGGGAGCGCGGATGCGGCGGCGGCGCTGCGGGCGCTGCAGCGCATGTACGGCGAGGCGGAGGAGCGCGATCTGTACGACATCGCGCTGCGCGTGGGGGCGGACGTGCCCTTCTGCCTCAAGGGCGGCCTGTGCCGCGTGCAGGGCGTGGGCGAGGCGCTCACGCCGCTGCGGATGGGGGCGCAGCTGCACCTTGCGCTGGCCAGACCCCGGCAGGGCGTGTCCACGGGGAAGCTGTTCCGCGCGCTGACGCTGCCGCAGCCCCTGCCGGATACGGCGGGCGCGCTCGCTGCGCTCGCAGCGGGGGATGCGCCCGCACTGGCGGCGCGGCTGTACAACGCGCTGGAGGGGCCGGCCACGGCGCTCGTGCCGGAGATCGGCCTGCTGCGGGAGCGCCTGCTCGCGCTCGGCGCGCTCGGCGCGTGCATGAGCGGCAGCGGCAGCACGGTGTTCGGCCTCTTCCCCACGGCGGAGGCGGCACAGGCGGCGGCCGCCGCGCTGCGGGACGACCCCGCCTGCGCGTTCGCCTGCGCCGCGCGGAGCGTATGAGCGCGGCGGCGGAGGGCCGCGCCCGCAATGTGAAACATCCGTAAACCCTGCCCGCGCAGGCTTTACTTGCCCTGCGCCATGCACTACAATGAACGTATATGTACGCCGCGCGCCCCGGCGCGCCCGCGTACGGAAAGGATGTTCGGTCATGCAAAGCGCGTTTGGCGGACTGCGGCCCAAAAGGATACTGGCGCTGGCGCTTGCGGCGCTGCTGCTGCTCACGGCGGCCCCGGCCGCCGCGCCCGCGAGCGCGGAGCCGGCCATGGTGCGCGTGCTGCTCTCCACCGAGGGCGCGGGCAGCCTGACCGTATCCGTCACGGGCGCGTACCGGCTGGCCGAAACGGGCGTTTCGTTCACCGGCGGCAAACTGACGCTCCGCGCCGACGGCGCCGCCGTGACCGTGACGCATTCCTCCCTGGGCGAGCTGTACAGCGGGCCGTGCGCGACCATCGAGCGCGCGCAGCTCAGGCGCACGGCGGGGTATCTGACGCTCCCGGTGGCCGGCTACAGCCGTTCCTATCTCGGGCACCTGTCCGTCACGGCGCAGGACGGCGTGCTGCAGGTGGTCAACCGCGTGCCGCTCTCGCACTACCTCTACGGCGTGGTCGCCCATGAGATGAGCAATTCCTTCCCGCTCGAGGCGCTCAAGGCGCAGGCGGTCGCCGCGAAGAACTATGCGCTGCCGCGCCTGGGCGGCAGCGGCGCCTACGACATCGGCGACACCGCGTCCGACCAGGTCTACAAGGGCTACAACAGCGCCAATACGAACGTCATCGAGGCTGTGGACGCCACGATGAACGACGTGCTGCTGCTCGGCGGCGCGGTCATGCCCTGCTACTATTCGGCCAGCAACGGCGGCTATATGAACAAGCCCTCGGACAACTGGTCCGGCGGCACGGCATACGACGCGGGCTACAGCACCGGCTACGACGACTATGATATGAAGAACAGCCTCAGCCCGCGCGAGACGCTGTTCATCCCCACGGAATTTACCAAAAAGAACGTGGGCAACGACGCGCTCTACGACCTGGTGATGGAGGCGCTTGCGGCCGCGCTCGCGCAGCCGGGCGGCATCCCGGAGGGGTACCGCTTCTCGGCGCTCTCGCGCATCACGGGCGTGGTCTCCACCGACGAGAACGGCTCCATGGAAGGGCTGGACCATGTCTACGCCGTGTTCACCGCCATGGCGGCGGTGGAGCGCGGGGACGGGACGGGCCCGGGCACGCCCACGACCGA
>URSN01000073.1 GCA_900550525.1 uncultured Eubacteriales bacterium
TGTCCGTCATCGTCGGGCGCGCTCTGCCCGTCGTGCGCGATGGGCTCAAGCCCGTCCACCGCCGCATTCTGTACGCGATGTATGAGGACGGCCTCACGCGCGACAAGCCCTACCGCAAGTGCGCCACCGCCGTCGGCGACGTGCTCGGCCGGTATCACCCCCACGGCGACGCTTCGGTGTACGACGCGCTCGTCCGCATGGCGCAGGACTTTTCGCTGCGCTACCCGCTCATCGGGCTGTACGTCTCCTCCGATATGGCAGTGGAGGTCGCCCTTGCGCGCACGTATACGCTCATCGGGCCGTATTTCATGCTCGCCTTCATGGAGGTGGGCTCCGGCGTGCTGCGCGGGCTGGCGCGCTCCATGCTCTCCACGACCGTGACGCTCGTGGGCTGCTGCCTGCTGCGCGTCGTGTGGGTGTGGACGGTGTTCCGCATCTGGCCGTCGCTGGAGATCATCTATCTGTCCTATCCCATCTCCTGGACGGTGACGGCGGTCGCGCATTTCCTCTGCTCGATGCATGTGCGCCGCAAGTGCATCCTCCGTCAGGAGGCGGAGGACGCCGCCAACGCCGCCGCTGCCGTGCAGTAAGCCGCTGTGCGCCAGCAGTAAACCGCCGCGCGCCAATCGTGAAAATGCCCCGTGGAACGACCGTTCCGCGGGGCGCTTGTATGAAATAGCCTTGGCGTGTTATGATTCGCCGCCCGCCTGATCCGCCGGCGCGTCGATCGCGCCGGCCTGTTCACGATAGGAGTAGCCGAGTTCGATCGGCCCGTCCGTTGTGGGGAATATGGTCAGCGACGGCGCGCCGGAGACGGCGCGCGTCTCACGCGCGCCATCCGCCGTGCGTGAGACAAGGGCGAGCAGCGGATCGTTGGACAGGACGGCGTCAAGCCGGATCTCCTGCCCTTCTTCCCCCAGATGCGGCCCGCACAGCACGGGTGCATCGGATACGGCAGCGCCCTGCAACAGCGTGTTCCCCTGCAATTGGCACGCACCGCTCGCTTCGTTACAGGTCAATATGCTGTACCCCATATCGTCGCCGCAGATCCAGGCGATCAGATACCAGCCCGGCGCACCGGGATCGGTGTAATAGGCAAAGCATCGCACCGGCTGTGACAGCGAGAGCGATTCGCCAATGCTCCGCTCGATGGCGACCGTATCGAACGGAACGCCTGCGTCGTTCAGCGCGAAGAGCCAGCGCGCATGGGTCCCGTCGGCTTTAAGCGAACCGCTTGCAAGCAACAGCAGCATTTCGCCGCCATGCGTCTCCAGCAACAGCGCGTCCTGCGCGCTTCCCGCCGTCGGCGCGAGCGCCCAAACGGCCGCCACATCCGCGGCGACGACATCGGGCGAAAAGGTTTCGGGGTAGTTGGGGACCGGGAACAGCGCGGAGAACGAGACTGCATCGAAATCCGTCCGTTGCAGCGCGCCGAGCGGCACCCACTCATCAGCCTCATGCTTACCGTCCATCGAGGACAGGCCGCCCCGTTCCAGGAGCGTCCCCGTTTCGTCGACGGCGTATTGCGGCGCATCCTCAGCCGATGCGTAGGAGAAGGAATATACCGGCGCGGCGTACAGAATATCGCGCACGCCGTACGTGCCATGCGGGACGGTGGGCGCCGTCTCCTGCGCGCGGCTCGTGAGCGCGCAGGCTGCGGCGAGCAGACACACCAGCGAGGCGACGGCGGAAAGCCAGAGCGCAGGCCTGCGGTAGCGCAATACGTTTGTAATACGCGTTTTTGCGTCGCTTTCGCCAAAGGCAAGCGGCGTACCCGGCAGGCGTGCGCGCGTGGCGGACAGGTTCAACAGCGTGGTCGCATACCCCGTGCGGATGTCCGCGCCGGAAGTGGCGAGTACGCGCTCGTCGCAGGAAAGCTCCATATCGCGCGCACTCAGCCGGAAAGCGAGCCAGACGAGCGGGTTCCACCAGTGCAGGCACAGCGCAAGATACGCCAACAACCGCGTGACATGGTCCAGACGGCGGATGTGCGCCCGTTCATGCGCCAGCACGTGCGCCTGCTCCGCCCCGTTGAGGCCAACCGGCAGATAGATGCGCGGCCGCAACAGGCCGAGCACAAACGGCGTGGGGATGCCGGCCGCCTCATAGACGCCGTTCTCCAGGCATACGGCCCCTGCAAGGCGCCGCCGGAGCCGGACCAGCGCGACCAGTCCGTGCAGCAACATGGCCAAAAGACCGATAAGGTACAGCGCCGTAGCGACGGCAATGAAAATCTGCAGCGGGTTTGCGCTCGCTTGCGGCGTACCCGCCGGCAACAGGCCGTTGACCGCGCCGTTGAGCGCGTCCACGCCGGTGTGCACGCGGGGCGATTGCATCAGCGCGATGTCCTGCGGGATCGGCTGCGCCGTCAGCGGCAGGGGACTGTGCGCGCTCTGCAGCGTGAACGGCACGAGCAGCCGGATGAGCGGCAGCGCCCAGAGCGCATAGGCGTAGCGCTTCGGCGCGCGCAGCAGCGCGAGCCGGCACAGCAGCACCAGCAGGATGACCGCGCCGCCGCCGAGCCCCATGTTCAGCAGCTGCAAAAAGAGGCGCTCCCAAAATCCCGCGCCCGTCATCGCCCGGCCTCGCTCTGGTCGATCAGCTGCCTGAGCTCAGCGATCTCCGCCTCGTCGAGCGGGCGGCGGGAGGCGAACGCCGCCACAAAGCGCGGCAGCGACCCGCCGAACGCATCCTCCACAAACCGCTCGCTCTGCGCCGCGCGCAGCTGCGCCTCGCTCATGCGCGCGCGCACCGTGCCGCCGTCGTTTTCAAACAGGCCGCGCTCGCACAGCCGCCGCAGCATCGTGTAGGTCGTCGATTTTTTCCAGTTCAGCGCCCGTTCGGCGAGCCGCACCAGCTCGCCGGAGGCGACCGGCTCGTGCGCCCAGATCAGCTCCGCAAAGCGCAGCTCCCGTTCGCCCAGCGCATGTTCGCGCATATCGCACCCTCCTTTTTGCCCCTGCGGAGCGCGGCTGCCGTCACGGCCGCAGGGCATTGCAGCTGGTTTAATGCCATTAAACCCTACGTCGAGTTTAACGTCTGTAGACCGCTTTGTCAACCGCTTTTTTCGTCGCTTTGCGCCGCGCGCCGCGCTCTCGTCCCGCCGCCGCGTCTGGCTTCGCGGGGAACCACGCCGCGCCCCTGTCCTGCGCTCCGCTTTTCATCCCATCCCTGCCGCGCGCATCCCGTCCCTGCCGCGCCGCGCGCTGCGGCCTGCGCCGCCCCCCCGCCCGGGAACGCTTTGCGCACGTCCGGGAAAGAAAAGGGAAAAATCCGCTTTTCAGCGCGGAAGATATATGATATAGTAGTGCCGTATTTTATCAAAGCGAGGAACGATGGAATGGAACAACCCGTGTCCCTGCAGGACATCATCCGGGCCGAACAGCGGCTCAAAAAGGTGCTCAAGCGCATGCCGCTCATGCGCAGCGACGTGCTCTCCGAGCAGTATGGGTGCAGCGTGTACCTCAAGCGCGAGGACCTGCAGGTCGTCCGCTCCTTCAAGATCCGCGGCGCGTACAACAAGATGCACTCGCTCCCGGAGGAGGCGCTCAGCCGCGGCGTGGTCTGCGCCAGCGCCGGCAACCACGCGCAGGGCGTGGCCTTTTCCTGCCGCGAGCTTGCGGTAAGGGGCTGCATCTTCATGCCGGTCACCACGCCCAAGCAGAAGATCCGCCAGGTGCAGCGCTTTGGCGGCGAGTTTGTGGAGATCGTGCTCGCCGGCGATACGTTCGACGATTCCGCAGCCGCCGCGCGCGCCTACTGCGACGAGCACGGCATGGCGTTCATCCATCCCTTCGACGATCCGCAGGTCATCGCCGGGCAGGGGTCGGTCGGCCTTGAGATCATGACCGACGACGTGCCCGAGATCGACTACATCTTCGGCACCATCGGCGGCGGCGGCCTGATGGCGGGCGTCGGGACGTACGTCAAGGGCACCGGTCCGCACACAAAGCTCATCGGCTGCGAGCCGGCGGGCGCGGCCAGCATGCAGGCGGCGTTCGAGGCGGGCGGCCCCGTCACGCTCGAAAAGGTGGACAAGTTCGTGGACGGCGCCTCCGTCAAGCGCGTGGGCGACCTGACGTACCGCATCTGCCGCGAGGTGCTCGACGGCATCGCCGTCGTGCCGGAGGGCAAGGTGTGCGGCACCATTTTGCAGGTGTACAACGACAGCGCCATCGTCCTTGAGCCGGCCGGCGCGCTGCCCATCGCCGCGCTCGACCAGTACCGCGACGAGATCCGCGGCAGGACGGTCGTATGCATCCTCTCCGGCAGCAACAACGACATCGCGCGCATGCAGGAGATCAAGGAGCGCGCGATGGTGTTCGAGGGGCTCAAGCACTATTTCATCGTCCAGTTCCCGCAGCGCCCGGGCGCGCTGCGCGAGTTCGTGGGCGAGGTGCTCGGGCCGGACGACGACATCGCCCGCTTTGAGTACACCAAGTCCAACGACAAGGAAAAGGGACCGGTGCTCATCGGCGTGGAGCTTGCGCGCGCGTCCGATTACCAGTCCCTGTTGGAGCGGATGGAGGCAAAGGGCTTTGCCTACACCGTCATCAGCGAGGATACGCTGCTGTTCAATCTGTTCGTGTAGGCGCGGCGGCGTCCGCCGCGCGGAAGAAGTAGGTCGCACTGGCCGTCAGGCAGGTGCGGCCTTCGTTTTCGCCCGTCCACGCCTCGGCGGTGATGTGGATCAGGTGCTTCGTCGCGGAGACCACGCGCATGCGCACGTTCACATCCTCGCCCACGGGGATGGCGCGCAGGTAGTTCACCTGCAATTGGATCGTGGGGGCGATGCCGGGCGCGGGCATGGCGCAGTAGGCCGCAAAGCCCATCGCCTGGTCGAGCACCGCGGCGCACATGCCGCCGTGCAGCGTATGGTTGACGTTGCGCATCCACTCGGCCGTCGAGGCGCGCAGCGTGTAGGCGCGCTCCTTTGCCGAGCAGTCGATCAGGCGGAACGAGAGACTGTCGCCGACCGTGCCGCGCGCCGTTTCGTGCAGCCGGTCGATGCTTGCCTGCATGGCGCTTTGAAAGCGCGCCTGCTCCGCCGCTTCCCTGGGATTCATTTCCTGCATGATGCCTCTTTCCGGGCGCACGCGCCCGCTGTTGAACATTGCTACCTATTGTACCATCTTGCGTGGATTTTGCAACCCCGCGCCGCGCCGCGAAGGGACGTCCGCCCGCTGACGGCGCTTTTGCGCCGGCGCCCGTTGGCCTCGCCCTTTCCTGCTGGCGGAGCGCAGGAATTTTTGCAGGATGACTTGACAAATCCTGCGTTTTGGCGCACAATATAGCAATACTATCGAAAAAAGAAAGGGTGGGACGCATGCAGTACCGGCAGATGACACGAGACCAGCTCGAACAGGAATACGCGCGCGTCAGGGCGGCGTACGACGCCCTCGCGGCGAAGGGGCTTTCGCTCAACCTTGCCCGCGGCAAGCCCGCGGCGGACCAGCTCGACCTGAGCAACGGGCTGCTCCATACGCTTGACGACGGTGACTTCACCTGCGACGGCACGGACGTGCGCAACTATGGCTGCGTGGACGGCCTGCCCGCCTGCAAGCGCCTGTTTGCGGACATCCTGGGCGTGAAGGAGCAGGAGGTGCTCGCCGGCGGCAACGCGAGCCTGAACCTGATGTACGACCTCATCGCCAAGGCGTATACGCACGGCCTGCTGCACAGCCCGCGCCCGTGGTCGCAGGAGCCGGTGGTGAAGTTCCTCTGCCCCGCGCCCGGCTACGACCGGCACTTCCACCTCTCGCAGTCGTTCGGCATGGAGCTCATCACCGTGCCGCTGCGCGAGGACGGGCCGGATATGGACGCGGTGGAGCGCTTCGCGCTCGACCCGGCGGTCAAGGGCATGTGGTGCGTGCCCAAGTATTCCAACCCCGACGGCTTTGTGTACAGCGAGGCGGCGTGCCGCCGCATCGCGGCCATGCGCACCGGCGCGCCGGACTTTGCGCTGATGTGGGACAACGCCTACTGCATCCACGAGTTTGACGGCCCGTTCGTGCCGTTTGTGGAGATGCTCTCGCTCTGCCGCGAGATGGGCAACCCGGACCGCGTGTACGAGTTTGCCTCCACCTCCAAGGTCACGTTCGCCGGCGCGGGCGTCGCCTGCCTGGCCGCAAGCGAAGAGAACCTTGCCCATTTGGTCGGCCTGCTGACGTTCCAGACCATCGGCTTTGACAAGGTCAACCAGCTCATGCACGTGCGCTTTTTGAAGGATAAGGCGCATACGCTTGCACACATGCAGCGCCATGCCGCCATCCTCAAGCCGAAGTTTGACGCGGTGCTGCGCGCGCTCGACGCGCTGGTCGCGCCGACGGGCACGGCCGAGTGGCACCGGCCGCGCGGCGGGTATTTCATCAGTCTGTACGCCATGCCCGGCACGGCAAAGCGCGCGCTCGCGCTGTGCAGGCAGGCGGGCGTGACCATGACCGGCGCGGGCGCGACGTACCCCTACGGCAAGGACCCGGACGACAGCAACATCCGCATCGCCCCGACGTATCCGACGCTGCCGGAGCTTGAGCAGGCGGCGGAGGTGTTCTGCACGAGCCTGTGCCTGGCCGCGCTGGAGAAGCTGACCGGCCGCTGAGGGCGGACGTTCGCGGGGCGCGTCCCGCGCCGGGCCGGACCGGCGCGCGGCGCGCCCCGTGTTCGTGCGGCGCGCCGCGCTTGCAAATGCGCGCTCCGCTCCGTATAATTGAGTAGAAAGAAAGGCGGGCGGCCCGCCGCAGGGGGGTGACGCCATTGCCGGGACGGAACGCGCCGCGGCTGCATCTGCGGCCCCGGCTGGAGGCGGCCGCCGCGCTGCTCACGGGCGCTGCGACGGTCGCGGACGTCGGGTGCGACCATGGCCGCCTCGCCTGCGCGCTGGTGCAGCGGGACATGTGCACCCGCTGCATCGCGTCGGATGTGAGCGCGCCGTCGCTTGCCAAGGCGCGCGCGCTCGCACGGCTCACGGGCGTGCAGGAGCGCATCGGGTTCCGCACGGGCGACGGGCTCTCCGTCCTGCGGGAGGGAGAGGCGGACGCCGTGGCGCTGCTCGGCATGGGCGGCACGCTGATGGCGCGCCTGCTTGACGCCTGCCCATCGCCGCTGATGGGCGCGCGCCTGGCCGTGCTGCAGCCCATGCGCGCGGGTGAGGACATCCGCCGCTATCTGTACGCGCACGGCTACCGCGTGGCGCAGGATCATGTCGTGGCCGACGGCGGCAGGCTGTACGAGGTCTTTTCCGTGCTGCCGCCCGCGCCCGGCGGGCGCGACGGATGGCCGGAGGGCTTCCCCGCGGACTGCTTTACGGTCGGCTACCGCGCGTTTGAACAGCGCGAGCCGCTGCTCGGCGCGCTCGTGCGGCGGCACCTGGCCCAGTGCGAGCTGCGCCTTCGGACCGCGCGCGGCACGGCGGGCGAGGAGCGGCTTTTGCGCAAGGCCGCCGCGATGCGCGCCATACTGGAAGCATATGAAGGAGGATCGCCATGCGTCTGAACGACTGGATTGCGGACATGGAGCGGATCGCGCCGCCGGAGCTGGCGCTTGCTTGGGACAACGTGGGCCTGCTCGTGAGCCCGGAGACGGAGCGGATCGAGCGCGTGCTCGTCGCGCGGGACTGCACGGCGGAGGTGGCGGACGAGGCGGCGGACTGCGGCGCGCAGCTGGTACTGACGCATCATCCCGTGCTGTTCTCCGGCGCAAAACGCATCCTCAGGGACGCGCCGGATACCGCCGCCGTCTACCGGCTCATCCGCCGCGGGGTGGGGCTGTACGCGGCGCATACGAATCTGGACGCCGCGCCCGGCGGCGTGAACGACGCGCTGGCCGCGCGGCTGGGGCTTACGGGCGTGCATCCGCTGCCGCCGGAGGGGCTCGGCCGCGTCGGCACGCTCCCGGAGGCGCTGCCGCTGGCCGCGTTCGCGGCGCTTGCCGAGCGCGCGCTCGGCTGCACGGCGCTCGTCTCGGGCGAGGCGGACGCCATGGTGCGCACGGTCGCGCTCGTCGGCGGCGCGGGCGGGTCGGATATTGCGGCGGCGGCGCAGGCCGGCGCGGACGCCTTTGTCACGGGCGAATGCCGCCACCATCAGGCGCTGGAGGCGCGCGTGCGCGGCGTGGCGCTGCTCGCCTGCGGGCACTATGCCACCGAGCGCGTCGTGCTCGAGGCGCTGATTGCCCGTTTACAGGCCGTGGAGAATGATGTACAATATCAGGTGGCGCAGGCGGAGAGCGACCCGCTGCGCCGGATGCAGGAGGGATGACCATGACAAGACTGGAAGCGCTGCTGGCCTATCAGCAAACGGAGCTCGAAAAGGAGCGCGCGGAGGCGGCCGTCCGCTCCACGCCCGCGCGCGTGCGGCTGAGCAAGCTGCACCGGCTGCTCAAGACCCAGCAGGCGACCATCGCGCGGCTCAACGAGGAGCTTGAAGCGCGCGCCGCGCAGGCCAAGCGCCTGGGCGAGCGGGCCGACCAGCTGGAAAAGCAGCTCTCGCTCGAGAGCGGCGAGTTCGATACCATCCGCCAGGACGAGGAGAGCACCGCCGAGGAGATGACGGAGCTGCGCGGCGATATCGAAAAGCTCAGCCGCGAGATGGCCGCCGCCGCGCGCGAGGCAAAGACGATGCTCACCGAGATGGCCGCCGCGGCAGAGGAATACCAGACCACGCGGCAGACCGCCGGCAAGGCCAAGAAGGAATACGACCAGCTGCGCGCCGTGTGCGAGCAGGAGCGCGCCGACAGCGCGGAGGAGCTCGCGGCGTTCGACCTCAAGCTCAGCCGCATCGAGCGGGACATCGATCCCACCACGATGCAGCGCTACCGCCGCGCGCGGCAGCACCACAGCGCGCCGGTGGTCAAGGTGGAGAACGGGAAGTGCTCCGGGTGCAACATGTCGCTGCCGATGGCGCTGCTCAAACGCCTGTCCGCGCCCGGCACGCTCCTGGAATGTGAAAACTGCGGCAGGCTGCTGTACGCTCAGCAGCAGTGACGCCGGACCTTTGCGAGTAAGACAGACGGCCGCCCCTCCATACGGCGGGGAGGAAAGTCCGAGCACCGCAGGGCAGGGTGCCTGGCAACACCAGGCGGAGGCGACTCCAGGGAAAGTGCAACAGAAATATACCGCCGGCCATAAGCCGGTAAGGGTGGAAGGGCAGTGTAAGAGACTACCGCCCTGCTGGTAACAGCGGGGGCACATGTAAACCCCATTCGAAGCAAGACCAAATAAAAGCGATATAAAGGCTGCCCGCCAAGCTTTAGGTAGGTCG
>URSN01000074.1 GCA_900550525.1 uncultured Eubacteriales bacterium
TTCTTAGCGTCAAGTCCCACCTGATCATGGCGTCAATCCCCTCCTGAACGGCTTTGCTGCGGGGCGCTCTGCGCCCGCCGGGGGCCGCACGCCCGCCCGCATCCGCCGCCCTCGCCGGGCCCCTCCGCGGCCGTCAGGCCCAGCGGTTGATGTAGTTTCCGTCGAGCGCGTTGATCAGCAGCACGCTCTCTGCAAGCCCCTGCTCCTGCTGCCGCTGCGTCGTCAGCAGCAGCATCCACGCGGGTACAAGGAGCGCCTCGTCGCTCTGGTTGGGGATGCGCTGCAACACGCTTGTCAGCGCCATACGGGTGAACACGAGCTCCCCATGCGCGTCCGCCTCCTCGTCATAGGCCGGCAGGCCGATGTGCAGCAGGTCGCGCACGTGCTGCTGCACCTGATCAAACGGCAGCAGCGCCGCGTTTTCATTGGCCGTAGCGACGAGTGCCTGCGGGTTGTCCCAGGTAAACATCCGCAGCCCCTCTTCGGTGAAGAACAGCGCAAGCGTCTCCTGGAACCATGTGCGGTCGTACTGCTCCTGCTTTTGCAGGAAGGCCAGCAGCGGGCTGTCGGAATACTCATCGTAGAGGCAGGGGATAGCGCCTTCCGCACTCACGACATAGGTCAGCAGGTATCCTTCGCCCAGCGTCGCATAGGGATACTCGCTGTTGGAATCGAGCATACGCGCCTTTTCGCTGCGCGCCAGCCGGAAGTCCGGCCGCCCCAGCCGTTCAAGGAATGCCTCCCCGGCAGCGACCGCCTCCTCCTCGGTGATGACGACGTGCTCCAGCGCGTGCGGCTCCTCGCCGACAAAGGCGTTGCCCAGCAGCACCCAGCTCTCCGGCTGCACCGACCCGCCGCGGTGGCTGCTGATGCTCAAAAAGGTATTGCCCGCCCGCAGGTATGCGCCTTCTCCCTCCTCGGTGCGCACATACCGGCCGGCGGCCGGAAAGTCCAGCGTCTCCGCGTCCAGCGGCACATAGGTCTCCTCCTGCGCCGCGGCCCCGGCCAGCAGCGCCTTGAGGCGGTCGATCTCCTCCTGCTGCCCCTCGTAGGGCACAAAGGAGACCTCCCCCGTCATTATGTCCTGATAGGCCGCGCCACGCTGTGCCACGCGCAGATCCGTCAGGATCTCCTCATAGCTGTATTCCGTTTCCCGCAGCCATGCCGCAGCGCCCAGATATGCCTCCACCGCCTCGACGCAGCGCTGTGCGGTGAACGGCGCGCGCTGCACCGTCAGCACCGGGTATTCGCTGGCGTCCGCCACCTCGACCGGCATGTCGATGCGCACGGTCTGCCCGCGCACCTCGAACGTCTCCTGCCAGCGCTGCGGCGCTTCGTACCGCGCCGCGGGCGCGGGCGTGGCGGCGATCGCCTCCTCCAGCGCCCCGTCCTGCCGGTCGACCACAACCCCCTCCTCCGGCGTCGGCTGGCAGGCCGCAAGCAGCGCGGCGAGCGCAACGAGCAGCGCCAGCAACGATTTTAACACATGAGTTTGACGCATGATGGACCTCCTCTGTAACCAAAATGCAATTCGATGGGGTGCGAATTGCGCCCCACCAGTTCCTATCGAACGATTATGGTTAACCACCCAGTACGCCGCTCACCTCACCGCCGATCGTCAACTTGACATCTTCGGTTTTTTCATAGAGATAGTAGGAATTGAACAGCCGCGCATTTACTTTGTTTTCATCAGCGGAAGCTGCAGTCTTTGGAGAAAAAGTTGCTTTAACTCCGCGCGTTATCTGCTGTGGAAATGCACACACGATTCCTGAGAGCGTTTGCACCACAGCATTTGCATAATTGCGAGAACCATTTTCATACCGAAGCGTCGTAGCCCTAATAGAAAACTCCGACCACGTTTCGTCCGAACTCTTCTGCAGCATTTCCTCCGTATTGAAAAACCTCCTGCACGAACCGTGGAAATTATAGTATGTTACGGCAGCGCTTGCCGTTGCAGCGAACGCCAGCAGCATGGTCAGACAGACCACACAAGCCAAAAATCTCCGCTTCTTCATCAATATACTCCTTTCCTGTTGATTCTTTTTTCATGGAGAAATATAATAGAAGCAGTCCTTGTAAACGCGTGCCGGGGATTCCCGGCGCAGGGGTCGCAGCCTTTGTTTACAGGGACTTTTTTATTTTCGCACAATCATAGGCATCACCACCTTCTGCGGCGGGTGTGCGCGCCGGTGCGGGGATTGGCCCCGGGCCGTCCGGGCCCCGGCGCGCGGCAAATGGAGAAAGGGGAAACGGTTCGCGGCCGTCTGTTTTTCGGGCCGCCGTCTGTCCGGGGATGGAAAGTTGCTGCTGAACGTGTTGGTAGTGTTGGTAGATGAACTGTTTTGTCTGTCCGGCGGCCGGTTCCCGCCCGGCCGCTGCCGGAACGGATTTCCCCCGTCCGCCGCGCCGCCCCCCGCAGGCGCTCTTTTGATGCAGGTAATATAGCATGTTTCTGAAAGAAGTGCAAGCAGTTTCGCACAATATATCCTCCCATTTTTGGCACATCCACTCTTTCGGTTTTCATGCAGATACCGTGCGCGGGTGGGGCCACATCCCCCCGCATACCGCGCCGCGCGTCAGTAGCCGGCAATGCGGTCGATCACGCTGCCGTCGATGGCATTGATCGTCAAAAAGCTGCGGCCGAGCGCCGTCTCTTCCACTTCGCCGTTCTCGTTGGTCGCCCAGCCGGAGCCCTCCGAAAGCGGCTCGTCGTATTCCTCCACCATGCTCCCGTAAAAATCCCACACCGGCGTCAGCCGGTAGCTGTCCGCGCCTTCGCCGTCCAGCACGCAGGCATAGCCGAGCGCGATGCGGTCGATCGTCAGCGTCTGCCGGTCGGGCCGCAGAAATTCCTCCGACGCCGTGCTGCGAAAGTTCGTGCCATACCGAATCTGTTCCGAAAACCGCTCCATGACCGCGTCAAACGGCAGCAGGGCCGCGTTTTCCGCAAGCGCCGCCGTCCGCTCCGCCCTCATCGCGTTCTGCCACGAGACGCACTCCACGCCCGCTTCGCTCACGAACACATACAGCGCGTTCTGCCGCCACACGTCGTTGCTGAATCCCTCGGGGTGGTGCAAGTTCCAGTCCAGGCAATCGAACAGGTACTCCACGTCCACATATTCCATCGCTGCGCCATCCACCGCGGGCGTATAGACGAACACGTAGACCGGAGATTTCGTCCATTCCAGAAGGAAGATGTCCAACCGCGACCAGACCTCGCCGCCGCTTGCGACGCACAGCAGGTCGGGGATGTCGAGCGCGGCGACAAACGCATCGGCCGTTTGCCGCGCCTCCTCCTCGGAAATCGTCAGCTGCGCATAGCAGGCATGCTGGCTCGGCCATTCCAAGCGAAAGGAGGGGCTGCCGTACCGGCGTCCCGCGGTATATGCGTACACATGGTTGGACGGGGACCACTGGCGCAGGGAGACCGTGCCCGGTACGGGGCCGCCGGCGTCAAACAGGATGTCCATGTCCGCCGCCAGCGGCGTTCCCTCCGTATACGGCGTGCCGGTGATGGCGTCCGGCAGCGAGGAATAGGCGTCCTGCAACTCCCGAATGGCCTGCTCAAATTCCTGGAGGGTATATTCCCTGCGCTCCTCGGAATAATCATTGTTTTCCCGCATCCGCTGCCAGAGCGGATGCTCCGGCTCCAGCACCGCCTGGTATTCTTCGATCAGCTGCTGCGCCATGGCTTTTGTCGTGCCGTCCCCCGTACAGCCGGTGAAGCCCTCGTACCCGTTCAGGCAGGCCGAGATGAATTGCCGGGCGGTCGCCTCCGGATAGGCGGCGGGGCTCACGGCGTACACGGGGTAGCGTTCGACCTCCGGCACGGAGACGGCCGCGTCAATCCGCACGCGGGTGTCGACGCCCGCCGCCTGGAACGTCAGTTCGTCCGCATACCGCTCCGGCGCCGCATATCGTCCCGCCGGCGCTTCCGCTATGGCCGCCCCGTCCCCCTTGTTCACCACCACGTCCTCCTCCGGCGTCGGCTGGCAGGCCGCAAGCAGCGCGGCGGCGAGCAGGCAGGACATCGCTTTCTTTATTTTCATAGCGTCAATTCCCTCCTGAACGGTTTTGCTGCGGGGCGCTCTGCGCCCGCCGGGCGGCGGGCACACATATCCCTGTCACAGACCTCTCTATATATAGAGACCCGCGAAACGCCCAAAAAGTTGCACCCATTTTGCATTTTTCCAAAAAAATTTTTTCGCGCCGCGGGGGATGGGGATAAAAATGGGAAGGAAACGTGCGGCGGCACGCTGGGGGCTTGGCAGAAACGGGGAGGAGCGCGCGGCGGCGCGCTGGGAAAACCGGAGCGTCGTGCCGCAGGGAATGGGGATAAAAATGCGAAGGAAACGCGCCGGGTTGCCGGAAGGACCGGGCAAAAACGGATAGGAAGCGGGCGCGCGCCGCGGGGAAACTGGAGCGGTGTACCGCACGGAAGCAGAATGAGAACGGGCGCGCCGGGGGAAACCGGGGCCGCAGTCAGCGCGCCGCCGCATGGAAGCAGAACGGGAACGGGCGCGCGCTGCGGAAGGCATTCTGTTCCTGCGGCGCGCGGACGCCTGCGCGAAAAAGGCGCTCAAGTTCCAATCCCGGAAAACCGGGGGAGCAAAAGGCGGCCGCCCCTGTCGGTCAGCCGCCGCCTGATTCTGCCGTTTTGCGCGCCGCGCGCCTCAGCCGCACGGCGGCGCATCCTGCTCCGGCGCATCGTCCGGGCGCTCCGGCCCGGCGTCCACGTCCACAGCGCTGCTGCCGGGCTCCGGCCCGGCGGGTTCCTGCGCCGCTTCCGCCGCCGCGTCCTCCGGCTGCGGCTCCACGGGGCGCTCCGCTCCGGCATCCGCGTCCGCAGCGTCCGCGCCCGGCTGCGGCGGGATGTGCGCGGGCGTTTTGCCCCGCCGCACGAGCAGCAGCAGCGCCGCGCCCGCCAGCACGATGAAGATGCCGATGAACTGCGACGTGGACAGCGCGCCGACGGCGCCGCGGTCGTCGCTGCGGAAAAACTCGATGATGAAGCGCCACACGCCGTAGCCGACGAAATACCAGCCAGTGGTCGTGCCGTAGCGCTTCTGACGGAAGAAGATGCACACCAGCACGGCCGTATAGAGGAAGCAGAACGCCGCCTCGAACAGCTGCGTCGGCAGCAGCGGCACGCCCGCGGGCGCGGAGACGCCCTCCGGGTAGACGACCGAGAGCGGGGAATCGCACGGCGCGCCGTAGCAGCAGCCCGCCAGGAAGCAGCCGATGCGCCCGAAGCCCTGCGCCAGGATGAACGACGGGGCCACAAGGTCGAGATAACCGAGGAACGGCTGCCTGCGCCGCCGCGCGAACAGCCAGATGGCCAGCGCCCCCACGATCAGCGCGCCGTAGAACACAAAGCCGGACGTGAGCGATTCCAAGATGAAGTGCGGGTCCGCGACGATCCGGTCCAGCTCCACGATCCAGTAGAGCACCTTGGCGCCGACAAAGCCGCCGATGATCGCGTAAATGGCCATCGTCAGCAGGTCGTCCTCCGTGAACGGGACGCGCCGGCGCGTCGCATACAGCAGCGCGAACGCCGCCAGGATGCCCAGCAGCATCATCACGCCAAAGGATGGGATGGACAGTCCAAACACATGGAGATACGGATGCATGGCTCACCTTTCTGCCCGCGGCGCGGGCGGTGAAGATCGCGCGGCCGTCCTACGCGGCCGTCGCGCCAAGGGTCGCAACGAGCAGCAGCAGGAACGTGACCAGGCTCAGCAGCAGGCCGATCAGCCCGCACCAGCGGCCGGCGACGTTCTTGCGGTCCTCCGGGATGTTGACGCGCAGCGTATGCCGCCGCATCAGCAGCCCCGTGATCAGCGCGGCCGCGCCGGTCAGCACGCCGAGCGGGAGCAGGAACGGCAGCAGCGAGAACGTCAGCGCCGCGATGCCCAGCACGAGCGTCGCCACCGCCGCGCGGCCGTGGCGTTCCATCTCGCGCATGTAATCGACCGGCGGCGCGCCGGCTTCGCGCTGCTCCATGGGAAACCCCCTTCCGCCGCGGCGCGGGAGCGCCCCGGCCCCTGTATTGTAGCATGCGGCCGCCGCTTCGTCAAACGCGCGCGGCCCGTTCGCCAATACCCGCTGCGCACCGGCGTCCACAGCGCCGGCTGCTGCGGCCGGTTGACAAGGGGGAGCTGCGGCCGGTATCATGGAGGGAGCGGCGCGTCCGCAAAACCAACCGGAACCACTGGGGAGAACAAAACCGATGAAAACGATCGTGATCTATCATTCGCAGACCGGCTTTACCAGACGCTACGCCGAATGGATCGCCGAGGCGGCCGGGGCGGACTGCGTCCCGCTTGGCGCGGCGGGCCGCCGGGATCTTGCCGCCTACGACGCCATCGTGTTTGGCAGCTGGCTCTGCGCCGGGGGCGTCAGCAAGCTCGCCTGGTTCAGGCGCCGCCTGCCCGGCTGGCAGGGCAAGAAGCTCGTCGCCTTCTGCGTGGGCGCAAGCCCGAGCGAAAGCCCCGGCGTGCAGGCCGCGCTGGAGAAGAGTTTTCCGCAAACGGAGCGCGCGCGCGTGCAGGTGTTCTACTGCCCGGGCGGCTTCTGCTACGAGAAGATGCCCGCCGTCTCGCGCGCCATGATGAAGCTGTTCCTGCGCTCGCTGCGGGCCAGGAAGGACAAGACCCCGGAGGACGAGGCCGTGATCCGCATGATCTCCTCCTCCTACGACATCTCCGAGCGGAAGTATATCGAGCCGATCCTCGAGTGCCTGCGCGCCTGAGCGCCCCGGCGGAAGGCCGCCCGCCTGCGCCGCCGATGCGCCTGCCTGCGCGCGCCTCAGCCGCCGCGCGCGGCCCGTTCGGCGCGCCCGATGCGCACGCGCGCCGCGAGCGCGAGCAGGAACTCCCGGCTGCCGGGCGGCTCGTCGCCCCCGTGCCAGGGCAGCAGGCCGCCGAGGGCCGCGCGCCCCTGCGGCGTTTCCCACAGCCGCAGGTTGAGCGCGCGCACGTTGCGCGCCACCTGCACGGCGCGCACGCCAAAGCGCGCCGCCGTCTCGCGGCACGCCTGCGCGGGCGCGGGCGCGCCGGGAAGCGACAGCAGCCGCTCTATGAGGTCCGCCAGCTGCTCGCTGCCGCGCCGCGCCGCGTCCAGCCCCAGCGCATCCAGCGCCCGCCTGATATCCTCCTGCATCCCGCCGTCCCCCTTCCGCCCGCCGTGGGGCGCTGCTGATATCAGCATAGCATCCGCGCGCCGCGCTGGCAACCCCGCCCCCGGGGCCGCGCGGCGCAGGCCGGTTGCCGACCCGTCTGCGCCTGCCGCGGGCAAGACCGCCTCCCCCGCGCGGCGCAGGCGAATCCCGGGCGCAAAATGCGTCGCAAGATTGCCAAAGCGCGCGATATATGATATGATACAGGCGGCTATCGATTGGTTTCATGGCCGCAGGCCGCCGGGCGCAGGAGCCGCCCGTGCCGGCCGGGAGAAGCGGAATTTGAAGCGCTGGACGATCCGAAAATTCAAGCACGGCGTGATCTTCCTCGTCAAGGCTGTGATCACGGCCGCGCTGCTTGCCGCGTTCCTGTACACGACGGTGCGCTACTACCCGCAGACGGATTTCCACTTCTGGGGGTTTGTGGTGTTCGCGGTGCTGTACCTGGCGGTGTTTTTGCTGCTCGCGTCGCTGTACCGCTGCCTTTCCATCGGCATCATCCGCCTGCGGGAGCTCGTGCCGTCGCTGCTCATCGCGGTGTTCCTGGCCAACTGCATCATCTATCTCGTGCTCTCGCTCACGGCCAAGGCGCTGCTGCCGCTGCTGCCGCTGCTGCTGATGCAGCTTGCGCAGTGGTGCGCCGGCTCGCTGCTGCTGCTGCTGGGCAACCGCCTGTATTACCGCCTGCGCGCGGTGCGCGACGCGGCGCTCGTCATCGGCGGCGAGAGCGACGAGGCGCAGGTGCTGCGCCAGTTTGAGGCGGTGCGCGAACGCTACCGCATCTCCGCCGTGCTGCATGCGGACGAGGAGGATGCAGCGGCGCTGTTCGAGCAGCTCGCGCCGTATTCCACCGTCATCGTCGGCGGCATCAGCGCAAGGCTGCGCCTGCGGCTGATGGACCACTGCTTCGAGCGGAACAAGCGCCTGTTCGTCATCCCCACGGTGCAGGACATCCTGTTCCACAGCGCGCAGGAGACGTTCGTGGGCGATTCGCTCGTGTACCTGTGCCGCAACCGCGCCATGAACATCGAGGAGCTGGCCGTCAAGCGGCTGATGGATATCGTGCTCTCGCTCGTCGGCATCCTCGTGACCAGCCCGCTCATGCTCGCCGCGGCCATCGCCATCAAGGCGCACGACGGCGGGCCGGTGCTCTTTCGCCAGCAGCGCTATACGCGCAACTGCGAGCGTTTCACCCTCGTCAAGTTCCGCTCCATGGTCGTGGACGCGGAGCCGGACGGCGCGCAGCTCACCGTGGAGCACGACCCGCGCGTCACGCCCGTGGGCCGCATCCTGCGCCGCACGCGCATCGACGAGCTGCCGCAGTTTTTCAACATCCTGCGCGGCGAGATGTCGCTCGTCGGCCCGCGGGCCGAGCGCATCGAAAACGTCGATTATTACTGCCGCTGCATGCCGGAGTTCCGCTACCGCATGAAGGTCAAGGCCGGGCTCACCGGCTATGCGCAGATCTTCGGGCGCTACAACACCTCCTATGAGGAAAAGCTCAAGATGGATCTGCTCTATATCGAGAACTATTCCCCCTTCCTCGACCTGCAGCTGCTGCTGCTCACCGCGCGCGCGCTGCTGCTGCCCTCGAGCACGCAGGGGTTCGACCGCCGCCGCCTCGGCGCGGACGCCCCCGAAGCCGGCAGGGACGCCGCCGGGTACGGCTGCTGCGCGGACGGGGCCGATGCCCATGAGGGCGGGCGCGGCTGCTGTGCGGATGGGGCCGATGCCCATGAGGGCGGGCGCGGCTGCTGTGCGGAAGGGGCCGATGTGAGGGAGGGCGGGCGCGGCTGCTGATGCGGGGACGGGGCAGATGCGCGAGAGGGAGGGAGCGGCTGCTG
>URSN01000075.1 GCA_900550525.1 uncultured Eubacteriales bacterium
TCCTGGTTTTGGGCTATGGCGTCTTTGCGCCGGCGACGTTTTTCATCAAGGGGTGTATGGCGCTGCTGGCGTGGCTGCTGCTCAAAAAGCTGCCGCAGCGGCTGTCGCTGCTGGCGCTGGCGCTGGCCGCGCTGCTCGTGCCGGCTGGCTTTTTCGCGTTTGTAGCGGCGCGCTACGGCGCGCCGGCGGCGGGGGCCTACGGCGGCGTGTATTCGCTGCATTGCCTCGTCGGCGCGGCGGCGGCGCATGTGCTGGCGCTCGCCGTGCGCGTGGCCGCCGGGGGATCGCGCTGATGACGGCGGGCGGGGCGCAACGCGGCGGCGCGGCGCCGGTCGCGCTGGCGCGCTGCGATTGCTATGCGCCGGAGCGGGTGCGCGCCGCGCTGCAAAGCGCGCTTTTGCCGCTGGGCGGGCTCGACTGGGTGACGCCCGGCATGCGCGTGGCGCTCAAAACGAACCTGCTCACCGGCGCGAAGCCGGAGCGGGCCGTGACCACGCATCCGGCCGTGCTGGCGGCGCTGACGGAGCTGCTCGTATCGCGCGGCGCGCAGGTCGTCGTGGGGGACAGCCCGGGCGGGCCGTTTACCCCGGCGCTGCTCGCCCGTGCGTACGCCGCGTCCGGCCTCTCGCTATGCGAAGCGGCGGGCGCGCGGCTCAACCGCGACGTGTCCGTTGCGCAGGCGCGCTTTGACGCGGCCGTGCGGCTGCGGGCGTTCCGCTACACCGCGTATCTGGACGGCGCGGACGCGATCATCAACGTGTGCAAGCTCAAGACGCACGGCATGATAGGCATGACCGCCGCGGTCAAAAATTTCTTTGGCGCGGTGCCGGGCACGGTCAAGCCGGAATACCACTTCCGCTTCCCGGAGCACGAGGCGTTTGCGGACATGCTCGTCGATCTCAACGAGTTCTTCCGCCCCCGCGTGCGCCTGTGCGTGGCGGATGCGGTCGTGGCCATGGAGGGCAATGGCCCCGCGCACGGCACGCCGCGCCCGCTCGGCTGCCTGCTCGCCAGCGCGTCGCCCTACGCGCTCGACCTTGCCTGCGCATCGCTCATCGGCCTGACGGCGGACGATGTGCCCACGCTGCGCGCGGCGGCGCGCCGGGGCCTTGCGCCCGCCGATGCGGACGCGCTGACGGTGCTTGGCGACGGACCGCTCGCCGCGTTTGCCGCGCCGGATTTTGCGGCCGTCCGGGGCCGCGCGGACCTGCGCTTTGGCGACGGCCGGCCCGGCCCGCTCGGCGCGGCGCTGCGCGCGGCGGCGCAGCGCGCGCTCGCCTCCGCTCCCGCCTGCCGCGCGGAAACCTGCACCGGCTGCGGCCGCAGCGCGGCGGTGTACCAGGCCCACGCGATCCGCATGCGCCGCGGCCGTCCGGCCATCGACCGGCGCGCGTGCATCCGCTGCTTCTGCTGCCAGGAGTTCTGCCCCGCCGGGGCGATGGGCGTGCGGCGGCCGCTGCCGGCGCGCCTGCTCGCGCCCGGAAGGCAATAGGCCGCGCGGCAAAGGAGGTACCATGCCCGTTTCCCGTATTTGCGCGTTTTTGCCCTTTGCCGCCGCGGCTGTCTGGGCGGCCGTGACCGACCTGACGGATACCGCCTGGCGCAGCGATCTTGCCGGGGTGGAGACGCTGCCGGACGGGCGCTTTGTGGAATACGCGCGCGGCGGCGCTGCGACGGAGTTCACCGTCACCGCCTGCGTGCCGTGCCGCCGCTGGGAGTTCGACCTCAAAAACCGGAACCTGACCGGCCACTGGACCGGGCTGTTTGAACCGGAAACGGGCGGCGTGCGCATAACGTTTGTCGAGCGCGTCGCGCTGCGCCGCCGCTGGATGACGCCGCTTGCGGCCCTGTATCTTTGGCGCCGGCAGCGGCGGTATCTCGACGATCTCAGGAAAAAACTCGCCCGCACGGGCGCGCCGGCACCCGGCGTCTGTCAGCGCCGCAGGGAGGAGGAGCATGGAACGGAAACCCGCTGAACCGCTTGAGATCCTGGCGCCCGCCGGCGGCGAGGAGCAGCTGACCGCCGCCGTCCGCTCCGGCGCGGACGCGGTGTATCTCGGCCTGACCGCCTTCAGCGCGCGCCGCAACGCGGCCAATTTCGATGCGGACGCGCTCCGGCGCGCCGTGTCCTACTGCCACGCGCGCGATGTGCGCGTGCATGTCGCGCTCAACACGCTCGTGCTCGACGCGGAGCTCGATGCGTTTGCGGATGCGGTGCGCGCCGTCGCGGCGGCGGGCGCGGACGCGGCGATCGTGCAGGACGTGGGCGCGGCGGCGCTGGTGCGGCGGATATGTCCGTCGCTGCCGCTGCACGCCTCCACGCAGATGGCCGTGCACAACGCTGCGGGCGCAGCGGCACTCGAGCGGATGGGTTTTTCTCGCGTGGTGCTCGCGCGCGAGCTGACCGTGGAGGAGATCGCCGCCGTCGCCGCGGCTACGCCGCGGGAGGTGGAGGTGTTCATCCACGGCGCGCTGTGCATGAGCATGTCCGGCTGCTGCACGCTCTCGTGCATGCTCGGCGGGCGCAGCGGCAACCGCGGCCTGTGCGCGCAGCCATGCCGGCTCGATTTCCGCCGCGGCGCGCGCGGCTATGCGCTCTCGCTCAAGGACCTGTGCGGGCTTGCCCATCTGGACGCGCTGCGCGCGGCGGGCGTGCGCTCGCTCAAGATCGAGGGGCGCATGAAGCGGCCGGAGTATGTGGCCGCCGCGGTCGCCGCCTGCATGGCGGCGCGCGCGGGCGAAGTGCCGGACCTTTTTGCGCTGCGCGCGGTGTTCTCGCGCAGCGGCTTTACCGACGGCTACCTGACCGGCCGCCGCACGCTCGACATGTTCGGCGTGCGCACGCAGGAGGATGCCGCGGCCGCCGCGCCGGTGCTCGGCTCCATCAGGCGGCTCTACCGCGCGGAGCGGCCGCGCGTGGGGGTGGATCTGTGCCTGGACGGCGCGGCCGTGCCGCCGCGTCTGCTGGCGGGCGACGGCGTGCATACCGTTTCCGCCGCCGCGCCGGACGCGCCCGCCGCGCCGGGCGCGCCGCAGGAGCTGCTGGCCCGCGCCCGCCGCAGCATGGAGAAGCTGGGCGGCACGCCGTTTTTCCTGCGCACGCTGGAGTTTGCGGGCGATGCGCCGCCGCTTGGCGCGTCGTCGCTCAACGCCATGCGGCGCGAGGCGCTCGACGCGCTGCTCGCGCTGCGCGGACGCGTTGCGCCGCTGATCGTGACGGACGGCGGGCCGCTGCCGCTTGCGCCGCATGCGGGGCCGGACGTGCCGGCGCTGCGGCTGCGCTTTGCGCGTGCGGAGCAGATCTGCGCCGCGGATCGGGCCGAGCTGCTCATCCTGCCGGTGCGGCAGGTCACGCCGGCGCTCATCGCGCAATACGGGCCAAAGCTCGCGGCGGAGCTGCCGCGCGCGCTCTACCCCGGCGACGAGGAGCGGCTCCTTGAGCGCCTGCGCGCGCTGCGCGGCGCGGGGCTTGCCGCCGTGCAGGCGGAGAACCTGTACGGCCTGACGCTTGCCGGGCGGCTGGGCCTGCGCGCGCACGGAGGGTTTGGGCTCAACACCGCCAACGCGGAGGCGCTCGCGGCCTATGCGGCGCTGGGCGCGGCGGATATGACGCTCTCGTTTGAACTGCCGCAGCGCGCCGCGCTGCGCATGGGCGGGGCGCTGCCGCGCGGCGTGCTCGCCTACGGCCGCCTGCCGCTGATGTATTTTCGCGCCTGTCCGCTGCAGGGCGGGGACGGCTGCGGCGGCTGCCGCGGCGCGGGCGAGCTCACGGACCGGCGCGGCACGGCGTTCCCGGTGCGCTGCGAGGCGCGCCGCTACTCGGTGCTGTACAACAGCGTGCCGCTCTACCTCGGCGGCGAGCGGCTCGACGGGCTGGACTTTGCCACGCTGTACTTCACGCTGGAAACGCCGGACGTTTGCGCCGCCGTGGCCGGCGCGTTCCTGCACGGCCGCCCGCTCGACGGGCCCCGCACGCGCGGGCCGTTCCGCGGCGGGCTGCTCTGAGCGCCCGGCTGCAAAAAGGTGCGCTTCCCGCCGCGCTTGGTCTGGACAGCGCGGCCTTTGCCCTATATAATATATATCATTCTACGCATCACAGCTGCGCCGGGGCGTCGCCCGGCGCCGGCCGCGCGTCAGGCGCGGCGGGAAGGGGGCCATCACATCCATGATCCAGCTTACGCAAAAGCCCGTCGTCTGGAGCGGCGGCGCGCCGCGCCCGGCGTCCGAAGGAGAGCGCGCCGGCCGGGAAAAGACGATCGCGTACCGCATCCTGCGCGCGCACGACACGGCGGGCGGGGGCGGTCTGCTGCGGCTGCGCTTTGACGCGCTGATCTCGCACGACATCACCTATGTGGGCATCATTCAGACGGCGCGCGCCAGCGGGCTGACGGAGTTCCCGCTGCCGTACGCCATGACCAACTGCCACAACAGCCTGTGCGCGGTGGGCGGCACCATCAACGAGGACGACCATGCGTTCGGCCTTTCGGCGGCGAAGAAATACGGCGGCATCTATGTGCCGGCCAACCAGAGCGTCATCCATTCCTACGCGCGCGAGGAGATGGCCGCCTGCGGCAGCATGATCCTCGGTTCCGACAGCCACACGCGCTACGGCGCGCTCGGCACCATGGGCGTGGGCGAGGGCGGGCCGGAGCTGGTCAAGCAGCTGCTGCGCCGCACCTACGACGTGGCGGAGCCGGAGGTCGTGCTCGTGTACCTGACCGGCGCGCCGCAGCGGGGCGTCGGCCCGCACGACGTGGCGCTGGCGCTGGTGCAGGCGACGTTTCGGAGCGGCTTTGTCAAGAACCGCGTGCTCGAGTTTGCCGGCCCGGGCGTGGCCGCGCTGCCGGTGGATTTCCGCAACGGCATCGACGTGATGACCACGGAGACGACCTGCCTTTCGTCCATCTGGCAGACGGATGCGCGCGTGGAGGAATACCTCGCCGTGCACGGCCGCAGGGAGGCGTACCGCGCGCTGGAGGTGCAGGAGGGCGCGTATTACGACCGCATGGTGCACATCGCGCTCGACACGGTCGAGCCAATGATCGCGCTGCCGTTCCACCCGTCCAACGCCTATCCCATCCGCGAGTTCCTCGCCCATGCGGACGAGCTGCTGCACGCCGTCGAGCAGGAGGCTAAGGAGCGCTTCGGCCCGAAGGCCGGGCTCGACCTGTGCGGCAAGATCCATAAGGAGGGCGTGCTGGCCGACCAGGGCGTGATCGCCGGATGCGCGGGCGGCCTGTTCGACAACATCGTGGAGGCGGCGGATATCCTGCGCGGCGGCAGCACGGGCAGCGGCCTGTTCTCGCTCTCGGTCTATCCCACGAGCGTGCCGGTCAGCCTCGCGCTCATGCGCGCGGGCAGGACGCAGGCGCTGCTCGAGGCGGGCGCGGTCATCAAGCCGTCGTTCTGCGGCCCGTGCTTTGGCGCGGGCGACGTGCCGCGCAACAACGGCCTGTCGCTGCGGCATACCACGCGCAACTTCCCCAACCGCGAGGGTGCCAAGCCCGGCGAGGGGCAGCTGAGCGCCGTCGCGCTCATGGACGCGCGCTCCATCGCCGCCACGGCGCTGCGCGGCGGCTATATCACCCCCGCCACCGACGTGGCCTATGAGACGGAACCGGTCCCCTACGCGTTCGACCGCAGCGCGTATGCGC
This sequence comes from uncultured Eubacteriales bacterium, assembly GCA_900550525.1. Taxonomy (GTDB): domain Bacteria; phylum Bacillota; class Clostridia; order Christensenellales; family CAG-138; genus Aphodomorpha; species Aphodomorpha intestinavium. The sequence goes on from URSN01000075.1 coordinate 5,655, forward strand.
ACCGCTGCTATTACGGCTTTGGCAAGGCGCGGCCGGAGGAGGAGCTGATCCTCGGGCCGAACATCACCGACTGGCCGAAGATGCACGCGCTTTCCGATCACCTGCTCGTGGAGCTGGCCGCGGTCATCCGCGACCCGGTCACGACCACGGATGAGCTCATCCCCTCCGGCGAGACGTCGTCCTACCGGTCGAACCCGCTGCGCCTTGCGGAGTTTGCGCTTTCGCGGCGCGAGCCGGCGTACGTGGGCCGCGCCAAGGCGGCCGCGGCGCTGGAGGCGGCGCGGCGCGCGGGCGAGAGGCCGGAGAAGCTCGTGCGGGCGCTCTCGCGCGTGGGCGACGCGCAGGCGCTGCTCGGCGCGACGGAGTTTGGCTCGTGCGTGTTCGCCAACCGCCCGGGCGACGGCTCGGCGCGCGAGCAGGCGGCCTCGTGCCAGCGGGTGCTGGGGGGGCTGGCCAACATCTGCTACGAATACGCCACCAAGCGCTACCGCAGCAACTGCATCAACTGGGGCATGCTGCCCTTCACGCTCGCGCCGGACGCGCCCTTCCCCTATGAGCCGGGCGATCTGGTGTTCGTCCCCGGCGTCCGGCAGGCGCTGCTGGACGGCGCGGAGACGTTTGCCGCGCAGGTGATCCGGCACGACGGCACGGTGGAGCCGCTCACGCTGTACGCAGCGGGGCTCACGGCCGACGAGCGCGAGATCCTGCTCGAGGGGTGCCTCATGAACTATTACGCCGCACAGAAATAAGGAGGGACGCATGGAACAACGCATCACGATGCCCACGCCGCTGGTGGAGATGGACGGCGACGAGATGACCCGCATCCTCTGGCAGCAGATCAAGGACGAGCTGATCTGCCCGTTCGTCGATCTCAAGACGGTCTATTTCGACCTGGGGCTCAGGCACCGCGACGAGACGGGCGACCGCGTGACGCACGAGGCGGGGGAGGCCATTAAGGAATACGGGGTGGGCGTCAAGTGCGCCACGATCACACCGAACCGGCAGCGCGTGGAGGAATACGGCCTGCGCGAGATGTGGAAAAGCCCGAACGGCACCATCCGCGCCATCCTCGACGGCACGGTGTTCCGCGCGCCGATCCTCATCGATAGCGTGCGCCCGGCGGTGCGCAGCTGGAAAAAGCCCATCACCATCGCCCGCCACGCCTATGGCGACGTGTACCGCGCCACGGAATACCGCGTGCCGGGCCGCGGGAAGGCGGAGCTGCTGTTCACCGGCGAGGACGGGACGTCCTTTCGCGAGACGGTCTATGAGTTCGAGTGCCCCGGCGTGCTGCAGGGCATGTATAATAAGGATACGTCCATCCGCTCGTTCGCGCACGCCTGCTTCCGGTATGCGCTTGCGACGGGGCAGGACCTGTGGTTCTCGACCAAGGACACCATCTCCAAGCAGTACGACCAGACGTTCAAGCTGATCTTTGAGGAGATCTACGAGCGGGAGTACCGCGCGCAGTTCGAGGCGCGGGGCCTGACGTACTTCTATACGCTCATCGACGACGCGGTCGCCCGCGTCATCCGCAGCGAGGGCGGCTTCATCTGGGCGTGCAAGAATTACGACGGCGACGTGATGAGCGACATGGTCTCCACGGCGTTCGGCTCGCTTGCGATGATGACCAGCGTGCTCGTCAGCCCGGACGGCAAGTTCGAGTACGAGGCGGCGCACGGCACCGTGACGCGCCATTATTACCGCTACCTCAAGGGCGAGGAGACGAGCACGAACCCCATGGCGACGATCTTTGCCTGGAGCGGCGCGCTCAAAAAGCGCGGCGAGCTGGACGGCCTGCCCGCGCTGACGGGCTTTGGCGAGCGGCTCGAGGCCGCCTGCCTGGAGACGCTCGGCGACGGCGTCATGACAAAGGATCTGGTCGCGCTGGCCGAGGGGATCACCCCGCGCGCGGTCAACACGCTCGACTTCATTCGCGAGGTGCGCGCGCGCCTTGCGCGGCGGCTCGCCTGAGGAGAAACCGGCGCTGCGGCGGGGCCTTGCGGCCCCGTCGCATTTTGCGGAAAATTTGCGCCGCCCCGGTTGACTTTCCGTCGGGCATGCAGTACAATCTCTTGCTGTATGAAACCGATCGCTCTCAAACGCCGCGGGCTGGGCGGGCTGTTCCGCTCCGGCGACATCAACATGCTGGAAGGGCCTCTCTTTGGGAAGGTCTTTGCTTTTGTGCTGCCGCTGATGATCACAAACCTCCTGCAGGTTTGCTACTCCGCGGCGGATATGATCGTGGTCGGCCTGTCGGGCGTGGACGGCGCCATCGGCGCCATCGGCGCGGCGAGCGCGCTGGTCAGCGGCGTGCGCAGATCGTGGGAAATGCTGGTGATTTTCGGATACAGAAGAGGTACGCAGATGCCTGGCAAAAGGGAGATGCTTGGATACTTCAGATTTTCTAAAGGATATCTTAGAATTTCATACACAGGACGTTCACAGTTGGCAGATAACCTGTAACAAGCAAAAAGAAAGGAATGAAAGGGAATGAAACTACAAAAGAAAGCAGCCGTACAGCTGCTGCTCCTTGCAGCAGCAATGCTTATGGTTTGTTATGGCGCGATGCGTGGAGAGGCAGCCACGGTACTCTCCAAAGCAATTTAATTATGTCTGGAGTGTGTTGGCATTGGATAAAAAAAAGCATAAGGCATCACATGTTCTTGCACATGTCCGTGGGTGGATTCTGGCTGTGGCAACGATTCTTACGAATATTCATCTGCCGAATTTTTTTAAGGGAGAGATCTACCGTGGTAATGCAAAGACGGTCTGTGTGTGGTTTTTTGTGTCCGTTTGGATGGTTCCAGGAACTTTTGCATAAGATTCCATTTAAAAAAATATCCACCCGGAAATTAAAGCCGCTTCGGTTTATCAAATATGGAATTCTTTTGGTTTTCGTTATTCTGCTTCCTATATTGATGACGAACCAGCTGGGAATGGGGGACCCATTTTTTTGCAAATACCTCTGTCCACAGGGAGTATTAGAGGGGGCACTTCCACTTTCGATTGCAAATGCAGGCATCCGTGCGGCATTGGGAAAGCTGTTTACATGGAAGGCCGGAATACTGGTTGCGGGCGTGTTGTTAAGCCTTATGTTTTATCGCCCGTTCTGCAAATGGATCTGTCCGCTTGGCGCAGTCTATGCGCTTTTTAATAAAGTATCTCTTTTACAGATGCATATAGATACCGGTAATTGTGTATCTTGCGGCAAATGTGCCGGTGTCTGTAAAATGGATGTGGATGTGGTCCGGCATCCAAATCATACGGAATGTATACGCTGCGGAGCATGTG
>URSN01000076.1 GCA_900550525.1 uncultured Eubacteriales bacterium
GCGGTGGTCCTGTGCTCGAGGTTGCCGTGGCCGTCGGTGTCGATGGGGGAGGCGAGCGCGATGATCTTGTCGCCCGTGCCCTTCCTGCCGATGACGTTGCCGAGCTTGTCGAACTCGACCTTATCGTAGCCAAGCTTCTTCATTTCCTCGGCAATGCGGTTGGCGACGCCCTTTTCCTCGCAGCTCTCGCTGGGAATGGCGATCATGTCGCGCAGGAAACGGGTCATGTCCGCCTGATAGCCTTGAGCAGCCTTTTTGATCGCTTCAAAATCCATGAGAAAACCTCCGTACATAAATTCAGATTTGTCTATTGTAATTCTCATTTCCTTTTACTCTGCCTCTATCATAGCATAAGCTTCGGCAAAGTCAAACAAAAAATTTGCAAATCTGAAAATTTTTTTGAAAAAATGATTGCTTTTTCTTTTATCTATGGTATGATGTAAACGTGAAAACAGCGTAAGGGAGGAGATAAACTATAGAAGCGTCAAAGCTGGAGACTCTGCGGCAGATTGCCAAGGGCATCGCCGCCCAGTTCGGCAGCAGCTGCGAGGTCGTGGTCCACGACGTGGCTGCCAAGCATCCCGAGCATTCCATCGTCATCATCGAGAACGGACACGTCACGGGCCGCAAGGTTGGCGACGGCGCATCCCACGTCGCGATGGAGCAGGTGCGCAACGCGGACGCGCAGCCCATGGATCATCTCAGCTACCTCACCAAGACGCCGGACGGCAAGATCTTAAAGTCCTCCACGATGTACATTCGCGGCAAGGGCGGCAAGGTCGTGGCCATCCTCGGCATCAACTACGACATCTCCTCGCTTCTGATGGTCGAGAGCGCCGTGCGCGAGCTGACCGCCGCGGGCGACAGCACACAGACGGAGCCGGAGAAGATCATCAACGTCAACGACGTGCTCGACGAGCTCATCGCCCAGGCGGTCGCCCTCGTGGGCAAGCCCGCGGCGCTGATGAACAAGGAGGACAAGATGCGCGCCATCGGCTTTTTGAGCCAGAGCGGTGCATTCCTCGTCACCAAGTCCGGCGACAAGGTCGCCAAATATTTCGGAATTTCAAAATATACACTTTATTCTTACATTGACAAACAACAGGAGGACAAGCAAAATGGGTAAAATCGATCTGAGCATCAACAAGGTCGGACTGGAGCATAACATCCAGAAGGCCAAGGAAAACAACGTCATCATCCCCACCATCGCGCAGATGCAGCACCCCGAGACCATGCCCGAGAAGATCCAGGCCAAGCGGACGAACGTGGGCCTGGGGGACGTCAACCCCCTCAACCTCTTCCGCATCACCTGGAAGAACGAGGCCAAGGAGTCCGGCGGCCTCTTTCAGGAGGTCCCCAACTATGTAGAGATCCCCAGCGAGCTTTCGGGCGTACCCTGCCGCATCATCGCCATGGCGGGCAAGTGGTTCCCCACCGGCTGCCACAAGGTCGGCGCTTCCTTCGGCTGCCTCGCTCCGCGTCTGGTCACCGGCCAGTTCGACCCGACGTACCACAAGGCGGTGTGGCCCTCCACGGGCAACTACTGCCGCGGCGGCGCGTTCAACTCCAAGCTGCTGGCGTGCGATTCCATCGCCATCCTGCCGGCGGAGATGAGCCGCGAGCGCTTTGAGTGGCTCTCCAACATCGCGGGCGAGGTCATCGCCACGCCCGGGTGCGAATCGAACGTGAAGGAGATCTTCGACAAGACCTGGGAGCTGCGCCGCACGCGCGAGGACGTGGTCATCTTCAACCAGTTCGAGGAGATGGGCAACGCGCTGTGGCACTACCAGGTGACGGGCAAGGCCATCCAGGATGCGTTCGAGTCCGTCCGCGGCGAGGGCGACCGCTTCGCCGGCGCCTGCTTCACCTCCGGCTCGGCCGGCACCATGAGCGCGGGCGACTACCTCAAGGAGCAGTATCCGCACGCCAAGCTCGCCGTGGGCGAGGCGCTCCAGTGCCCGACGCTGCTGGAGAACGGCTTTGGCGGCCACCGCATCGAGGGCATCGGCGACAAGCACGTGCCGTGGATCCACAACGTGAAGAACACCGACATGGTCATCGACATCGACGACGAGGACAGCCAGAAGCTGCTGCGCCTGTTCAACGACCCGGCCGGCTGGCAGTACCTCACCGACGAGGTGGGCGTGCCGGCGGACTTTGTGGAGAAGCTCCCGCTGCTGGGCATCTCCGGCATTGCGAACATGCTCTGCTGCATCAAGATGGCCAAGTACTACGAACTGACCGAGCACGACGTGATCGCCACCGTCGGCACGGATTCCGCCGTCATGTACCAGAGCCGCATCGCCGAACTTGCCGAGGCCGACGGGCCGTACACCGCCAACATGGCGGCGGCCGACTACGCCGGGCACCTGCGCAGCGTGCGCACCGACGCGATGGAGGAGCTGACCTACCAGGCGCGCAAGCGCGTCCACAACCTCAAGTACTACACCTGGGTCGAGCAGCAGGGCAAGACCTACGAGGAGATCAACCAGCAGTGGTACGACGAGCATTACTGGACCGACATGCACGGCCAGGCCAGCGAGATCGACGCGCTCATCGACGAGTTCAACGAGGCGACGGGCCTGCTCAAATCCCTGTAAGCAAACCGAAAAGCGAACCGGCGGACGGCATCAGCCGTCCGCCGGTTTTTTCCGTTTCGCGCGCCCCTTCCCGCCCGTTGGCGCTGCCTACGCCTCCGCCAGCAGCAGCGGCGAGAAGCCCAGGTAATCGGAAGAGACGAGCGCATAGCGCACGCCGTTGTGCACGCCGTTGAAGGCGCTGCGGTGGGCGGGGCCGTGCAGGTGCGCATAGACGGCGATCTCCACGCCGTAGCGCTCCAGCAGCGCCGTCACCTCGGTATCGCGGCACTGGCGGTCCAGCGGCGGGTAGTGCAGCATGGCGATGCGGCGCCCCTGTCCCATGCGCGAGAGCGACAGCTCCAGGCGCAGCAGCTCGCGCCGGTAGATGCGCGCGTCCGCCTCCGCCTGCGCGCCGTCCGCGCCGGGCAGCGTCCAGCCGCGCGTGCCGCCAATGGCAAAGCCGCCGATGGCGGCCGCTTCGTTTTGCAGCGCGGCGGCCGACGGCGGCCGCGCGGCGCGCACCTGGGCCAGCGAGGTCCACCAGTAGTCATGGTTGCCGCGCAGCAGGAGCTTGCGCCCCGGCAGGCCGCCGATGAACGCCAGGTCCGGCTTTGCGTCCGCAAGATGCAGCGCCCAGCTGATGTCGCCGGGAATGAGCACAAGGTCCTCCTCCCCCACGGCGGCGCGCCAGGCCCGCGCCAGATGCGCCGGATGGTCGCGCCATGCCTCGCCGAACACGTCCATCGGCTTGTCCACGCCAGAGCCAAAGGACAGATGCAGATCGCCGATGGCAAACACGCGCATGGCCGGCCTCCCCGTCCCGGGTTATTCCCCGTCCTCCTCGTCCTCGTCCTCAAAGACGTCCTCGTCGTCCAGCGCCGCGGCGCTCTCCAGCTCCGCCTGGCGCTTCTGCTCGCGCAGGCAAGCCTCGCACAGGTCGAAGCCGCGCACGGCGGGCGCTTCGCCGCATTCGCTGCAAAGCGTCTCCTCCTCGACGGGCTGCTCCGCCTGCTGGCGGCTGCTTTTCATCGCGCGCAGGCAGACGTTGCAATACTGCTCGCCCTCGCGGATATAGTTCAATTCACATTTGGGGCACTTTCTCAATGCCATGGCAACCGTTCCCTCCGGCAACGCCGCACCCTGCGGCCTTATGGTCGTGCGCGCGGGGGCGCCGCATGCGCACAGTGCATATTATGCGCACCATGCGGCGTCATGTCAAGAGCCGGACGCCGTTTTTTCACCGTCTTTTCGCTTCAGAGCGCGAACAGGTAGACGGCCAGGAAGTGCAGCACGCTGCCCAGCAGCACGAACACATGGAACGCGCAGTGGAAATACCGCCGTTTGGCCCCGATGCCGTAGAGCACCGCGCCGGCGGTATAGCAGACGCCGCCCGAGAGCAGCAGGTAGAACCCCGTCTCCGTCATCGCCGCCACCGTCTCGGGGAAAAAAGCCGCCTCGCCCCAGCCCATGACGATATAGCACACCATGGAGAACTCGCGGAACTGCCTGAGATCGATCGCCGTGAGCGTCACGGCAAGCGCCGTCAGCCCCCATTCCACGCCAAAGGCCGTCCACGCCAGCGCCGGGTACAGCGGCCGCACGGCCGAGAGCAGGATGGGCGTGTAGGTGCCGGCGATCATGAAATAGATCGCGCAGTGGTCGAGCACCTGCATCACCTTCTTGGCAAGCGGCGCGCGCAGGCCGTGGTAGATGCTCGACATGCTGTACATCAAAAGCATGCAGCCGCTGTACACCGTGCCGGATACGATCGCCACGGCGTCGCCCGTGCGCGCGGCGCGCAGCACGCACAGCACGAGCGACACGATGGCAAAGCCGCCCCCGACGATGTGGGAGATCATGTTGAACAGTTCCTCGCCGCGCGTATAATCCGGCAGGCGGCGGTGGGCCAGTTTGATGCGCATCGGGCGCTCTCTTCCTCCTTGGCCGTCCGCAGGCGGCCCTTCTGCATGAGCAGACGGCAAAACCCGCGGCGCTGTCATGGGCGCGCGGCCGCGCGGCGCCACGCCGCCCCCGCCGGCCGGGCCGAAACCGGCGCGCGCTTGCGGCCGCCGGCCGCTTCGGCTAAAATGGTGGTATCCTGCCGGGAACGGTCCCCGGCAAAGCGGGAGGCTCCCCATGTACATCGCGGATCTGCACATCCACTCCGCCTATTCGCGCGCGACCAGCCGCGCCTGCGATGCGCCCAACCTCGACCTGTGGGCGCGGCGCAAGGGCATCGGCCTCGTCGGCACGGGCGATTTTACGCACCCGGCCTGGCGGCAGGCGCTGCGCGAGGCGCTCGAGCCGGCGGAGGACGGGTTCTATACGCTCCGGCCCGCGCTGCGCCTGCCGGCGGATACCGCCGGCGCGGACGAGCCGCCGCGCTTTGTGGTGACGGGCGAGATCAGCTCCATCTATAAAAAGGACGGCCGCACGCGCAAGGTGCACAGCCTGATCCTGCTGCCCGGCCTGGACGCGGCGGATGCGCTGGCCGAACGCCTTGCGCGCATCGGCAACATCCGCTCCGACGGGCGCCCCATCCTCGGCCTCGACTGCCGCGACCTGCTGGAGATCACGCTGGACGCCTGCCCGGAGGCCGTGTTCATCCCCGCGCACATCTGGACGCCGCATTTCTCGCTCTTTGGCGCTTTCTCCGGCTTTGATACGATCGAGGCGTGCTTTGGCGACCTCGCCGGGCACGTCCATGCGCTCGAGACGGGCCTCTCCTCCGACCCGCCGATGAACTGGCGCGTCCCGGCGCTGGACCGCTTCACGCTCGTGTCCAATTCCGACGCACATTCGCCCGCGCGCCTCGGCCGCGAGGCGAACCTGCTGGACGTGCCGCCGGGCTATGCGGCGCTCAGGGCCGCGCTGGAGACGGGCGAGGGCTTTGCCGGCACGATCGAGTTCTTCCCGGAGGAGGGCAAGTACCATCTGGACGGCCACCGCGCCTGCGGCGTGCGCCTCACGCCGCAGGAGACGGCGCGCCTTGGCGGCCGCTGCCCCGTGTGCGGCGGGCGGCTGACCATCGGCGTGGAGCACCGCGTGGAGGAGCTGGCCGGCCGGCCCGCCGGCGAGCGGCCCGCCGGCGCCAAGCCGGTTGAGCGCCTCGTACCGCTGCCGGAGGTGATCGCCGCGGCCACGGGTTCGTCCGCCGCGTCAAAGGGCGTGCAGCAGCAATATGCGCGCCTGCTGCGCGCGCTGGGCAGCGAGTTTTTCATCCTGCGCGACGCTTTGCCGGAGGACATTGCGCGCGCGGCAGGGCCGTGCGTAGCCGAGGCCGTGCGCCGCGTGCGGGACGGGCGCGTGCAGCGCGAGGCCGGGTACGACGGCGTGTACGGCGTCATCCGCCTGTGCGACGAAAAAGAGCGCGCAGCACTTTTGGGGCAGGCCGCGCTGTTTGCCGTACCCGCCGCAGAGCGGGAGGCGCCCGGCGAGGGCGCGCCGCGTCCGCAGGCGGACGGATTGACGGAACCGGCCCGGGCGCAGGCCGCGCAGGCCGCGCCGGAACCCTCCGCCGGGGCGGCCGCCGCCCGGCCGGCGTTTGCGCCCAACGAGGAGCAGGCGCGCGCCATAAACACCGCGGCGCGGCGGACGGCGGTGATCGCCGGGCCCGGCACGGGCAAGACCGGAACGCTTGTGGCGCGCATCGCGCATCTGGTGGAGGCGTGCGGCGCGGATCCGGCGGCGATCACGGCGGTGACGTTCACCAACCTTGCCGCGGCGCAGCTGCGCGAACGCCTTGCCGCGCGCCTTGGCGCGGCGGCGGCGCGCATGACCATCGGCACGTTCCACGCGATCTGCCTGCGCCTGCTCGAGCGGCGGCCGCTGCTCGAGCAGGAGGAGGCGGCGGCGCTGCTGGTCAGCTGCCTGTCCGCAGCCGGAGGCGAGCGCGACGTGCGGCGCGCTGCGGAGGCCGTCTCGCGCGTGCGCGGCGGCGGCGCGGGCACGGAGGCGGAGCGGGCGCTCGCCGCCGCGTATGAAGCGGCGCTCGCTGCGCGCGGCGCGCGCGATCTGGACGGGCTGCTGCTCGACGCGCTGGCCCTGCCCGGCCCGCCGCCGCCATGCTTTACCCATCTGCTGGTGGACGAATTTCAGGACGTGAACGCCGTGCAGCGCCGCCTGGTGCGCAAATGGAGCGCGGGCAGCGAAAGCCTGTTCGTCATCGGCGATCCCGACCAGTCGATCTACGGCTTTCGCGGCGCGAGCGCGCGCTGCTTTGCGGAGCTGGCGGAGGACGCGCCGCTCGACACGCTCCCGCTCATGCAGAACTACCGCTCCACGCCGGAGATCCTCGGCGCGGCGCTGGCCGTCATCAAAAACAATCCGGGCGGCGCGCGCAGCCTGCGCGCCGCGCGGGCGGATGGCGCACCGGTGCGCCTTGTGCACACGGACGGGCCGCTGAGCGAGGGCATCTGGATCGCAAAGGAGATTGCGCGCCTTGCGGGCGGCACGCAGATGCACACGGCCGTGGCCACGCCCGCGGCGCGCCCGTTCTCGGACATGGCCGTGCTGTGCCGCACGCGGCGGCAGCTTGCGCGCATCGAGGAATGTCTGCGGCACGACGGCATCCCCTGCGTCGTCTCCGGCCGGGACGACGCGCTTGCCGACGGCGCGGTGCGCGGCGCGCTGGCGCTGTTCCGCTTCCTGCTCGCGCCGCAGGACGCCGCGGCGCTTGCCGCCTGTCTGACGGAAACCTGTGCCGTGCCGGCGCAAAAGGCGGCCGCGCTGCAGGCGGACGTTCAGGCGCGCCTTGCCGCGGGGGAGGCGCCGCCGGCCGCCCTGCTCGCCTCCGGCTGCCCGCCGGCGCTCGCGTCCGACGCGGAGCAGTTCTGCGCGCTGCTGCCCCACGAAGCGCCGCGCCGCCTGCTGGAGCGCTACGCCGCCCTGCCCGGCCGCGTAACGCAGGCGCACCGCGAGGCGTTTGCCCGCGTGCTGGACATGGCCGTGTTCCACCGCCGCATGGAGGATTTCCTGCGCGCGCTCGCGCTGGGCGAGGAGGCGGACCTGCGCCGCGCCGCCGGCAAGGCGTACCGCTCCGGCGCGGTGCAGCTGATGACACTGCACGCCAGCAAGGGGCTGGAATTCCCGGTGGTGTTCCTCGCCGGATTGCAGCAGGGCGCTCTCCCCTCCGCGCAGGACGGCGGCGCGGACGCTTCAGAGGAGGAGCGGCGGCTGTTCATCGAGGGCATGACGCGCGCGCAGGACGAGCTGATCCTGACCGCGCCGGAACCGCCCTCCCCCTTCCTCGACGAGCTGCCCGCCGCCGTCGCGCGCGAGCGGGCGCGCGTCCGCCTGCCCGACAGCCGCCAGCTGCGCCTGTTTTAGCGGCCCGCCCTCGCGCGGCGCTGCCCGTTCCGCGGGTCTCCCAAGCGCGCGGCACTATGCTGGCCCCGTCCTTGCGCGGCGCTGCCGGAAGCGCAAAAAACGGGGCGGCGCATCGCGCCGTCCCGTACCGCGGGCCGGGCAGGCCGCCCCGCGCGCCGTTCAGTCACACTGCCGCGCCGTCAGGCGGGCGAGCAGCCCCCGGCAGCCCGCCTCCACATCGCGCCACGCCGCGTCAAAATCGCCGGTATACCACGGGTCGGCGACCTCGCCGCCGGGGCGGCCGGCAAACTCCAGCAGCAGGCGCAGCTTGCCGGCCGGATCGCCGCCGCAGATGCGCCGCATGTTGCGCAGGTTGGCCCGGTCCATGCCGATGAGCAGGTCGAACTCATCATAATCGCCGCGCCGGAGCTGCCGGGCCCGCTTGCCGGCGCAGCCGATGCCGTGCTCGGCCAGCTTCCGCCGCGCGGGCGGATACACCGCATTGCCGAGCTCCTCGGCGCTCGTTGCGGCGGATTCGATATGAAACGCCCGCTCCAGCCCGGCCTTTTGCACGAGATCCTTCATCACAAACTCGGCCATGGGGCTGCGGCAGATATTGCCGTGGCAGACGAACAGCAGCCGCATCATGTAAACCCTCCTCCCGGCTCCCCCGCCCGGGGCGCGTGCGCCGCACGGCGCATCCGCCTCCCGGATGGGTCCATCATACCATACTTTTCCCGGTTTGGGGACAAGCGCCGCGCCGCCTTTTTTTCAGGCAGCGGCGGCTTATGACGGCGACCGCCGCAAAGGCCGGGACAAAGAGGACGCCGTGCCATACCCCGTTCGGGTAGGGCGCAAGCCATCCCCGATGAAAGACCAGCAGGGAAAGACAGCCGGTCAGCAGCGAGATGGGC
>URSN01000077.1 GCA_900550525.1 uncultured Eubacteriales bacterium
GCCGACGGGGAGACCGGCCGCACGGGCGATACCTGCCCCACGGGCCTTACGGGGGGGCCCGGCCCGTCCGGGGCGACCGGCCCGACCGGCCCGACGGGCGCGACGGGCGCTACGGGAGCCACCGGCCCCACGGGCCCCGCCGGAACGCCGCCGGAGGATGCGTTCGCCTCCATCATCAACGAGCAGTATCCGCTCACGCGCGGGACGCTGATCGAGCTCTACCCGGACGTCACGGACCCGACGGGCAGCATCACCGCGCAGGATGCGGCGCACATCGCGCTTGCGCCGGGCTATTACCTGATCAACTATACGGTATCGGCCCTGTTCCCCACGCCAAACTATTTGCAGGTCACCCCGTCCTACAATGGCGGCGCGCACCTGGAGACGGGCGTGTATTTTGCCACCAGCGCGAACGGGTCGAGCGCGGGCGGCGTGTCCACGCTGATCGTGCGCGCGCCCGCGCAGACGACGTTCTCCCTCGCCTACAACGGCTCGGCCGACGCGCGCGAGGGTCAGATCGACCTGACGGTGCTCCGGCTCAACAGGCCGCTGTAATACGCGCGCGGGCAGGGATGGAATGAAGAACTCCTTCCATTAACAAAATTCGATGCATGATGGCACAGGCGTCTGCGGCGCGCAAGGGGGAGCGGAGGATTTTCCAGGAGGGAAGAAGGGGAAGCGATGCGGGCAATCACTCCAGCGCGATCCAGTAGCGCTGCCAGAGCGCGCCGTCGGCGGCGATCTCGTTTTCCAGCACACCGCCGTTTTTGACGATGGTGCGGGCCGAAGCCGGGTTGTCCTTTTTGCACACCATGAGCACGCGGCCGATGCCGAGCGCGCGGCACTGCGCAAGCGCCAGGGCGATCATCCGCATGGCGACGCCCCTGCCGCGCTCGGACGGGCGCACGCCGTCGCCGATGTGGCCGGCGGTGAGCAGCAGGCGCTCGTTGAGGCGGTGGCGGATGCTGACCGCGCCCACCAGGCGGCCGCGCGCCGCGTCCAGGCAGAAAAAGGTGGATTCCGGCACCTGGCCGGGGACGCTCCCGTCGTGCTCCAGCGAGGCGAGGTAGGCGGCGAAGTCGTGGTGGTCGCGCCGCGCGATGGCGTTCGGGATGATCGTCTCGCCGGCGGCGCGCCATTCGTCCATCATGTCGCAGATGGCGTCCCGGTAGGCCGGGCCGGGTCTGATGAGCGTGAGTTCCATAGGCGTTCCTCCTGATGCGCGGGCGGCGTCCGCCCGCCTGCGCCGGTCAGCCCTGCGGCGCGCAGTCGGCCAGGATCTGGCCGATGCGCTCGGTCAGCGCGGCGCGGCCCGCGCCCGTCTGCGCGGAGAACGGGATGGCATACGGCGGCGCGCCCAGCGCCTTGGCGGCGGCGTTGGCCGCCTGCTGGCGGCGGGACCTGGCGAGCTTGTCGGACTTGGTGGCCCCCAGCGTGAACGGCACGCCGTAATAGAGCAGCCACTGATACATCTGCCGGTCGTCCGCCGTCGGCGCGTGGCGGATGTCCAGCAGCAGGAACAGGTGCGTGACGCGCCCGCTGCCCAGATACGCCTCGATCAGGCCGCTCCAGCTGCGCTGCTCCTCCTTGCCGGCGCGCGCAAAGCCGTAGCCCGGCAGGTCGACCAGGTGGAACGCGCGGTTGAGCAGGAAGAAGTTGATCAGCCGCGTCTTGCCGGGCGTCTGGGACGTGCGCGCGAGCTTGTGGTTGTTGCACAGGCTGTTGATGAGGCTGGATTTGCCCACGTTGCTCTTGCCCACGACGGCGATCTCACAGCAGGCGGCGGGCGGATACGGCGTACCCGCCCCCACGCTTGTGAGGAACGCCGCCTGCTTAATGGCAAACGGCTGCATGGCCGGCCTCCCCGTCCGGCAGGACGGCGCCGCCGTCCTGCACGGGGGACTGGGCGAGCGCGTGTTCGAGCACGTCGCGCGCCTCGTTCACAAAGATGATGCGCAGCGCGTCGAGCACCTGCTGCGGCACGTCGTGCAGGCTGTCGCGGTTTTTGCCCGGCAGCAGCACGGTGGTGATGCCCGCGCGCACGGCCGCCAGCAGCTTTTCGCGCAGGCCGCCGATGGGCAGCACATGCCCGCGCAGCGTGATCTCGCCCGTCATGGCGAGCCCGGCGCGCACCGGCACGCCGGAGAGCGCGGAGGCAAGCGCCGTCATCATCGCAATGCCGGCGGAGGGGCCGTCCTTGGGCACGGCGCCCTCGGGCACGTGGATGTGCACGTCGATCTTGTCAAAGCAGTCCGGCTCGACGCCCAGCGCCGCCGCATGCGCGCGCACATAGGTCAGCGCGGCCCTGGCGCTCTCCTGCATCACGTCGCCCAGCTGCCCGGTGAGCTGCAAATGCCCCTTGCCGGGCATGGCGCTCACCTCGATCTCCAGCGTTTCGCCGCCCACGGGCGTCCAGGCCAGCCCCGTCACCGCGCCGATGCGCTCCTCCGCCGCGGCCGGCTCCTGCCGGTATTTGACCGGCCCCAGCCATTCGGTGATGCGCGCAAGCGAGAGCTGCACGCGCTGGCGGCCCTCCACCACCTCGCAGGCGGCCTTGCGGCACACGCTGCCGAGCACGCGCTCGAGCTGCCGGACGCCGGCCTCGCGGGTATAGCCCTCGATCAGGCGCATGAGGCACCGGTCGTCCACGCGCAGGTTCGTGCGCTTGAGGCCGTTCTTCTCCATCTGCCGCGGCAGCAGGTGGCGCCGCGCGATCTCCATCTTCTCGTCGAAGAGGTAGCTGGGCACCTCGATGAGCTCCATGCGGTCGCGCAGCGGGCCGGGGATGCGGTCGGCGTCGTTGGCCGTGGTCATCAGCAGGCATTGCGACAGGTCGTACGGCAGCTCCAGGAAATGGTCGGTGAAGCTGTTGTTCTGCGCGCTGTCGAGCACCTCGAGCATGGCGGCCGCCGGGTCGCCGTGCACGTCGTAGGCGAGCTTGTCGATCTCGTCGAACAGCAGCAGCGGGTTGACCGTGCCGGCCTGCTGCATGGCGGCGATGACGCGCCCCGGCTGCGCGCCGATATAGGTGCGCCGGTGGCCGCGGATCTCCGCCTCGTCGCGCACGCCGCCCAGGCTCATGCGCACAAAGCGCCGGCCCATCGCCTTTGCAATGGCCGAGGCGATGGACGTCTTGCCCACGCCCGGCGGGCCGACCAGGCACAGGATCTGCCCCTGCGGGTTGCCCGTGAGCTTCTGCACGGCCAGCATCTCGAGGATGCGCTTTTTGATCGGCTCCATGCCGTAGTGGTCCGCGTCGAGCACGGCGCGGGCGTTGGCAAGGTCGAGGTTGTCCTCGGTGCGCTCGGTCCACGGCAGGTCGAGGATGCACTCGATATACGCCTGCGCCATGGGCTGCTCGTGCGAGCCGCGCGGCAGCGCCGCAAGGCGGTCGATCTCCTTTTCCAGCTTGGCGCGCACCGCCTCCGGCAGGGCCTTTTTCTCCATGCGGGCGCGGTAGTCGGCCGTGTCGTCCTCCTCGCCGCCGAGCTCCTCCTGCACGGCCTTGAGCTGCTCGCGCAGCACGAACTCGCGCTGGTTCTGCTCCACCGCCTCCTTGACCTTGCCGGCGATGCGGCGCTCCATCTGCATGATCTCCATTTCCTTGCGGATGAGCGTGAGCAGCGAGAGCGCGCGCTCCTCCGCGTCCGGCTGCTCGAGCAGCGCCTGCTTGTCGGGCAGGCGCACGGCCACGTTGCGGCCCACCGCGTCCGTGAACGCGCCGAATCCCTCCGTTTGCAGCACGTTTTCACGCTGCTCGGTGGTCAGCCGGTTCTGCATCTCGGCAAACGCGGAGAACGCGCCGCCAAGGCTGCGCCGCAGCGCCTCGGCCATGGGGGAATCCGGCTCGCGCTCGGCCAGGTACGAGATCTCGGCGAGGAAGCACGGGGCCGACTGCGTCATCTCCTCGATGCGCGCGCGCGCCACGCCCGTGACCAGCAGGCGGATCGTATCGCCCTGGATGCGGAACACCTGCCGGATGCGGCACACCGTGCCCACGGAGGCAAAGTCCGCCGGCTGCACGTCCACCAGCTTCGGGTCGGACTGCGCGCAAAACAGCGCCAGTCCGTCGGACGAGAGCGCCTGCTCGATGGCGTTGAGCGTTTTTTTTCTGCCTATGTCGCAATGGATCACTTCGCCCGGCAGCACGGCCAGCCCGCGCAGCGGGACGACGGGGATCCTCGTTTTTTCCTGAGTCATAGCTGTCACTCCTTCAGGGGCGCGGCCGTCTCCGCTCGCCGCGCCCTACCTATAGTATACCGATAAACCCGTGTTTGTGCAAACGCATAACGGCGTACGTTCGTGTTATTTCTGTTACATTTTCATGGCGGATGACGCAATGTTCCGGCGCGCCTGCGGCGCGCGCTCGCGCAGCCCTGACGGGCGGGCAGGATGGTTCATGAAACATTCAAACGCGCGTCATGCCCCTGTCACATCCGGCGGCCATACTGTTGGCATGGCTTTTTGTACAGCGAAAGGGGGACCCGCCATGAAGAGACTGGCCGCGCTTGCATCGGCGCTGCTGCTTTGCGGCTGCGCCTGCGACGGGGCGCAGCCGCCCGCCCCGACCGTCCTGCCCACCGCCGCCGTGGCGGCGCAGGACGACGCCGACCCGCTCGCGCGCGCCGCCGGCGCGTATGAGCTCACCGGCGGCGAGGATTCGCTCGGCAGCGGCGGCTGCGACAGCTTTTTTGCGGACGAAAACGCCGTGCTCGTGCTCGGCGGCGCGCTCAGCGGCACGGGCGCGACGATCGATAAGACCGGCGATACCGCCGACGTGGAGGCGGCGCTGCGCTACGGCTATAACGCCGCCGTGGCCGTGCACCGCGGCGGCAGCGTGACGCTGAGCGACGCGCTGCTCACCACCAACGGCGCGGGGGCGTGCGGCGTGTTCGCCGCAGGCGAGGGCACGGCGGCCGCGCTGCACGGCGGGCTGCTCTCCACGGCGGGCGGCGATTCGCCCGGCGCCGCCGCCGTGGACGGCGCTTCCGTTTCGCTCGACGATGCGGAGGTGCTGACCGACGGGACGGGCTCGCCCTGCCTGTTTGCGCGGGGCGGCGGCACGCTCGCGGCTGCGGGCGCGCGCTGCAAGGCGACGGCGTCCGCATTCCTCAGCCTTGAGGGCGGCGGCGCAAGCCTGACAAACTGCGCGATGAGCGGCGGCGGCGCCGCGCTCTCGGACGGGGCGTCGCTCACGGTGGAGGGCGGCTCGCTTACGGGCGAGGCGGGGGAGGCCCTGTTCCTCACCGCGGGCGATGCGGAGGCGTCGCTCACGGGCGTGACGCTCGAAACGCCGCAAGGCGGCGCGCTGCTCTGCGCCTCCGGCGGCGCGTTTACGCTGCGGTGCAGCTACCAGGCGCTCGCGGGCGCGCTGTCCTTTGGCGAGGGCGGCTCGCTCCTGCTCGTGCTGCAAAACAACAGCAGCTTCACCGGCAGCCTGCCGGTGGAGGCGCGCCTGCCGGTCACGCTGACGCTCGATGGGACGAGCCGCTGGTTCGTCACGGGGGATTCCCGCCTCATGGCGCTCACGGAGGGCGAGGACGCGCTTTCGTGCATCGAGAGCAACGGCTTCACCGTCTATTACGATGCCGGCCGCGCGGAGAACGCCTGGCTCGGCGGCGCGGAGCACCCGTTGCCCGGCGGCGGCGTTCTCAAGCCGCTTTCCTGAGCGCCGCTACGCCTCCCTGACCGTGAACGCGCCCTTGGGGCACAGGCGCACGCACTTGCCGCAGGCGATGCACTTGCCGCCGTCGATCTCTGGCAGCGCATGGTCGCTTTGCTGTGAGATGGCGCCGCCCGGGCATACGGCGATGGCCGGGCAGCGGTGGTCCTGCGGGCACTTCTTCGGGTCTGCATAGATCTTCATCCGTCTGGCTCCTGTTTCTCTTTTTGTTGCTGAAATCCGCCGCATCCCGCCGTCCCTCCCGCCGGAGCGGCGCGGCCGCCGTTAGAGGAAAAATACGAGATCGAGGCGCACCTCGCGGCGCTGCACGTCGTCGTTGCCATAGCAGCTGCGGTCAAAGCCGATGAGTGTGAAGCCCTGGCTGCGGTAGAAGGCGATGGCCGCCGCGTTGCACGACTGCGTTTCGAGCACGACGGCCCGGCGGCCGTCCTGCGCGGCGACGGCCTTGGCCAGGTCCATCAGGCGCGACCCAACGCCCTGCCGGCGCAATCGTGCGTCCACCCACAGCTCCGTCACGCGCAGGCGGTTGGCGTATTCCTCCGGGCAGACCTCCACGGCCGCCAGCAGCGCGCCGTCCTCCACGATGCCGTACGCCTCGGCCCCCTCCCACCAGGGCTGGTAGAGCCGGTCCGGGTCGCCGTATTCGGCCTGGCCGTGGCGGATGGGCGGCCGCGCGGGGCGCTTTTCCAGCGCGATGGCGAAGCCGCCGGGCGTCTCACGGATGGAGACGTCGTAGTATTCCTCCGTTTCATAGGCGATGGGCAGCCGCCAGCCCGCCCAACGCGCCCGCTCCAGCGGCACGATGCGCCGCCCCGCCGCCCGGTCGGGCAGCCCGGCGCGTTCCCGTCGTTCCATATCCGTACCCTCCCCATGTTTTGTCCGCCCGCCTAGGCGAGCAGCGCCGCAAGCGGCAGCAGCAGCAACAGCCCCGCGGCGTTGGCCAGCGCAAAGACGCTGAGGAACCGCCCGGCGCGCGCGCCCGGTTCCTTCAGGTAGAGGCGCAGCGCGATGAGGCTTGCCAGCGACGCGACCGGCGTGCCGAGCCCGCCGACGTTGACCCCGGCGAGCAGGCCGCGCCAGTCGCCCGTGAAGCCGGAGAGCAGGATCGCCGCCGGCACGTTGCTGATGCACTGGCTCGCCGCCGCGGCGCACAGCAGCGTGCTGCGCGCAAGCAGCGATTCAAGCAGCGCGCGCACGGCCGGGATGCGCCCAAGGTTCCCCGAAAAGATGAAAAAGCAGCAGAACGTGAGCAGCAGGCTGTAATCGATGCGCCTGAGCAGCGGCCGGTCGCACAGCAGCAGGAGCAGCAGCGCCGCGCCCGCCGCTATGGCAAAGTGCACCAGGCGGAACACGGCCAGCAGGCACAGCAGCAGCAGCGCCGCATACGCGGCGAGCCGCCGTCCGTCCGCGATGCGCGCCGGCTGCGCAAACGCCACGTGCACCCGCCCGCGCGGCGGGGCGATGAGCAGCGCCGCCGCCGCAAGCGCGGCGAGGCTGACGGCGGCCAGCGGCAGCACCGTGCCGAAGAACTGGCCCGCGCTGAGGGCATAGTGCGCGTGCAGGTACAGGTTCTGCGGGTTGCCGATGGGCGTGGCCATGCTGCCGAGGTTGGCCGCCACGGCCTGCAGCACGCAGACGCGCACGGCCAGCGCCTCCGCCTCCGCCTGGCGCAGCAGGAAGAGCGTGAACGGCACGAGCGCGATGAGGGCCACATCGTTGGTCATCAGCAGGGAGCTGCGCAACGGCAGCAGCACCAGCAGCCGGCTCCGCGCGCGCAGCGTCCGCACGCCTCCTAGGAGGCGCTGCGAGAGCACGTCGATCAGCCCGCAGCGCGAGACCCCCTGCACGACCGCCAGCAGCGCATACTTCAGGCACAGCACGCGCAGGGCGATTTAGGCCAGATACGCCGCGTCCGGCGGCACGAACAGCGCCGACAGCAGCGCCGCCGCGAACGAAGCGCACAGCACCGCCTCATTGCGCGCGCGGCGCAGCAGGCGGCGGAACCATTGTTTGCGCGGCTGCTCCCGCAGCGCGCGATCGCGGCGCGGCGCGCGCCGCGCGGCACAGCGCGCATCGTAGGCGAGATTGCCGACAACACGTCCGCCGCGGTAGCTATTCGGTTGTCTGCGGCTCGTGCGTGCCATAGCGCTCTCCTTCGTAAAAGATCTGCTTTCTCAGCATTTTTCCGCCACACGCAGCTTGGCGCTGCGGGCGCGGGGATTTTCGTTCAGCTCCTCCTCGCCCGAGACGATGGGCTTGCGGGTGATGAGCTTCATTTTGGGCTTCTTGCCGCACACGCACACCGGAATCTCCGGCGGACACGTGCACCCCTGGCTCATCTCCTTAAAGTGGTTCTTTACGATTCGGTCCTCGAGCGAGTGATACGAGATGACGCAGATACGTCCGCCCGGGTTGAGCCACCTGGTGGCGGCATCAAGCCCTCGTTCGAGCACATCGAGCTCGTGATTGACCTCGATGCGAATGGCCTGGAAACTTTTCTTGGCCGGGTGTCCGCCATGCCGACGAGCGGCAGCCGGGATACCCGCCTTGATGATCTCGACAAATTGGCCGGTGGTTTCGATCGGTTCTTGCTCGCGGCGGCGCACGAGCTCGCGCGCAATCTGCGAGGCGAACTTCTCTTCTCCGTAGACGCGTAGAATCCGGGCGAGGTCGTGTTCGTTATAGGTGTTGATGACCGCAGCTGCGCTTAAGGTGTTATTACCCGGATCCATCCGCATGTCCAATGGGGCGTCCTCGTTATACGAAAAGCCCCTGCCAGGGATATCGAGTTGCGGTGACGAAACGCCCAAATCGAACAGGAAGCCATCGACCCCGGGCACCTCGGCCGCGCAACGCCGCTCGTCCAAGTCGCCGAAGTTGCCCTTCAGCAGC
>URSN01000078.1 GCA_900550525.1 uncultured Eubacteriales bacterium
CGCGCGCCGCCGTCCGGGCGCGCAAAAAGAGGGATTGCAAGAAGCGGCCGGATTCGCTATCCTGTTAGCAGACGGGCGCCGCGCGGCGCCCGGGGCGGGCCCGTCCGGGCCGCCGGAGCGAAAGGAGCGAAAGATGCATATGGCAAACGAGCAGGTGATCAAGGGGAACGAGCGCCGCGCCGTCGCGGTGGAACCGGGGACGACGCTGCTGGCCGCCATCCAGGCGGCGGGCGTGTCGGTCAGCTTCCCCTGCGGCGGGCGGGGCAAATGCGGCAAGTGCAGGGTGATCGCAGAGGGCGCGCTCTCGCCGTTGACGCAGCAGGAGCGGGAGAAGCTCTCGCCCGGGACGGACGCGCCCGGCACGCGCCTTGCCTGCTATGCCCGCGCGGAGGGGGACTGCACCGTGCGGCTCATCGAGCGCGCGGCCGACGCCGTCATTGAGACGGCCTACGCCCCGTGGGAGGGGCCGCTCGCGCCCAGCTACGGCGCGCAGGGGTACGGCGCGGCCATCGACATCGGCACGACGACCGTCGCCGCGCAGCTGTTTTTGCCCGGGGACAAGCGGCCCGTGGCGGTGCTGGGCGAGCTGAACCGGCAGCAGCTCTACGGCGGCGACGTGATCTCGCGCATCGTCTACTGCAACGAGCAGACCGTGGCGCCGCTTTCGGAGCTCATCCGCACGCAGCTGGGCGATATGCTCCGCGCGCTGTGCGCGCAGGCGGGCGCGGACGAGCGGGCGCTGCGCCAGCTCGTGATCACGGGCAACACGACCATGCTCTACATCCTCTTTGCCATCGAGCCGGGGCCGCTGGCCGTGGCCCCGTTCTACATGGAGCAGGGCTTTGGCGGCGCGTTCGACGCGCGCATCCCCGGCTTTGCCGGCGTGCCGTGCTTCGTGCCCGGCTGCGCCTCGGCCTACATCGGCGCGGACATCACGTGCAGCGTGCTGGCCAGCGGCATCGCAAACCGGGAGGGCAACTTCCTGCTCGTGGATGCGGGCACCAACGGCGAGATGGTGCTCAGCGCCGGCGGGCGGCTGCGCTGCTGCTCCACGGCGGCCGGCCCCGCGTTCGAGGGCGCGGGCATCTCCTGCGGCGGCAACGCGTCGCTCGGCGCGGTCGATTCGGTGCGCTTTGAAAACGGCGCGTTCTCCTACACCACCATCGGCGGCGCGCCGGCGGACAAGCTGTGCGGCTCCGGCCTGATCGACGCCGTCGCCGCGCTGCTCGACGCCGGGTTTGTCAACGGCGCGGGCAAGCTCAAAACGCCCGGCGGCGGCGATTTCTACCTCGACGGCAGCGAGGTCTACGTCTCGCAAAAGGACGTGCGCCAGCTCCAGCTGGCCAAGGCCGCCATCCGCGGCGGCATGGACACGCTCATCCACGAGAGCGGCCTTTCCTACGAGGACATGGACGCCATCGTGCTCTGCGGCGGCTTCGGCAGCTATCTGCACCCCGGCAGCGCCGAGCGCATCGGCCTCATCCCGCCCGGCTTTGCCGGCAAGGCCGTGGCCATCGGCAACGCGGCGGGCAACGGCGCGGGACAGATCCTGCAATCGGCGCACAAGCGGGACGAGGCGGCGCGCACCGTCGCGCGCATGGAGACGGCGGCGCCGGCCAGCAACCCCTAGCTCAGCGAGCGCCACATCGCCGCGATGCGCTGTTGCGCGCCGCGGCAAACGGGAAACGCGCCGCGGCACAGGGGGGCCGCGCCGCGGCAAACGGGAAACGCGCGGGGCGCGGCGTCCGGACGGGACGCCGCGCCCCTTTTTCAGCCGAAGGAGCGGCCCGCCCCGTCCGCCGCGCCCCGCGCTCACGGCTGCGGCGGCTCCCCGGCGAGCAGCTCCGGGTAGAGCTGGCGGAAGTAGAGCAGCATCTGCAAAACGAGCGCGTCGCGGAAGTTCTGCGGGTCGAGCCCCCACAGCTCCTTCACGCGGCGCAGGCGGTACAGCAGCGTGTTCTTGTGGATGTTGAGCCGGTCGGCGGTGCGCTGCACGGCGCAGTTGTCGGCAAAGAAGGCGGACAGCGTCGCGGCCAGCTCCTCGCGCAGCGCCGGCGCGCCCGCAAAATACTGCGCCGCGAACGAGCCGACCAGCCGCGGCGGGATCTGGCTCAGGAAGTACAGCAGCCCCCAGTCGTACACATGCATGATCGGGTACTGCCCCTCAAAGCGCTGCGACAGCTCGACGCTCTTGCGCGCCTGCAAATAGCTCTCGCGGTAGCCGCGCAGCGTGCTCTGCGTGCTGCCGATGCCCGCGATGCAGCGCATGTTGAGCTGCGCGAGCTTGGCCACCACCGCCTCGAGCGCCTCGTGCAGCTCCTCGCGCAGGTTCACCATCAGGTGCGTGCGGCTGGTGCCCGAGCCGATGCTGTAGACGTACTGGTTGCTGCCCAGGTAGCAGTAGAAATTGATCTTCACCAGGCGGCGCAGGCTCTGGAAGATCAGGTTCTCCACAAAGCCGGGGTCGGAATAGGCGAGCGAGCCGGAGGCGTTGTCCCGCCGGGCGACGCGGAACACCGCGACCGTGGCGGCGGTGTCGATGTTGATCCCGAGGCTCTGCGCGGTGGCGGCCAGCTCGTCCCAGTTGCGGTACTCCTCGTCGAACAGGTTGACGACCCAGTTTTCGACCATGCGGCTGCGGTAGGCGCCTTTGCGCACGCTGATGGCGCGCTCGGCCAGCACGTCCAGCGAGAAGGAGAGCATGGGCAGCACGCCCTCGTAGCGCGCGGCGTCGCCGGTGACCAGCGCCGCGCCGATGCAGCGGCCCTGGAAGCTCACCGGCAGCGCGACGCCCTTGAGGTGCGGCGCCTGCCGGCCGTCGAGCCTGCGCCGCTCCCCGCTCTGCACGGCCTGCGCCGCAGCCGGGACGGACGCGCCCGCGTGCGCGCGGTCGCACCCGCACAGGATCTCGCCGTCGTGGCCGGTGATATACAGCGGCAGGTCCGTCATGCGGGAGATCTCGTCGTAGATGAAGCTGGCGATCTCATAGTTGATGGTCATGGCCGAAACCCCCTTCCAAATCCAATCGTATTTTATCACAATTTGCCCGATAATGGAACAGGAAAATTTGTATATTCCGTACAAAATTGATGCGCTCCGTGCGAAACTAACGGCCCCTGCGCCGCCCGAAACGGGCCGGAGGGCGCGGCGCAGCCCCCCTTCTGCCGGCTTTTTCCATGAAGAAGTGAGAAACTGTATAAACAGCACAAATTATTTGGACGATATTCATGATAATTTGGACTGACGTACGATGGCGGCGCGGCGGATTCCCGCTATATGGTAGTAACCAGTTACATCAACGGTGTTACGTTCATTCAGTCCCGTATGCGCCTTGGGAAAGCGGTCGCTCTTTAGACCATCGGACCGGAACGGGGAGTGAGATCACAGCAGAGACACTTGTCACAACGGCACTACACAGGCATTGCATTTGGGAAGGAGGGCAAACCCCCGTATGGAAAACAACACTCAGGCCGCAGCGGTCGCGGAAGAATACCCGATTGAGGTATCCGTTCCCATGTCCGCGCGGCATTACGGCTTCTGGGACATGGTTGCGACGTGGATCGGCGCCAACGCGAACACCTCGTCGTGGTACACCGGCGGCTGTATCGCCGCGGTCGGCGTGATGGGCGGCCTTGCGGTCATCTTCATCGCCAACCCCATCGCCTACGCCATCATGGCCATGGTCGGCTACATGGGCTACAAGGTCGCCACGACCAGCATGGGCCTCACGCGCGCGTCGTTCGGCATCCGCGGTTCCGCGCTGCCGTCCGCGCTCAACACCATCCAGTTCATCGGCTGGTGCGCGATGAACACCTACATCGCGGCCATCTCGCTGAGCTACCTGCTCAACTCGCTCTTTGGCTGGCCGGCGTTCGGCCAGGAGAACAGCGGCTGGGTCATGGTCGTGGGCGTGGTGTTCTGCAGCGTCATCCAGATCCTCATGACCGTCGTGCAGGGCTCCCGCTCCATCAAGATCGCCGAGCGCGTGGGCGTCATCGCGCTGATCATCCTGACCATCTGGGAGACCTGGGTCATCCTCGACCACTATCCGCTCGAGCAGATCTTTGCCTGGGAGCCGACGGGCGACTTCTCCATCCGCTTCGGCGAGGCGATGGACATCATGGTCGCGTTCAGCTTCGGCTGGATTCCGGCCATCGCGGAATTCACCCGCTACACCAAGAATAAGCGCTCCGCCGTCGTCGCCCCGATGATCGGCGCGAACGTGGCGCTGTTCTGGTTTGCGATCGTCGGTATGTTCGGCGCCATCGCCAACTCCATCCAGACCGGCGTGTTCGACCCCAACACGTCCGACCCGTCCAGCATCGTCGCCAACCTCGGCCTCGGCTGGGTCGCCTTCGGCGTGCTGATCCTGGCCACGTGCACGACCAACTGCGTCAACATCTACTCCGCCGGCATGTCGGTGGCCAACATCCTGCCCAAGGTCGGCGAGAAGAAGTGCCTCTACGGCACCGCCGTGCTGACGCTGCTCATCTCGCTCATCCCGATCCTGGTCGGCAGCTTCTACGATACGTTCACGGTGTTCCTCTCCTACGTCGGCTTCATCTTCGCGCCGCTGCTGGCCATCATGATCATCGACTTCTTCGTCGTGCACAAGCGCAACTACGACTGGTCGCAGAGCGCCACCGTCGGCGGCAAGTACTGGTACACCAACGGCATCAACTGGATCGCGGTGTGCACCTGGCTCATCGGCGTGGCCGTGTACTTCCTCTGCCTGCGCCTTGACTTTGTCATGAACACGCTGGGCGCGATCTACGCCACCGTGCTCGTCACGGCCCTGGTCTACTGGGTCGCCAACCTCATCTTTAACAAGAACTACCAGAAGAAGGCCGCCTGAAAAGGGGCGTCCCCTCAAGTGAAAGGAGCAAACCAATGAACGAACTGTTGGAGAAGATCACCGCAAGCGTCATCGATACCGACGAGGGCGATTCCGCCGAGCTCGCGCAGCAGGCCCTGGACGAGGGCATCAACGTATTCACCATCGTGGATGCGCTCACGGCCGGCATCGAAGAGCTCGGCAGGCAGTTTGAAAACCTCGAGTGCTTCCTGCCCGAGCTGATCCTCGGCGGCAACGCCATGGAGGCGGCGATGAAGGTCCTCCAGCCGGAGCTGGAGAAGAACGTGCAGAAGGCCGAGCAGCCCATCTGCCTGGTCGTGGGCAACCTGCAGGGCGACATCCACGACATCGGCCGCGAGATCCTGTGCACCATGCTGCGCGTGGCGGGCTTCACGGTGCATGACCTGGGCAACAACGTCAAGGCGAGCGATTTTGTCGAGAAGGCGGTCGAGTACAAGGCGGACTTCATCGGCCTCTCCTCGCTGCTGACCACCTCGCTGCCCTTTGCCAAGGACGTGCTGAGCATCCTGGAGGCAACCGGCAAGCGCGGCGAGATCAAGGTCATCATGGGCGGCGGCGCCGTGACGAAGGAGTACGTCGAGCAGATCGGCGCCGACGGATATTCCGGCACGGCCGTCGAGTGTGTGGAAATGGTCAAAAAGATGTATGCGGAGGGCAAGTAAATGGCGGATATTTTTGAAGTACTGCGCAGGGCCGAAACCGGCGATTACATCAAAGAAGACGACTACAACATGAAGCTTTACAAGACGAACAAGAAGCTTGTAAAGAAATACGGCCTCAAGTTTGACAAGGAGAACGTCATCGTTTCCGACGACCAGATGGCCAGCAACCTCTTCGACGCGGCGCTCGAGCTGTGCGAGGAGATGGGCATGCTGTGCGTGGACACCAGCCGCGTCATCCGCTTCACGCGCGAGGAGCTGCTCCAGGCGCTCGAAAAGGCGCCCAAGGACATGCTGCTGGGCGAGGGCAAGGACGCGCGCCATCTGCGTGCGCGCCGCCTCAAGGACGGCTACAAGATGTGCGTGTGCGGCGGCTGCCCCGGCACGCCGCTGCCGGAGGAGCTGTTCCTCCCCATCATGATGTCCTATGCCAAGGAGCCGCTGCTGGACATCATCATCCCGGGCAGCCTCGTCTCCATCGAGGGCATGGACGTCAAGACCGGCGGGCCGCTTGAGATCCGCGCCTGCCGCCAGGAGATGCTGTGGATGCGCGAGGCGCTCGTGCGCTACGGCCGTCCCGGCACGCACATCTACGCCGCGGGCGAGAGCAGCGCGACGGAGCTGGGCACGCTGGCCATCTGCAACGAGCGCTATATGCGCCCGACCGATTCGCACATGATCCCGGTGCTCTCCGAGCTCAAGACGGACAATATCCGCCTCTCGCGCGTGATGACGGGCCTGGAGTATCCGTCCTGGACGACCTCGCTGATGGACCCGATCATCGGCGGGTAAGCCGGCGGCGTGGAGGGCGCGGCCGTGGGCGGCGCCGCGGCGGTCCTGAAGGCGACCGACGCCTACGGCGTGCAGATGCACTGCCTGCATGCCATCCACAACAAGTACGTCTCCGTCAGCACCCGTGAGGGCATGTGGATGGACAGCATCATCGGCCGCGCGTTCGCGCTGCGTTCGCCCGTGGCCATCCTGGCCGACGCCTGGACCACCTGCGGCGCCGGCACGGAGGAGGTGCTCTACGAGGCGGCCGCGCTGGCCATCGCGCAGGAGCTCTCCGCGCTCAACACCGACAGCCTCGGCTCCACCAACGGCGTGTACCCGAACTGCTCCGGCCTGGAGAACCGTCTCTTTGCCGAGGTCGTGGACGCGGTGTTCCACATGGGCATGACCGAGGAGGAGGGCAACGCGATGATCCGCAAGATCTATCAGAAGTACGAGCACACGCTCGACGAGCCCAAGCTCGGCCAGCCCTTCAACGAGGTCTACGACGTCAAGACCATCGAGCCCACGCCCGCGTGGCAGGCCTGCTACGACAAGGTCAAGGCCGACCTGCGCGACATGGGCATCCAGTTCCGCTTCTAAGCGGCGACCCCTTCGGCTGCGGGGGGAAGCCCGGGGCGTAAGCGCTCCGGGCTTTCGCCCCGATCTTGTGTTTTTATGGACGCTGCCGCCTGCAAGCCCGGCCCGGCCGTGATCGCCTGCCGCATGCTCGAGGACGAGCTGCTGCTGGCCATGCGCCGCACCGGAAAGGAGTATCCCGTCGCCTGGCTCGAGAGCGGCCTGCATGAGACGCCGCAGCTGCTGCACGCGGCGCTCATGGAGGCCATCGCCGCCTATGACGGGCGCTACGGCGTGCTGCTGCTGGCCATGGGCGCCTGCGGCAACGCCGTGGACGGCATCGGCGCGGCGCACAGCACGCTCGTGCTGCCGCGCTTTCAGGACTGCATCGGCCTGCTGCTGGACGAGCCGCGCGCGTCGGACGCGTTCTACCTCACGCGCGGCTGGCTGCGCGGCGAGCGCGCGCTGCCGTGCGCCTACCGCCGCGCCCGGGAGCGCTACGGCGAGAAGAAGGCGCGCGCCGTCTATGAGATCATGCTGCGCAACTATGCCGCCTTCTCGCTGCTGGACACCGGCGCGTATCCGCTCTCGGAGTGCCGCGCGGAGCCGGAGCGGCTCGCCGCGTGCTTTGACAAGGCGCTCACGACCAGCCGCGGCACGCTGTCCACGCTCGAAAAGCTCCTGCTGGGCCAGTGGGACGGCGATGCCTTCTGCACGGTCGCGCCCGGCGCGCGCTTTTCGCTGCTCGACACCCTGATGGGCGGCGGCATCCACCAATGACGGACAGGGAGGGACAGGGCATGAAAGAGCTGGACATCCGGGACGGCGGCGTACAGATCCTCGACGAGTGGATTCCCTATCCCGCGTTCATCAAGCTCATCACCGAACGGGACGGGACGAGCCATACGCTCGTGTTCAACCGCGACGGGGAGGAGCGCGCCTTCGCCTTCCGCCTCCCCAAAGAGGGGTACGCGCGCCTGCGCGCCGCCTGCCGGGCGGTCAATCCCGCCTGCTATTTCCAGACCTACCGGCAGGGACAGGCCATCGCCGCGGCCGTCGTGTTCCTGACGGCGGGGAACGCCTGCACCCTCATCGGCGCGATCGTGTGCTTTTTCCGCGATCTGCGCACGCTCGGCTGGGTGCTCGTCGGCCTTGCGCTTGCCGGGATGCTGGCCAACATCCTCGTCAAGCGCGTCTTTTCCCTGATGAAGTAGAACAACGGCGACCGCCCGGGCAGGCTGCGCCGCGCGCGCGAGGCCAACGAGGCCTACCGCCGCGCCGGCGGCGCGGGCTGAACGCGCCGCAGGGCGGCTCGGCGCGGCTTCTGCCCACCGGGCGGCAAACCCGTGGGCGCATCAGTGCGGAGAATGCGCGGCGGGGTCGGGAGGAACATCGCGAAAAGCCCGGGAAACCGGGCTTTTTTGCAAATCTGCACAGGGGCTCGTTTGAATGATCATGCAAAGCAAA
>URSN01000079.1 GCA_900550525.1 uncultured Eubacteriales bacterium
GGCACGCAGCCCTCGGCCGCCAGCTTCAGCGAGGCGACGGCCAGCGCGATCAGCTTTTTCATCATGGTTTTCTCCTTTCGTTTTCCATAGGTCCGGTCGGGTGTGGTGGTATCCGCTCGCGTCAGGACTTCATGCCCGTGAGGGTGATGGAGCGCACGAGCTGCTTCTCGCAGAAGATGAACACGATGAGCACCGGCAGTATGGCCATCAGCGACGCGGCCATCATCACCTGATACTCCGAGGAGGATTCCTGCACGAGGTATTTGAGGCCGATGGGCAGCGTGCGCATCTCGGTGCGGTTGGTCACGATCAGCGGCCAGGTGTAGCTCTTCCAGTTGCCGAGGAAGGCGAACAGCGTCGCCGTGGAGATCGCACCCTTGATGTTGGGGATGACGACCTTGGTCATCACGCGCAGGTGGCCGCACCCGTCCAGCCGGGCCGAATCGATCAGGTCCTGCGGGATGGACGCGATGAAGCTCATCAGCAGCATGGTGGTGAACGCCGTGGCGATCTGCGGCAGGATGATGCCGGCGTAGGTGTCGATCATGCGCATCGAGGCCACCACGAGGTACAGCGGCACCATCGTCACCACGGACGGGACGAACATGCTCGACTGCATGAACGTGACAAACAGCTTCCTGCCCGGAAAATGCAGCTTCGTCACCGCGTACGCGGCCGTGACGGAGAGCACGATCTGCAGCGCCGTCTGCGCCACGGAGGTGATGATGCTGTTGGCGTAGTAGCGCAGGAAGGGGATCATCTCAAAGACCTGCCTGAAATTGTCCCACGACCACTCCGACGGCAGCCAGCGCGGCGGGTAGGCGTACACGTCCGCGCGCGTCTTGAACGCCGAGAGGATCATCCACACGAACGGGAAGAGCATCATCAGCGAGCCGATCGCCAGGATGCAGAATATGGGCCAGTTGTACCCGAACAGGCGGCTGCGGCGCCGGTGGTCGAGCGGTCTCATGGGCTTGCCGGCGGCTTTTGCTTCCATCTTGCTCCCTCCCGTCAGTCGATGTCGATGGTCTTGCGCGCGTTCATGTGGCGCTGGATCTGCGTGAGCACGAAGATGATGAGGAACAGCAGCAGCGCCGCCGCGCTCGCGCGGCCCATGCGTCCGCTCGTGAACGCCTGCTCGTAGATGTAGGTCACCGCCAGCGTCGTGGAGCCGAGCGGCCCGCCGTCGGGCGTCATGACGTTGATCTCGGTGAACACCTGGAAGGAGTTGATGATGCACATCATCAGCACGAACGAGGTGATGGGCCTGAGCAGCGGGAACTTGACCTTCCAGAACACGCGCCACTCGCTCGCGCCGTCGATGCGCGCCGCCTCCACGTACGAATCGGGGATGTTCTGCAGCCCGGAGAGGAAGAGCACCATGTTGTACCCCACGCCCTTCCAGATCGAGAAGATCAGGATGGACCACAGCGCCGTCTTTTCACTGTAGAGCCAGCGGCTCGTGGGCAGGCCCAGCCACTCGAGGATCTGGTTGAACGGGCCGACGGACGGATCGTAGAACCAGATCCAGATCAGGCTCGAGGCGACCACCGGCACCACCACGGGCGCAAAATACGTCGAGCGCAGGAAGCGCTTGGCCGGCACGTGCGTATCCAGCATGACGGCGATGATCAGCGCCAGCGCCGTATCGAGCGTCAGCTTGGCCGCGGCGTACTTGCACGTGTTCCACAGCGACAGCCAGAACGTCTCGTTGCCCAGCAGGTAGGAGAAGTTGCGCCAGCCGACGGGCTCCATCACGCCGGTGGCCATGTTGAAATTGGTGAAGCTCAGCTGCACCACCTGCACCACCGGGATGACGAAAATGAACAGCAGAAACAGCAGCGAGGGCACGATCAGCAGCACGCCGACGAGCACCTCCGACAGGTCGTAACGCTGCCCGAACAGGCGGAACCGCTTTTCCGGCTTCACCTGCGCCCGCTGCGCGCGCCCGTTCAACACTTCCATGTGGTCTCTCCTTCCCTCTCCGCCGCAAGCAGGAGACGTTCGTGGTAGCGCAGGCGCACCCGGCCGCGCCGCCGGTAGGGGTTGCCGTCTATGACGGCGGATACGCCGTCCTCAAATCCGGCGAGCGTGACCGTATCCGCCCCGGTGAACAGGAGCTGCTCCATCAGCGCGGGCCGCTCAAAGCCGAGCGGGTCGTCCGCAAGCGACACGATGGCCCGCTCGCTCAGCAGCAGCGCCGCCCGGTACGGCGAATCCGGCGCAAAGCACAGCAGCCCCGTCACCGCCCGGCCGTAAAAGCGGTCCCGCTCGAGCGTGGAGGCGACCGCCTGCGCCACGCGCGGCAGCCGCGTGCGCGCGCGCCGCCCGTTGATCTCCACCGCGACGGGGCCGATGTCCGCCATCGGCGCGCACGGCTGCGTGCGCCCGTCGCGCCAGAGCGCCTCCGCCGAGGCGGTGACGGTCCGGCCGTCCACGGTGGTCAGGTATGTGTCGCCCAGCACGACGTCGTTGAACGCATAGGCGATGTGCCCGTCCTCGTCGCAAACCTCGAGCGCGCCCACCGGCCGGTAGGAAAGCCCCTCGAGCGACGCCGGCGGCTCCGCAAGGGCGATGATCGGCCCGACGTTCGCCGTCCCGCCCGCCACGCCGACAAGGCGCGGCACGGGGCAGCCCGCGCCGAGCAGCGCGTCGGCCGCGTAGGCGGCAAAGCCGTCGCCGCCCACGAGCAGCAGCAGCTCCGGCGCGCCGGCGCACAGCGCGCGCACCGCCTGCTGCACGCGCGCCACATACCCCGCCGCCTGCGGCGCCTCCAGCGCGCGCACGCCCGGCAGCAGCTCTGCGCCAAAGCCGCACACCGTCGCGGCCTCATGCCCGGCAAGCGCCGGCATCAGCCCCGCGCACACCGCAGCCGCGCGCCCGCCGCCGGCGGACGGGTTGACCAGCACCGCGACCCTCATGGCCGCAGCAGCACCTTGAAGGCGTCCGCCCTCTCCAGCGCGGCGAACGCCTCGCGCCCCTGGGCAAAGGGGAAGCGGTGGGTGATGAGGCGGCGGTAATGGTCCGGATTGTTGCGGATGATCTCATAGGCCCGGTGGAAATGCGCAAGCGCAAAGCCGGAGCTGCCCGTGAGCGTCACTGCGCGGTAATGGATCGCCCGCGCATCGAGCGTCACGCTCGAGCCGGACGGCATGCCGGCGAACATGTGCACCGTCCCGTTGTCCGCCACGCCGGCGACCGCCGGGGCGATGAGCTCGGGCTTGTTGACGGCCACGACGATCAGATCATACGCGCCGTAGTCCGCCGCGCCGCTGTCGAACGCGGGGATGCCCCAGCCGTTGAGGCACGCGCGGCGGCGCTCGTTGGGCTCCACCACGTCCACGGGCAGGCCGCGGTCCATCAGCGTCAGCGCAAACAGCGCGCCCATCGGCCCGCCGCCGACGATCAGGCAGCGCCGCACATGCTCCAGGCGCACCTTGTCAAGGCCGCACAGCACGCACGCGAGCGGCTCCACCAGCGCAAACGCCTCGTCCGGCCGGTCGAGCCGGATCACCCCGTCCGCTACAAAGTCGAGCGGCACCGACACCAGCTCGCAGAACGCGCCGGAGGATACGTAGCGCTTATGACTGCACAGCTCGCCCGCGCCGCGCGCGCACAGGTCGCACGCGCCGCAGTCCCCGTAGGGCGCGACGACCACCGGGTCGCCCGTTTGATAGCCCGTCTGCGCCGGTGCAGCCTCCACCGTGCCGTAGATCTCATGCCCGAGGATCGTCGGCGGCTTGAAGTACGGGTGGCCGTGCAGATACGTCTTGAGATCCGTCCCGCAGATGGCGCAGCCCGCCACGCGCACGAGGAACGCGCCCTCCGGCGCGGGCACCTCCTGCACCTCGAGCTGCCGCTGCCCGGTATACATCAGCGCCTTCATCCCTCCAGCACGGCTCCTTCCTGGTAGAGTTTGTTGTAGATCTCGCGCGCGGTCGCGCTGTCGGTCACGAGGATCTTGAAAAGCCGGCTGCGCGCCGCTGCGATGATCGCGTCACGCTTGTCCTGCCCGCCCGCCAGGCAGACGGTGAGACGCACGTCCGGCAGGCGCCGGATGTCGAACGCAAGCTTGCGGTATTCGCTCTCGATGTCCGGGATGGAGCCGTCGGCGCGGAAGTACTGCGAGAGGATATCGCCGATCGCGCCGGAGTTGCAGATGGCCTGCTCGTACGTCTCGTCGATCTCGGAGATGTCCAGGTGTCCCTTGGGCGGCGTATTGCCCAGGCCGAACACCGCCACGTCCAGCTTCGACCAGTATTCCTCCAGATGGCGCACGCGCTGCTCCTCGATGCCGGTGAGGGCAATCTGCCGGCACTGATACGTCGGCAGGCCCACGAAATAGCTGCGCGCGCGGTGCCGCTCGGCCACGCGGTCCACGATCGCGTTGATCTGCAAACACGGGTCGCTCGTGCCGGAGATGCCCACCAGCGGCACGAACAGCGCCCGGTCCACGCCACGCCGGTAGGGCAGCAGCAGCGACATCTCGTACATCGTCCGCCCCCAGCCGATGCCGACCGTGTGCGCGTTGCGGAACAGGCGCGTCAGATACTGCGCGGCAAGGTCCGCAATCGCGGCGCGGCGCTGCGTCTCGTCGGCGTCGTCGTCCCCAACCGGGGCGACCACCACGTCCTTGAGGTGCAGCTGGGTGCGCACCGCCTCCGTCATCGCCTCAAGCCCCGGCCGCTCGGGCAGCTGGACGCTGAACTTCACGATGCCCATCTGCTCGGCGCGCGTGATCAGCCGCGAGATCTGCGAGCGGGAGATGTTCTCCTTCTCCGCGATCTGCGTCTGCGGAATGCGGTCGATATAGTACTGCCGCGCGATGCGGTACAGCAGCGTAAGGTCCTGCTTCTTCGTCATGGCACTCACCCCCTCAGGATCGCGTCAAGCCGCGCGATCAGCTCATGCGAGCCGCTGTTTTGGAACAGGTTGCGCCCGAAGGCCAGCCCGCTGATGCCAGCGTCCACGCCCTCGCGCACGATCTCGGCGATGTCCGTCCCGCGCGGGCCGCCCGCGAGGAGGAACGGCACCGGACAGCCGCTCACGACCCTGTCGAATTTTTCCGTGTAGAAGCCCTTGACCACGTCGGCGCCCAGCTCCGCCGCCACGCGCGCGCCGTTGGCCTGCACGTCGAACGTCTGCGTGCTGCCGTAATCGTCCGCCAGCACCTCCACGATCACCGGGATCTGCAGGCGGTGGTAGGCGTCGATGTCGCGCGCCATGGCCTGCGCGCTGCGGTAATCCGCGCCGCCCATCACCAGCATCATGACCACCGCGTCCGCCCCCAGCGCCAACGCCGTCTCGGGGCTGACGTGGTTGGCGTGCACGTTGGTGAACTCCGCGCTCATCATCGTGCCGCCGAACGAGGTGCGCAGCGCCAGCTTCCTGCCGAGCAGCTTCTCCTCCTGCCCCATCGCCGGCGCCAGGCCCACGTTGAGCAGGAAGCCGTCCAGCGCCGTGTCCGCATGGTCGAGGGCCTTCTGCCGGATATCCTCCAGGCCCTCCACACAGCCGCCTTGCGCATGATCCATCGCCATCAAAAAGAGCTTACCCTTGTTGTCGAACAGCTTTGCAACGTTTCTTCTGAGTCCGTACATCCGATCCATCCTTTCCTGCCGGGCGGCATTTGAATTGTCAGGGGAATAGCGATAATATCTATAAATATCATACGGCATCGACCGCCCTGACGCAAGCGCCCGCCCTATAAACACAATTTTGTGCAAGGAAAATGTGCATCTTGTGGGCATACCGCTCCCTTCCGCGCTCGCCCCCCATTATGCCATTCGCCGCGCACGGCGCGGTCAAGCCCGTGTAAAATCCGTGTAAATCCCGCCCGCAGCTTCCGCTCTTTCTTTTACTGTTCCTCCAGAAAACTCTTTTTCTGTTCTTTCTTTCAGGAAAAGAAACGGGATGTTCTGTTCTTTCTTTTCTTTCAGGAAAAGAAAAGAAAGAACCAAAGAAAAGAAACCTTAACGGGGTGGGGGATGAGCGTGCCCCATCGGGCAGCCCTCCTCCATCATTCATTTACTGTTTTTCCCTGCGGGGCTTTTCTTTCAGAAAAGCCCCGCTAAATATTTTTTGCGGGTAACGTCAGCCCCGCTGACGGGCGGATGCAGCGGCTGTTTCCGGGGCGGGTTCCTGAGCTTTCTTTTTGGTTCTTTTTCTTTCACAGAAAGAAAAAGAACGAAAGAAAAAAAGAAGAAAAGCCCAGCAAAATTATTTTTGCGGGCAAGGCAAGCGCCGCTGACGGGCGGGCGCGGCGGGCCGACCCAGGCGGGTTCCTGAGCTTTCGCTTGGTTCTTTTTCTTTCACAGAAAGAAAAAGAATGG
Source organism: uncultured Eubacteriales bacterium (assembly GCA_900550525.1). GTDB lineage: Bacteria > Bacillota > Clostridia > Christensenellales > CAG-138 > Aphodomorpha > Aphodomorpha intestinavium. The sequence continues at coordinate 6,333 of URSN01000079.1, forward strand.
AAGAAAACCTCCGGAAAGAAAAGAGAACAAAGCAGAACAAAACGGGACAGAAACGGGCCCGCCGCCCGGGAAGCCGGGCGGCGGGCCGCTGTGCGCCCTGCGGCGCGGGGGATCAGTAGTTCTCGCAGCGGATCTCGAAGAACGCCTGCGGATGCGCGCAGACCGGGCACACCTCGGGCGCCTTGGGGCCCTCGAAGATGTAGCCGCAGTTGCGGCACTGCCAGTAGGTCTTGCCGTCGCGCACGAACACGCGGTAATCCTCCACGTTCTTGAGCAGGCGGCGATAGCGCTCCTCATGCGCCTTCTCGATCTCGCCGACGGCGCGGAACTGGAAGGCCAGCTTGGCAAAGCCCTCCTCCTCGGCTTCCTTGGCAAAGCGGGCGTACATATCGGTCCACTCGTAGTTCTCGCCCTCCGCGGCGTCGAGCAGGTTTGCGGCCGTGCCGGGCACCTTGCCGTCGTGCAGCGCCTTGAACCAGAGCTTGGCGTGCTCCTTCTCGTTGGCGGCGGTCTCCTCAAAGATGGCGGCGATCTGCTCGTAGCCGTCCTTGCGCGCCTGCGACGCGTAATAGGTGTACTTGTTGCGCGCCTGCGATTCGCCGGCGAACGCGGTCATCAGGTTCTGTTCGGTCTTGCTGCCCTTGAGTTCCATAACATGTGCCTCCTTCGTTTTCAGTGCGGTTTTATGCGATCCTTTACGGAAAACCGGCCGTCCTTCATCAGCCCGTGGCGGCGGGCGCGCCGCGGTGCGCGCAGGCGCTGCATACGCCGCGCATCACCAGCTCTGCCGAGGTGAGGGAAAACTGCGTCTGGCGCGCGACCAGGGCGCCGAGCCAGGCGGTGTCCACCGACACGTCCATCACGCGGCCGCAGCGCTCGCACACGATGTGCGAATGGCGCGAGAGCGTGCCGTCAAAGCGGCAGCTGCCGTCCGGCAGGGGGATTTTTTTGAGCTGCCCGGCGTCGGCGAGCTGGTTGAGGTTGCGGTAGACGGTGCCCCGCGAGAGGCGCGGGTCCACGCAGCGCAGCGCGTCGTAGACCATCTGCGCCGTCGGATGCTCGGCGCTTGCGCACACATACTGGTAGATGCGCTGCCGGTGGCGGGAATAGCGCATGCCCGGGCCTCCTTTCAATAACGATAACGATTATTATTATAGACAGAATCATGCGGTTGTCAAGGGGTATTCGGGGATGAGAAAAAATATATTTTCGGCGTCGCTGCAAGCCCGTCCTTCGCGGCGATGCGGCGCGCGCCGGGGGGCGTGGCTCGCGTTGCTTCCCTGTGGGGTAATGGGCAGGCGAGCGCCGGGGGTTGCAAAGTGGGGCTGCGCCAACGGTTGCGGGGTGGTTGCGGAGCGGGGCTGCGCCGCCGGTCGCCGGGGGTTGCAGTGAGCGGGAATGCGTCACCGTTCGCCGCTTGTCGGGTCGAGCGGGGTATTGCGCCGCCGGTTGCCGGGGATTGCCGTGAGCGGGGCTGGACTGGGCTTCGAAAGCCAGTGCATAGGCGTCGGCGGCATCGGCGTAATTGCCGGTGTCGATACCCGTGTTGCCCACCTGCGAGCAGAAGTCGCTGACCTGCTTCAGACCCTCCTTGACCTTCTCGGCCGTCTTGGGATCGAGTTCATAAGCCTTGTTGTAAGCCTCGATGGCCTTCTTGGGAGCGTCTTTCAGCACCCATTTGCTCTGCTTCCACGTCACGACCTTGTTGTCCTTGACGTAAGCCGTGAAATAGGGATACACCCATGCGTCGTACTCCGTGCCGTTGAGCGTCTCCTTCGTCGTCGACTTGGGTTCGCCGACAGCCAGTTTCAGCATCGTCGGTTCCATGTTGGCGAAGATGCTCTTCGTAGGCTCCACGGCCACCTCGTAGAAAGCCTTGCCGCGGGCGAGCCACGTCGCGGCCTTCGCCGCCTTCTTCTCGTTGGCGATGTCGGCG
>URSN01000080.1 GCA_900550525.1 uncultured Eubacteriales bacterium
GATGTGTCAGTGCTGTATCGTGGGCGTATCGTTCCAGCCCTCGACCTCGATGAGCCCCTCCTCGCGGAGGGCCTTTTCATAGTCTCCGTTTTCGATGGCGGTATGGCCCAGGATGTTGTTGGGGTACGCCTCGTGCAGCTGCGGCGCGCCGGGCTGCATGGCCTCCCCCTCGTCGAGTACGACCGGAAACACCGCGTCCACCCCCCGGAACGCGCGCAGCGCCTGCGCGGCGGCCACCTCGTTTTCCGCGATGACGGCCGCCACGTCGTCGCCATAGAAGCGCACGCGGTCGGTGAGCAGCTTGCGGTCCGCCACGTCCTGATGGTGCGGGTCCGTGGACCACGGATGCCCCGCGGTCGGGAAGCGGATATCCGGCACGTCGAAGCACGTGACGATCTTCACCACGCCCTCGATCCGCTCCGCCGCGGACGTATCGATGCGCAGCACGCGGCCGTTTGCGATGGTCGCGTGCAGCACGCGCGCAACGAGCGCGCCGCTGTCGCACAGATCGTCCGTATACTTTGCGCGGCCCGTCACCTTGTCAAAGGCGTCCACGCGCGCAACGCTCTTTCCCGTGCTCATAAAACACCTCCTGCTGCCCGGCCTGCGCGCCGGGCGATGGGTCGTCTGCCGCCCGGCCCTACGCCGGGCGATGGATGAACTGCATCCGGTTCACATCGAACACGCCCAGATCCGTCAGCCGCACGTCCGGAATGACCGGCAGCGCGAGGAACGAGAGCGTGATGAACGGGTCGGAAGCGCCGGATACGCCCAGCTGCGCGGCCGCCGAAAGCAGCTCCTGCTGGCGCGCGATGATCGCGGCAAGCGGCGCGTCGGACATCAGCCCCGCCACCGGCAGCGCCAGCCGCGCAAGCACCTTCCCGCCGGAAACGGCGACATAGCCGCCGCCGCACTCCTCCAGCGCGTCGATGGCGGCGAGCATATCCGGATCGTTGTCGCCCGCGACGATGAGGTTGTGCGAATCGTGCCCGACGGTGCTGGCAAGCGCGCCGCCCTGAATGGGCAGCCCGCGCAGGATGCCCAGGCCGATATGCCCGCTGGCGTGGTGCCGCTCAAGCACCGCCAGTTTGACCAGACCCTCGCCCGGGACGAACGCGCCGCCGCGCACGGGCACCTGCTCAAACGTGAGCTTTGTCAGGATCTCGCCGTCCACCGTTGAGATGACCGGCATGGGCCCGTCCACCGGCAGGCGCAGCTGCTCCGCCCGGCGCGGGGCCAGGTGCACGCTGTTGTAGATCTTCGGGTCCGGCTTGACCGGCAGATCCGCCTCCGGCTCGAACACCTGCCCGCCCGTCACGACCAGGCGCGGGCGGAACTCCGCAAGGTCGTCAAAGAGCACCATGTCCGCCCGGTAGCCCGGCGCGATGGCACCGTAGCCGGTGAGCCGGTACGCCTCGGCGGCGTTGATCGTGGCCATCTGCACCGCCTGCACCGGGTCGATGCCGCAGGCCACCGCGCGGCGCAGGATGTAGTTGATGTGCCCCTCGTCGCGGATGTTCTCCAGGTGCTTGTCGTCCGTGCAGAACTGCATGTGCCGCGTGGGCAGCCCCTCCTGCGCGATGCGGCGGAAGATCGCCTCGATGCCGCGGCAGGCCGAGCCCAGGCGCAGATGGATGCGCATGCCGCTGCGCAGCTTTTCGAGCACCTCCTCATAGGTCGAGCACTCGTGGTCGCTCGACGGCCCGGCCACGCGGTAGGCGTTGAGCGCGTCGCCCGAAAGGCGCGGCGCGTGCCCGTCGATCGGGCGGCCGGCAAAGAGCTCGAGCTTGTCGAGCATCTCCCCGTCGCCCGCGACCGTGGCCGCATAGTCCATCACCTCGCCAAGGCCGATCACGCGCGGATGGCGCAAAAACGCCTCCATGTCCTTGGCGGTGATCTTCGCGCCGCTGGTCTCAAACGCGGTGCAGGGCACGCACGAGGGCAGCATGACGAACACCGAAAGCGGCAGCCACTCGGTCTGGTCGAGCATGTACTGGATGCCGTCCGTCCCGCACACGTTGGCGATCTCGTGCGGGTCGGCCACGACGGCGGTCGTCCCCTGCCGCAATACGAGGCTTGCAAAGCGGGACGGGTGCGCCATGGACGATTCGATGTGCACATGGCTGTCGATCAGCCCCGGGCACAGATAGGCGCCGCCCGCGTCGTATTCCTCCCGCCCCGTGTAGGAACCCACGCCGAGGATCACGCCGTCGCGCATGGCAACATCACCGGAGAGGATCTCCCCGGTGAACACGTTGACAACTTTTGCGTTTTTGATGACGAATGCGGCGTTGCGGTTCGCGGCGTTCCGGATGGAAGCCCTGAGCCTGGATCTTTCCAAGACCGATCACCCACCTTTGATGTATTATATCACAGCGCCGCGCGGCTGCAAAGAATTTTTTGGCCCGTTGAATATCTTTAGAAAGAATAACGCAGCCGGCCGCCGCCGCGGCGCTTGCGCGCGGGCAAAAGCTGTGCTATGCTGATGCGTAGGGACACATCGGGCGCGGCGTCCGGCCGCGCGCCATAGAGACAGAAGGGGGATCTTCCATGCGGCTGCTGATCAAAAACGGAACCGTCATATCCGGCGGCAAGGCGGAGCGCGCGGACGTGTTCGTGCAGGACGGGGTCATCCGCGCCGTCGCGCCGGGGTTCGACGCGCCGTGCGAGCGCGTGCTCGACGCGGCGGGCTGCTTCGTGATGCCCGGCTATATCGACACGCACACGCACCTGGATCTGCCGCTGGGCAGCGTGACCACGGCGGACGATTTCGACTCCGGCACGCACGCGGCCGTGCTCGGCGGCACGACGACCGTACTCGACTTTGCCACGCAGGACCGCGGCATGACCATGCAGCAGGCGCTGCGCGTCTGGCACGAAAAGGCGGTGGGCAGCCACTGCAACTACGGCTTCCATATGGCCATCTCCGAATGGAACGGGGCGCGCGCGGCGGAGGTGCCGCTCATCGCGCGCCAGGGCGTGACCTCGTTCAAGATGTACATGGTGTACGATGCGATGCGCCTGGACGACGGCGCGATGCTCGATGCGCTCGGCTGCATGGCCCGCTGCGGCTGCCTTGCCGGCGTGCACTGCGAAAACTACGGCCTGCTCAACGAGCTCATCCGCCGCCTCCATGCGGCCGGCCGCTTCGACGCGGCGGCGCACCCGCTCTCCCGCCCGGCGCTCGTGGAGGCGGAGGCGGTCGCGCGGCTGATGCGCATCGCGCAGCTGGCCGGCACGCCGGTGTGGGTGGTGCACCTGTCCACGGCGGCGGGGCTTGAGGAGGCGCAGCGCGCCCGCGCGCGCGGGCAGAGCGTGCTGCTGGAGACGTGCCCGCAGTATTTCGCGCTCGACGAGGGCCGCTATGCCGAGCCGGACGCGGCCAAATACGTCCTCTCACCGCCGCTGCGCAGCGCGGCCGACCGCGAGGCGGTCCTCGCCGCGCTTGCCGGGCCGATCGACGTGCTCGGCACGGACCACTGCTCGTTCACGATGGCGCAAAAGGCCGCGGGAAGCGGCGATTTCACCAAAATACCCAACGGCGGCGCCGGCATACAGAACCGCGCGGAGCTGCTGTACGCCTTTGCAGTGGCCACGGGCCGCATCACGCCGGAGCGGATGTCCGCGCTGCTGTCGGAAAACGCGGCGAAGGCGTTCGGCATGTACCCGCAAAAGGGCGCGCTGCGCGCCGGGAGCGACGCGGATATCGCCATCTTCGACCCGGCGCGGCGGCGCACGATCTCCTGGCGCACCAACGCGCACCGCTGCGACAACTCCCCCTACGAGGGCATGACCGTGCCCGGCTCCGTGCGCGATGTGGTGCTCGGCGGCGAGCTGGTCGTGGAGGACGGGCGGCTCGTCCAGCGCGGCCGCGGCCGCTTCGTCGCGCGCCGGCCGTGCTTCCCGCCGCTGCCGTGAGCGGCGCGGCCGGGGCGGAGCGCGTCGCCTGCGTGCTGCTGGCGGCGGGCCTTGGCGCGCGCTTTGGCGGCGACAAGCTGCTCTATGCCGTCGAGGGGCGGCCCATGGCGGCGCACGCCATCGCGCTGCACGGGGCGCTGCCCTACGCCTGCCGCATCCTCGTCACGCAGCGGCGGCACGCGGCGCTCGCCGCGCTGGCGGCGGAGCACGGCTTTCTCGTCGCCTACAACGACGCGCCGGAGCGCGGCATCGCCTCGAGCATCCGCGCGGGGCTGGCGCTGCTCGCCGCGCAGGACGCGCAGCCGCGGGGCCTGCTCTTTGGCGTGTGCGATCAGCCGTATCTCACGCGCGGCACGCTGCTGCGCCTGCTCGACTCCTTCGACCGCGCGCCGGAGCACATCGTCGCGCCGTGCCACGCGGGCAGGCGCGGCAACCCGGTGATCTTCCCGGCGCGCTTTTTGCCGGAGCTTGGCGCGCTCAGCGGCGATGTGGGCGGCTCGGCCGTCATCCGCGCGCACCCGGAGGCGCTGCTGCTCGTGCCGGCGGAGGATGGGCGCGAACTGGCCGATATCGATACGCGCCCGGGTCAATGACCCGCAGGGGCTTGCCTTTTGGGCGCGGCGGTGGTATGGTAGATATAAGGACAGACCCATCCCCTTGTGGGGAACGACCTGCTCATATAATCCCGTGAAATGGCGCGGGAGTTTCTACGGGGCCGCCTTCGGCCCTGCTATGAGCGTTCGGGAGAGGCGGCCGCGCGGCTGCCGCCCGGGCGTTTTTTCTTTGCAAGATCGACGGAAAGGGGGGCTGCCGCTTGCTGCAGCTCATCAAAGGGCACATCATCGCCGCGCCGTCGCCCGGCGCGCTGGACATCGTGGAAAACGGCTACATCGCCCTGCGCGACGGCGTGATCGCGGGCGTATCCGCCGCGCGCCCGGCCGGGTTTTCGGACGCGCCGGTGGAGGATTTCGGCGACCGGCTGATCCTCCAGTCGTTTGCGGACATGCACCTGCATGCGCCGCAGTACCCCATGCTGGGGCTTGGCATGGACGCGCCGCTGCTGACCTGGCTCAAGCGCTACGCCTTCCCCACCGAGGCGCGCTTTGCCGACGCCGGTTTTGCGCGCGAGGTCTTTGCACACCTTGCGCAGGCGCTCGTCGAAAACGGCACAACGCGCGTGTGCATCTTCTCCTCGCTGCACACGGAGGCGACGCTCCTGCTGATGGACGCGCTCGAGCGCGCGGGCGTCACCGGCTACGCCGGCAAGGTGAACATGGACCAGAACGGCATCGACGGTCTGCAGGAGACGACGGAGGAATCCATGCGCGAGACGCTGCGCTGGCTCGACGCGTGCGGCCGCTTCACGCGCATGCGGCCCATGCTCACGCCGCGCTTTGTGCCCGCCTGTTCGGAGGCGCTGCTCGCGTTCCTCGGCCGCCTCTCGCGCGAGCGCGATCTGCCCGTGCAGTCCCATCTGTCGGAAAACCGCGAGGAGATCGAGCTGGTGCGCCGGCTCCACCCGGACTGCGCGCAGTACTGGCAGGTGTACGACAAGTACGGCCTGTTCCACGAGCGCACCGTCATGGCCCACTGCGTCCACAGCGACGCGCGCGAGCGTGCGGCGCTCAGGGAGCACGGCGTGCTCGCCGCGCACGCGCCGGACTCGAACGTCAACCTGTGCAGCGGCGTTGCGCCCGTGCGGACGATGCTCGACGAGGGCGTGCGCGTGGCGCTGGGGTCCGACATCGCCGGCGGCGCGCTGCTGCCCATGAACGCCGTCGCCACGGCCGCCATCCGCGCCTCCAAGGCGCGGCGCATCGCCTCCGGCGGCGAGGAGGGCGTGCTGTCCGTGGCGGAGGCGTATTACCTGGCCACGAGCGCGGGCGCGCGCTTCTTCGGCGCGGGCGCAGGCTTTGCCGTCGGGGACGCGCTGCACGCCATCGTCGTGGACGAGAGCGGCTTCCCGCCCGCCGCGCGGCCGCTCACGATGGCGGAGCGGCTCGAGCGCGCGCTCTATCTGATGCGTCTCGGCGACATCTGCGCCTGCTATGGCGGCGGCCGCCGCGTGAAGTGAGCCGCCGTTTTGCGCCGGCCGGCGCCGCCCTGCCGCCTGAGCGGGCCGTCCGGAGCGCGGCCATGCATCCGGGCGGTCAATCGTAAAATCCCCTGTTCGTTCAAGCGCATCCGCGCGCCTTTCACGGCGGCGCGGGGCGCGCATAGCGCGGCGGCGCGGGGCGCATGCTAAGGCCGTTAGGATGTGAATCGTATGAGCCTTGCGGCGCTGCTGCTGTTTTGCCTGTTTCTGTTCGCCTGCGTCGGCCTGACCCGGCGCACGGCGTGGCGGCTGCGCGTGCAGGAGGGCGCCATCGCCGCGTGCGCGCTGCTGCTGCTCGCGCTCTCCGCCTTCCCGTTTGCGCTGTCGGATGCGGTGAGCGTATCGCCCGCGTCGCTGCTGCTGCTGCTGATCGGTCTGTATCTGTGCCGCGGCTGGCCGGATATTGCGGAGGCGCTGCTCATCGCCGTGCTCTCCGGCGTGCTCGGCTGGTGCCTGTACAGTCTGATCCCGGCCTATGAGGCGGGCGCGCTGATTGCGCTGCCCGCGGCGCTCGTGCCGCGCCTGCTGCTGCGGCGCAGGCGTACCGCGCTGCTGTGCGCCGTCGCCGCGCCGCTCGTGTTCGGCCTGTGCCGCGCGCTGGAGGACTGGTACCTGTTCGACTGGCGCATGCTCGAACTGGGCGGCGGCGTCCAGCTCGACGCGCAGGTAGCCGCGCTGTTCCTGCTCGCGCTGCTGTGGTATGTGCCGTCCCGCCGCCGCACGGCCATACAGGGCCGGCCGCGCACGGCGGCCTGACCCGGCGCGCCGTTCTCCCATTCCACTGCGCCGTTCCACCATCCCGCTGTGCCGTCCGGCTGCCCGATGTGCGCCTTGTGCGCCATGCCGCCGTCGTGGCCCCTGCGCATCCCGCGCAGCCCGGCGCAGGCTCCCCCCGTCCTCCCGCGCGCTCGCAGCCGGCATAAAAATATCCGCTTGATTTTTTTCGCAACCGGTGTATAATAGAGAAACAGGAAGGGGTTATAGCTCAGCTGGTCAGAGCGCTACGTTGACATCGTAGAGGTCGTTGGTTCGATCCCAACTAATCCCACCAGTTGAAAAGAAATCCTGCGTTGTGCGTTACGTCTTCGGTTATAAACCCACAGATGTACGACGGGAGCACACGTTGTTATGATGAGGCCAGGCCCGCTGCGCGTGGGAAGGCCGAGGCTCGCACGGTGCACCCACCTGCCGAGAGGCGGGTATTATAACAAGGGCGGACGGCATCTCGGGATTCTTTTTGAAAACGCGTTGCGGAATTGTGTAATGGTAGCACCTACGACTCTGACTCGTATTGTCTAGGTTCGAATCCTAGTTCCGCAGCCACCCGGAGCAAGCGATGTACGGCTTGCTCCGGTTTTTCGTTTCACGGTAAAATCCGGAATAATCCGGAACGCGCACCGCCGCTGCTTTTGCGCAAACGGTCGCGCGCGGCTCGTCTGGCTGATAACCGCGCGCGGCGTCTCCGCGTGTGGGGAAACTTGTCCTCCTGCGCGCGATGTAGGATCACCCCCGCGCGTGCGGGGAAAAACATGTGGAAAGCCTCTCCGGCACAGGTGCTTTAGGATCACCCCCGCGCATGCGGGGAAAACATTGCAATGTCGAAATCGCCGGTAAACTTCGCCAGATTACCCCATGTTGGAAAAGCATTGTAGCACACATCGTTCGATGCGTCAATAAAGACCGCTCCCCGCGCGTGCGGGGAAAACACAGCACATCGATGCGCAGCTGCGCCTTGAGGCGCCCGCTCCCCGCGCGTGCGGGGAAAACCTTAAAGGAGACGAGCCGTCATTCCAGCGGCGAGGATCACCCCCGCGCGTGCGGGGAAAACTTTGGCGATGCTGTACGTTGTGTATAGCGCTATGGATCACCCCCGCGCGTGCGGGGAAAACCTCGATCTGAATCGTTCCCACCACTATGCTCGAGGATCACCCCCGCGCGTGCGGGGAAAACGAATGATCGCCCGACCACCGAGCCAGCCGCGTCGGATCACCCCGCGCGTGCGGGGAAAACGGATGGATATGAATCCCTGTTTTATCGAAAGGAGGATCACCCCCGCGCGTGCGGGGAAAACCAGCTCCATGTACGCCCGAATCCGGCCGACACGGATCACCCCCGCGCGTGCGGGGAAAACACGAGGAACGACTCAATCACCGCCCGCAGCACCGGATCACCCCCGCGCGAGCGGGGAAAACCAGAACTAAGGGCGAACTCACTCGACGAGAAGCGGAACACCC
>URSN01000081.1 GCA_900550525.1 uncultured Eubacteriales bacterium
CTGATAGCCGGCGAGCTCGGGGAACGCACGCGAGACGTTGACGCGCATGGCGGAGGGCATGTAGTTGAGCTCGAGCGGCTGCGTGAGCGGCTGATCGGTGACCTCGGAGTGCAGGCCGATGACGTTCTCGGCGTTAACCTGCTTTTTCTTTGGCTGGTTCTTCGTCTTCTTCTTTGCCACGATTTCCTCTTGAACTTCTTATGGGCCGTCGTTATCGATTTGCTGCTATTGCAGGTCCAGCTGGTCCAGGTATTCCTTGCCGTGCTCGGAGATATGGCGCTTGCGGCCTGCCTCGTCGTTGCCCAGCAACAGATTGAACATGGTTTCCATCTTGGTGACGTCTTCGGGCTCCACCTTGATAAGGCGACGTGTCTCGGGGTTCATGGTGCAGATCCACAACATGACCGGATCGTTCTCCCCGACACCCTTGGCGCGGATGGTGTCCATCAGCTCCGGAGTGAAGTGGAGGCCCGCCGTGGGGGCGGCAGCGGAGCCGTTGACCTTGGAGTACACCGTCTGGTAGCGCTCCTGGTCCTGAAGCTCCTCCTTGATATAGGGGGGCAGGGGCATTTTCCCCAGCCGCTCCAGCACCTCCAGGAAAATCCCCTCATAATCGAAGCGCACCAGGCGGTTGCCGCCGGGCAGCTCCTCCACCACCTCCGCCGTCAGTTCCCCGTCGCCGAAGGACAGCTTCGCCCCGGTGCGCATCCGCTTGCCAGGCCGCACCAGGCACTCCCAGGTCTTGTTCCCCCGGTCGATCAGCAGCAGCACCTCGCACGCGCCGCCGCCGGGCAGCCGGTGGCCCAGCAGACGGGCAGGAAGCACCCGGGAATTATTGAGGATCAGGCAGTCGCCGGGCCGGAGATACTCCGGAAGATCGTAAAAATGCCGGTGCTGCCACGCGCCGGTGTTCTTGTCCAGCACCAGCAGCCGGGAGGCGTCCCGCTGGGGGATGGGCGTCTGGGCGATCAGCTCCGGCGGTAATTCATAGTTAAAGTCGCTTGTTTTCATATCCATCGTCCTGTTTCCGGTAAATTGTGCCATAGGCACTTTCAAAATATCAGTATAGTATATTTTCCCGATTCCGGCAACTGTTTTCCGGAAAAACGGCGAAAATTCAGCGGCAGGGATCGCGCCCCGCCGCTGAATCGACCATATTGCGTTACAGGATGGACTTGGCGTCCACATAAAGCTCCCGGACCGCCGGTGCATCGGCGGTGACGGGCTCCGGCTGATGGTCCCGCTTTTCGATGAACTTGGGGGCCACCTGGGGGAACAGGGCCAGACTCAGCACGTCCTCGTCGGACTTTGCAAGGCCCCGGAACTCCTGGCGGTACTTCTCCAGCTCCGGCTCCAGCAGGTCGGCCGGGCGGCAGGTGACCACGTCCTCAGGGGCGATGCCCGCCTTGGCCCGGACCTCCGGGTTCACCTGGCCGGGGAGCTGGCCGTACTCGCCCTTGAGCATGGCCTTGGACTCCTTGGGGAACATCTTGTAGCGGCCCGTGAGCACGTTGAACACGGCCTGCGTGCCGACGATCTGGCTCGTGGGCGTGACCAGCGGCGGATAGCCGAAATCCTTGCGCACGCGCGGGATCTCGGCGAGCACGTCGTAGTATTTGTCCTCCGCGTTGGCCTGCTTGAGCTGCGAGATCAGGTTGCTGAGCATGCCGCCCGGCACCTGATAGAGGAGCGTGTTCGTATCCACGCGCAGCGACTTGTCGCTGATGAGCCCCTCCTTCTTCATGCGGTCGAACACCGGGCGCATGATCTTCGCCGCGTCCGCGAGTTTGCCAAGGTCTAGCCCGGTATCCCGCTCCGTGCCGGCCAGCGCCGCCACGAGCGGCTCCGTCGCCGGCTGCGACGTGCCGTTGCCAAAGGGCGAGAGCGCGCAGTCCACGATGTCCACGCCCGCCTGCGCGGCGCGCAGATAGGTCATGTCGCCCGTGCCGGTGGTGTTGTGCGTGTGCAGGTGGATCGGCACGTCGATCTCGGCCTTGAGGCGCGAGATGAGCGAATACGCCGCCTCCGGAAGCAGGAGGTTCGCCATGTCCTTGATGCAGATGACGTCCGCGCCCATCTGCACCAGCTCGCGCGCCAGCTTCACAAAGTAGTCCTCGTTGTGGACGGGGCTGGTCGTATAGCTCAGCGCCGGCTCGCAGATGCCGCCGTACTTCTTGGTGTAGCGGATGGCCGCCTCCAGGTTGCGCGTGTCGTTGAGCGCGTCGAAAATGCGGATCACGTCGATGCCGTTTTCGATGGACTTGCGGCAGAACTGTTCCACCACGTCGTCTGCATAATGCTTATAGCCAAGGATGTTCTGGCCGCGGAAGAGCATTTGCAGCTTGGTGTTGGGCAGCGCCTTGCGCAGCGTGCGCAGCCGCTCCCACGGATCCTCGTTCAGGAAGCGGAGGCAGGAATCGAACGTCGCGCCGCCCCAGACCTCCAGCGACCAGTAGCCGATGCTGTCGAGCGCCTCGCAGGCGGGCAGCATGTCCTTGATCGACATGCGGGTGGCCGCGAGGGACTGATGGGCATCGCGCAGGATCGTATCGGTGATATTGAGTTTCGTCATATCCAGCTTCTCCTTTGCGGCAAATTCCCTGCGCGAAACGCGCGCCTCAGCGGAGGGCGCACAGCGTTTCGTCGGAATTGACCGAAGCGCCCTGCTGCACGAGCACGGACGTGACCGTGCCGTCGATGGGGCTGAGGATCTCGTTCTCCATCTTCATGGCCTCGAGCACCATGATGGCCTGTCCCTTCTTCACCGCATCGCCGGGCTTGACGCTGACGGAGAGGATGTTGCCGGGCATGGGCGCCTTGACGAGCGTATCGCCTGCGGCGGGCGCAGCGGGTGCGGCGGGTGCGGCGGGAGCGGCGGGCGCGGCGGGTGCGGCGGGCGCGGCGACAGGCGCGGCAGGCGCGGCCTTGCCGTCGATCTCCTCTACCGCAACCTCATAGGACGTACCGTTGACATTGACCATAAAGCGACGCATCTGAATGACCTCCGTGAAAATATGTTCGGTTTACTGACTGATCTTCTTGATGGACAGAATCCGCAGCCCGGAAACATCCCCGCCGATCGTCTCGGCGATCGCTGCGGAAACGGCCGCCACGAGCGCGGCCCGTTCCGCACCCGCGGGCATGGCGGCCGGTGTGGGGACGGCTGCGGGCGCAGGCGCGGCCTGCGGCGCCGCGGGCGTCTGCACGCCGGACTCGCGCAGCCGTGCGGGCAGCTGCGAGAGCGACCTGGCGATGAGCGCCAGGCACAGCAGGATCAGGCAGCCGAGCACGATGAGCGCCGTGCTGAAGCCTGAGCCCAGGACGGATAATTCGATGGACATGTTTTCCATGCAGCGACCTCCGGAACGCATGAATTGGCCGAATGAGCGGTATTCTCATCCTAACCCTAATTCTTCATATTCACCGTAAATCCTGTTTTTCCTGCCGCTCTCTGAAAGAATTTTGCGGCGTAGCCGAAGCCCTGCCGGGCCCATAAAACAGCGCCCGGAGGCGGGCGCAGGCGAGCGGACTGCGCGCCGCTGCGGCGCGCTGGCGGCTGCGGCGCAAAGGCGGGCGGCGGCCGTTTGCCGGGCGCGGCGCGAGGGGGGCCATCCGCCGTACAACGCTCCGCGCGCGGGTCGCGCTTTTTCGGTCAGGGCTGCGGCGTTGAATACGGGTGCAAAGCTCCGCGCGCGGGTCGCGCCCGGCAACGGCGCTGGGTGTGCGATTCAGCGCTCCTGCCGGCCGGAAAGGCCGACGGACGCGCGCAGGCGTTCCAGCTCCGCCCCCGTCAGATAGCGCCATTGGCCGGGCGCGAGTCCGTCAAGCGTCAGGGGGCCGAGCCGCTCGCGCTTGAGGCGCAGCGTGCGGTGGCCGATCGCCTCCGCCATGCGGCGGATCTGCCGGTTGCGGCCCTCGTGGATGGTGATGACGAGCGACGTATCGCCGCGCTGCGTCTGCCGCACATGCTCCACGCGGGCCGGCGCGGTCATGCCGTCGTCAAGCTGCACGCCGCGCGCGAGGCGGCGCAGGCCGGCGTCGTCCACCGGCCCGTCGAGCACGGCGTAATAGGTCTTTTCCACGCCGTAGCGCGGGTGCGTCAGGCGGTTGGCCAGCTCCCCGTCGTTGGTCATGAGCAGCAGACCCTCGGAATTGAGGTCGAGCCGGCCGACGTTGTAGAGCCGCTCCGGCACATCGTGAAAATAGTCCTGCACGGTGCGGCGGCCCTCCGGGTCGTCCGAGGTGCAGACCACGCCGCGCGGCTTGTAGAACAGGATGGCGACGCGCCGCTGCGCGCCGCCGACGCGCGCGCCATCGAGCAGGACCTCGTCATCCGCTTCGACCTGCGCGCCGAGCGACGCGGGCGTGCCGTTCACCAGCACGCGCCCCGCGCGGATGAGCGCCTCGCAGGCGCGGCGGGAGCCGAGCCCCGCCTCGGCAAGATACTTTTGCAGCCGCATAAAACCCCTCCCATCCCCCGCCCTCCCTCAGGCCGGCCAGGCGTGAAGGATGCGTTGCAGGTAAAACCCCACGTTCGCCGCCGCGACGGATTCCTCCGTCACAAGCGGCACGCTGGCAGCCTCGCGCCCGTTGACCAGGAGCGTGAGCGTGCCGGCGGCCTGCCCGGCCGCCACGGGCGCTTGCAGCGTATCGGCGCAGTCGATGCGGAAGGCGACCTCGTCGCCGCCGTCGCGCTGCAACGGATACAGTATAGCCCGTTTTGTAAAAATTGCCAAACCATTTTTCACCCCGCCGTCGACCGCGGCATAGCCGACGCAGGCGCCCGCATCCACGATCAGGCGCGTCTGATAGGCGGCAAAGCCGTAGTCGAGCAGCGCATACGCGGCGTTCCACATGTCCGGACAGTTGAGCACGACGCCGACCAGGCGCGTCCCCTCGCGCTCGGCCGCAAACACGAGGCAGCGGCCGGCCGCGTCCGTATAGCCCGTCTTGACGCCGCAGCCGCCCTCATACTGCCAGAGGACCTTGTTCTTGTTCTTGAGCGTGCGCGTCTTGTCGCCGGAGCTCGTTTCGTGATAGGTCGTGCCCACAAGCGCCGCGAACGCCTCGTTCTGCATGGCGGCGCAGGCGATGCGGCACAGGTCCGCGGCGGTCGTATAGTGGTCGTCGTCCGGCAGGCCGTTGGGCGTGACGAAATGTGTATCCGTGCAGCCGAGCTCCCGCGCGCGCTCGTTCATCAGCGCGGCGAACGCCTCCACGCTGCCCGCCACATGGCAGGCGATGGCCACGGCCGCGTCGTTGCCGGAGGCGAGCATGAGCCCGTACAGCAAATCGGAGAGCAGCAGCTCCTCGCCCGCGTTCAGGTACATGCTCGAGCCCTCCACGCCGTACGCCTCGCGCGGGACGGTGACCATCTCGTCCACGCTGCACTGCTCCAGCGCGATTAGCGCCGTCATGATCTTCGTGGTGCTGGCCATGGGCAGCCGCGCGTCCGACGCCTGTGCAAACAGCAGCCGCCCCGTCTCCGCCTCCATGAGCGCCGCGCCGCGCGCGCCAACGGCGGGCGGCGCCACCGCCGCGCGCGCCTGCGCGGGCAGCAGCAGCAGCGCAAGCAGCAGCGCAGCGAGCGGCCGCCGCCCGCTCATTTGACGCCGCCCTCCGTGCAGGATTCGCCTTTCTTGCGCTGGAGGAGCGCCGCGAGCATCCGCTCCGCCTCGGCGAGCAGCTGCGGCGCGCGGTCGATCAGCCGCTCCAGCGTCCCCTCGCACGAGGCGGGAACGGAGCTGACGCGCCCGTCCTGTATCGTGAGAAAGGCGACGGGCGTGAGGCACAGCCCGAGCGCCGACGCGCCGGTGAACGGATAGGGCGCGCCCGCGCCGTCGAACGTGCGGCCGCAGCGCGCCGCGTCGCCCTGTCCCTCGTATTCGCCCCCGCCCGTGAGCAGGCCGAGCGATACGCGCGAGACGGGCAGGATGACCGCGCCGTCCACCGCCACGGGCGAGCCGATCACGGTATCGACGTCTACGATCTGGTGCAGCTGCTCCATCGTCGTGCGGAGCATGTTTTCAATGGGATGCGGCATGGCTCCCTCTCCTTTGCATTTGCAGTCTGTTGACGATAATCTGAACCGGTCGGATGCTGACCATACCTGCCACTTTTAACCGAAAGAGCGCGCCCTGCGCATCGGGCCGCGCGGATACGCAGGCGTCCTCCGTGAGGAAGCGCCTTAGCAGCAACAGCAGCGCCTCGCGGCAGACCAGGCAGCCGAGCGCCGAGGCCGCCGGCGCTTCTGCGCCGCCGAGCGCGACCGACGCGCGCACGCCGCGCCACACGGCCGCCCGCAGCGCGGCGTTTGCCCATGGGCCGGGGGGCGGCCTTCGCTCGCCCGCGCGGTACACCGTGCGCAGCGAGCCGTCGCGCCGCAGCCACACGGCCGTCAGATACGGCTCGGAGAACAGGTGCACCCGGAAACGGAGGCGGGCAAGCGGCACGAGGCAGCAGACGCGCACCTCGAGCACGCCGCCCGGCGGCTCGAGAAACAGCCGCACGCGAAAGCGCCACGCGGCGCACAACAGCAGCGCCGCAGCCGGTATGATGCATAAAAAAAGCGCCCACACGGGCATAGCCTGCGCAGGCGCGCACGGTTTTAACCGCGGCGGGACGCCGTCACGGCGTAAGATCGGGCGGGATGTACTCCTTGGCGTTGAGGATGTGGCTGCTGAGCAGCTCGCACGCGCGGTCAAAATCGCCCGCGCGGCAGGCGGCAAGGATCTGCTCGTGCTCGTTGATGGAGCGCTCGCGCGTGGCGGTGCTGCCGTAAAAATTGCGGCGCATGTACCGGTCGATATTGGCGTGGATGATGTCCATGAACAGGTTGGACACGGAGTTTTCCGCATGGTAGCTCAGCAGGTCGTGGAAGCGGTAGTTCAGCTCCTCGGTGCGGAACAGGTCCGTCTCCTGCCGCTGCGCGGCGATGACCGCGTCGAGCGCGTCATAGTCCTCCTCCGTCAGCAGCGGCGCGCTGTTGCGCAGCGCCATGACCGAAAGCGTGGCGCGCACCTCCATCATATCGAGCAGCGTGCTGCGGGAAAGCTGCGTGACCGACGCGCCGCGGTTGGGGTGAATGCGGACAAGGCCGAGCGCCTCGAGCTGGCGCAGCGCCTCGCGCACCGGGATGTGGCTGACGTTGAGCGCGGCGGAGATCTCGTCCTGCTTGAGCTGCGCGCCGCCGGGCAGCTCGCCGCTGACGATGCCGTGCCGCAGCACGCGGTACACCCACTCCTGCGTTGCGCCAGTGCGCGGGCCGATCTGTTCGGCAATGGAACTGTAATTCATGATGCACCTCGGCGTCAAAATGGTCGATCAAAGGCGTGCAACCCGTGCGGGCGCTCCGCCCGCACCTAAGCAGGATATATTATATAATGAAACAGCCGCCCCGTCAACCCTGCGCGGGTGAGGGGGCGGCAGCGGCCGGGGCGCCGCGCGTCAGGCCGGGAGCGTGATATGCGCGCGCTCAGACGCCGCGCCTACGACGCGCTCGCCGCCGATCTCGAGCTGCGGGTGCACCGGGATGGCGTAATACGCATAATCCCCGGGCGAAAGCGCCGCGTCGGTATAGCTGACGCTGCCGGCGCCGCCGGAAAACTCGCCCAGCAGCACGGGCGCGCCGTCCGCGCCCTCGCGGTAGAGCCGGTAGAGGCAGAAGCGGCTGGGCACGCTGAAATAGATCATGACCGAGTCGCCCGCCGCGGCGAGCGAAATTGACTCCGGCGGCGCGGGGATGCGCCAGTAGGCGGTGTAGTCATCCGGCTCCGTGCCGACGAGGAACACCTCCGAATACGCCGCATCGTCCGGCGTCAGGACGTTGGCGAGCACCGCCACATGCTCCGTATCGAGCGTATAGCCGTCGAGCCGGTATTCGCGCACATCCGGCGGCATGACAAAATCCGGCGCGTCGCCGTCCGGGTACAGCGTTTCGAACACCTTCCGGAGCATCAGCGCCGGGTAGGTACCGCCGGTCGCGGCGTCGGGCAGGCGGCCCTGCTCCTCGCTGTCGTACCCCATCCAGACGGCGGCGGCATACTGCGGGTTGTACGCCGCCATCCAGATGTCGCGGTTGCCGAATTCATCGCCCGTGGTACCGGTCTTGCCGGACAGCGGGATGTCCAGC
>URSN01000082.1 GCA_900550525.1 uncultured Eubacteriales bacterium
CGGGCAGCGCGACGGGCCGGACGAGCCCGAGCGGCCGCCCGTCCCCGGCGAGCACCCGCCCGCCGGGCGCGACCGTCAGGCGCGCCATGCCGCCGGCAAGCCCCTCGCCGGTGCGCTTGAGGTGCGCCTCCTTGGCCACCCAGATATCGAGCAGGAAGGCGGCGCGCGCGCCCTCCGGCAGCGCCGCGCAGCGCGCGCGCTCCGCAGCGGAGAGGATGCGCCGCGCGAGCGCCTCCGGCACGGCGCGCTCTGCCGGCTCCGCGTCCAGCCCGACCGGCGCGCGGCAAACCGCGCAGGCGATGAGCGCGCGCGTGTGCGTCAGGCTCATGTACGGCGGCCGCGGGTCGTCCGCCGCCGGCGCGATGAACGGCTTGCCGCCCGGCGCGTACAGCAGCCGGGCCGCGCGCCC
The DNA here is from genome assembly GCA_900550525.1 of uncultured Eubacteriales bacterium. Lineage (GTDB taxonomy): Bacteria > Bacillota > Clostridia > Christensenellales > CAG-138 > Aphodomorpha > Aphodomorpha intestinavium. The sequence goes on from URSN01000082.1 coordinate 410, forward strand.
CTCCCCCCGCGCGGCGGAGAGGAACGCGCCGCGCGCGCCGCTCTCCGCCCCGTCGGGCAGCGGGCGGTAGAATACCGTGACCTCCACAAAAACGCTCCCTTCCCCGTCCGTGCGCACCCGCCCGCCGCCGCCGTGCGCTCAGCGCCGCCGGGCGCGCCCCCGATCGCGCCCAAAACGCCCGCCGCGCGCTCAGCACCCGCCGCGCGCGGGCGCAACCGGGCCCCGGCATGCCGGGGCCCCGCCGCTACCGCTGTTCGCGCTTGCGGTAGAGGACGACGCGGCGGCCGATGCACTGGATGACCTCCGCGCCGGTGGCGGCGCTGAGCGCCTCGGCCGCGTCGCGCGCGGTGAGGCCGGACGTGTCCAGCACGGCGAGCTTGATCAGCTCCCGCTTTTGCAGCGCCGCGTCGATGGCGTCGATCATGGCGTCGCCGATGTCGCCCTTGCCGATCTGAAAGACCGGCTCGAGGCCGTTGGCCTGTTTGCGGAATTCCGCGCGCTCCCTGCCCGTCATGCGCCGCCTCCGTCAGATGCCCGTCTTCCAGAGGCCGTGCCGGCTGCAATAGGCATAGGCGGCCACGGGCAGGTCGTCCGTGAGCTTGAACTCCGCCACCGGCACCTCGTCCTCGCCGACGGTGAAGCGCTTGCGCTGGCCGCCCTTGACCGTTTGCAGGTATGCCCAGGCGATGTGGTGCTCCTGCGTCATCTCGTGCGGCTCGATGCCCACCTGCACCGTGACCGTATCCCCGCCGATCTCCACATAGGGCAGGTGCCGGTCGTGCGAGGCCTCGGCCGCGTTGGGCGTAAGGCGCTGCATCGGCTCGCCGCAGCAGACCATCGGCACGCCGTGGTCCTCGATCAGGCCCACGAGGTTGCCGCAGTGCGCGCAGCGGAAGAATTTGGGTTCAAACATAAACGACGCCTCCTTTTGTATCCTGCTGCCGTGGCTGCGCCCGGCGGATCAGTCGATGAAATCGAACTCCCATTGGCCCATGCGCACCGTGTCGCCCTCGGCCGCGCCCTGCTCGCGCAGCGCGGCGACGATGCCGCTTTTGAGCAGGTACTGCTGGAAGCGGCGCATGGACGTCTCGTCGTCCGGGTCGGTGGTGTCGAGCAGGCGGTCCACCTCCCCGCCGGAGACGACGAACGCGCCGTCATCGCCGCGCGCGACGGCAAAGCCCGGCGCGTACTGCGGCGCGTCGGCAAGCTCCTGCTCGGCGACCGTCTGCACGGGCGGGAGCGTGTCGAGCAGGGCGAGCACATGGTCGAGCAGCGCGTCAACCCCCTGCGCCGCGGCGGCCGACACCGGGAACACGCGCACGCCGCGCGGCGCGAGCGCCAGTCGCAGCCGCTCCGCCTGCTCCGCCGCGCCCGGCAGGTCCGTCTTGTTGGCCGCGACGATCTGCGGCAGCTCCGAAAGGCGGGCGGAAAAGCGCGCCAGCTCCTCGTTGATCGTTTCGTAATCGGCGAGCGGATCGCGCCCCTCGCTGCCGGACGCGTCGAGCACGTGGATCAGCAGGCGCGTGCGCTCGATGTGGCGCAGGAAGTCGTGCCCGAGGCCCGCGCCCTCCGCCGCGCCCTCGATCAGCCCCGGGATGTCCGCCAGCACGAACGAGCGGCCGTGGCGCGACGCGACGCCGAGGTTCGGCGTGAGCGTGGTGAAGTGGTACGCCGCGATCTTCGGCCGCGCGGCCGTGAGCACGGACAATATGGTCGATTTGCCCACCGACGGCAGGCCGATGAGCCCCACGTCCGCGATGGTCTTGAGCTCGAGCTCCACCTCGCGCTCGGCCGTGCGCACGCCGTTTTGCGCAAAGCGCGGCGCCTGCCGCGTGGGCGTGGCAAAGCGCGCGTTGCCCCTGCCGCCGCGCCCGCCGCGCAGCACGGTGCGCGTCTTGCCCGGCTCGCTCATGTCCGCGAGGATCGCGCCCGTCTCCACGTCGCGCACGAGCGTGCCCACCGGCACGCGGATGACAAGCGGCGCCCCGTCGCGCCCGGCGCGGCGCTCCGGCTGGCCGGGGCCGCCGTTTTCGGCGCGGTAGAAGCGCTGGTAGCGGAACTCCAGCAGCGTCGTCAGCTGCGCGTCCGCCGTGAACGCCACGTCGCCGCCGCGCCCGCCGTCCCCGCCGGAGGGGCCGCCGCGCGGCACATACTTCTCGCGGTGGAAGGCGGCGCAGCCGTCGCCGCCGTCGCCGGCCTTGATGACGATGCGCGTCTTGTCGATGAACTGCATGGGGATAACGTCCTTTCCTCAGGCGCGGTGCATCGCGTCGCACACGCAGGCGACGCAGCAGCCCTCGCAGCGGGGCTTTTTCGCGCCGCACACCTGCCGCCCGTGGTAGATGAGCCAGTGGTGCGCGGCCGACCAGTCCTTTTGCGGGATGCGCGCCATGAGCTGCTCCTCGGTCTTTTCGACCGTCTTTGCGTCGGCAAGGCCGATGCGGTTGCTCACGCGGAACACGTGCGTATCCACCGCGATGGCCGGGATGCCGAAGGCGTTGGACACGACGACGTTGGCCGTCTTGCGGCCCACGCCGGGCAGCTGCGTCAGCGCGTCCCGGTCGGGCGGGACCTGCCCGCCGTAGCGCTCCACGAGCAGGCGGGACGTGGCGAGGATATTCTTCCCCTTGGCGCGGAAAAAGCCGCAGCTTTTGATGTACGGCTCGAGCTGCTCCTCCGTCAGCGCGGCGAACTGCGCGGGCGTATTGTACTTTTCATACAGCACGCGCGTGCATTTGTTCACCTGCCGGTCGGTGCACTGCGCCGCGAGCATGGTGGACACCAGCAGCTCAAACGGCGTGCGGTATTCCAGCGCCGGCTTTGCGTCCGGATACGCGGCGGCCAGGCGGCGCAGCGCCTCGGCGCAGGCCTGTTCGCTCAGCAGCATGTCCCGTTCCTCCGTGCGCCGTGCGGCGCGTCAGGCCCTGATCTTCCCATCGTAGCGCTCCACGAGGATGTGCGCCAGCGAAAGCGCCAGCTCGAGGATCTGCTTCTCGTCCTGCCCCTCGAGCATGATGCGGATGAGCGGCTCCGTGCCGGACGCGCGCACGAGCACGCGGCCGTTGCCGCCCAGCTGCGCCTCCACCTCCGCCTTTGCTGCCAGCAGCGCCCCGTCCTCCATGGCGGCGGCCTTGCGCTCGTTTTTCACGGCGACGTTGACCAGCACCTGCGGGTACTGCGGGATATCCGCCGCCAGCTCCGACAGGCGCCTGCCGCTCTCGGCCACGGCGTTGAGCAGCGCGATGGCGGAGAGCATCCCGTCGCCCGTGGTGTTGTGCGCGAGCAGGATGATGTGGCCGGACTGCTCGCCGCCGATGGAATAGCCGTGCTCGAGCATGTGTTCGAGCACGTAGCGGTCGCCCACCTTCGTCTCGGCCACGCGGATGCCCGCCTGCTCCATGCGCTTTTTGAGCCCCAGGTTCGACATGACCGTGATCACGAGCGTATCCTTTGCGAGCGTGCCCTTTTTCTGCATCGAGAGCGCGAGGATGCCCATGGCCTGGTCGCCGTCGACGATGTTGCCGTGCTCGTCGCAGGAGATGAGGCGGTCGGCGTCGCCGTCGAAGGCAAAGCCGATGTCCGCGCCATTGGCCACGACCAGCTGCTGCAGCCGCTCCGGGTGCAGCGCGCCGCACTCGTCGTTGATGTTCATGCCGTCCGGCCAGCAGAACGTGGCGATCACCGTCGCGCCCAGCCGCTCGAACACCTCGCGCCCGATGGCGGAGGTCGCGCCGTTGGCGCAGTCGAGCACGACCTTGAGCCCCTCGAAGCGCCCGGCCGACTTGCCGGCCAGATAGTCGCAGTAATCCTGCCGCGCGCGCGGCGCGCTGATCACCGTGCCCACGTCGCGCCCGGTGGGGCGGGGCAGCTGCGCGCCGTCGCCGCGCACGAGCTGCTCGATGCGGTCCTCCAGCGCGTCGGAGAGCTTGAAGCCGTTGCCGTCGAACCATTTGATGCCGTTGTACTCCATCGGGTTGTGCGACGCGGAGATCATCACCGCCGCGTCCGCCTCGTACAGCCGCGCAAGGTAGGCCATGGCCGGCGTGGGCAGCACGCCCACGTCCACCGCGTTGCCGCCCACCGAGCAGATGCCCGCCGTCAGCGCGGCGCTGAGCATCGGCCCGGAGAGGCGCGTGCCCCGCCCGATGACGATGCGCGGCGAGCGCACCTCGTTTGCCAGCACACACGCCCCCGCCGCGCCGATGCGGAACGCCAGCGCCGGGTCCAGTTCCGCGTTTGCGATGCCGCGCACGCCGTCGGTGCCGAATAATCTTGCCATAGAGCGATCTCCCCTTTCTGATCCGTTCTGTTCTCTCCCCCGCTGCGCGGCGCGCCCCGCCGGGGCCATCCGCCGCCTCCCGCCTGCGGTTCGCCGCCTCCCGCTTGCGGTCAGCCGTTTGCCGCGGCGCAGTACTCCAGCGCGCGCATGGCCGCCACCGCGCCGTCGGCGCAGGCGGTGACGATCTGCCGCAGCGGCGTGGCGCGCACGTCGCCCGCGGCAAACACGCCGGGCAGGTCCGTCTCCATAAACTCGTTGGTGAGGATGCGCCCGTCCTCCGTGCAGGCGGCCTGGCCGCGCACGAGCTCCGACTGCGGCAGGATGCCCACCGCGGCGAACACGCCCGCCACGTCCAGCGCGGCCGTTTCGCCGCTTTTGACGTTGCGCACGGCAAGGCCCTCGACGCTCTCGCCGCCCAGCAGCGAGAGCGCCACGCTGTCCCACACAAAGACGATCCGCTCCTCGGCAAAGGCCGCGTCCTGCAGCGTCTTTGCCGCGCGCAGCCGGTCGCGCCGGTGCACGACGTAGACCTTTTGCGCAAAGCGCGCCAGGTACAGCGCGTCTGCCACGGCCGTGTCGCCCCCGCCGACCACCGCCACGGGCTTGCCCTTGAAGAACGCGCCGTCGCACGTGGCGCAGTAGGATACGCCGCGCCCGGTCAGCTCCTCCTCGCGCGGCAGGCCCAGCGGCCGCGGCTTTGCGCCCATGGCCAGGATGACCGCGCGCGCCTCCACCGTCTCGCCGTCCACAACGAGCCGCTTGACCGGCCCGGCCAGCTCCGCGCGCTCCACCGTGGCGTAGCGCGGCTCGAGGCCGAAGCGCGCCGCCTGGCGCGCAATCTCCTCGCCGAGCCGGAAGCCCTCGACGCCGTCCGCAAAGCCCGGATAGTTGTCGATGCGGTGCGTGCGCGTGGCCTGCCCGCCCGCAAACAGCGCCTCAAACAGCGCGGCGTCCGCGCCGCCGCGCATGGCGTACAGCCCCGCCGTCAGGCCCGCAGGCCCGCCGCCGATGATCGCAATGTCCAGCATCGTATGCGCTCCTTCCCGCGGCCGCCGCCCGGCGGCCCGCAGTGCTCCTGTCCTATTAGTATACCGGCTCCCCGGCCGGATTGCAACAAACGCCCGCGCGGCGCGCTTTGGGCGCGCGCTGCTGCGCGGCCTCTCCTTTGGCCGGGCGGCCCCGCCGCGCCTCAGGCGCGGCCGTCCATGCGGCGGATGATGGCGTTGGCCTCGGCATAGACGCGCTCCGGGTCGCAGCCGGTGTAAAACGCGCCGTCCTCGTAGAGGATGCGCCCGGCGACCATGGTCAGGCGCACGTTCTGCTTGCCGCCGCTGTAGACGACATTTTTGAGCACGTCGTTCTCCGGCTGCATGTTGGGCGCGCGCAGCTCGAGCAGCACGAGGTCGGCCTGCTTGCCGGGCGCGAGGTCGTCGCACGCGGAAAGGCCCATCGCGCGCGCGCCGTTTGCGCAGGCCATTTGCAGCACGTCCAGCGCGCCGCAGGCGGCCGCGTCCCCCTCGGCCGCCTTTTGCAGGCCGCTCACGAGGAACATCTCGCGGAAGAAGTCGAGGCAGTTGTTGCTCGCCGGGCCGTCCGTGCCGATGGCCACCGGGATGCCGCGCCGCAGCATGGCGCACACCGGCGCGACGCCGGAGGCGAGCTTGAGGTTGGAGGCCGGGCAGGTGACGGCGCAGAGGCCGCGCGCGGCCGCGATGTCGAGGTCCGCCGGGCTCAGGTGCACCATGTGGAAGCCGCCGCCGCCATAGGCGAACGCGCCGAGCGCGTCCAGCTTCTCCAGCGGGCTCATGCCGTAGCGCGCATAGCAGCCCTCGACCTCCGCGCGCGTCTCGGCCAGGTGCGTGTAGAACGGCTCGTGCAGCGCGCGCGCCAGCGCCGCCATGTCGTTGAGCAGCGGCTCGCTCGTGGTATACTCGGCGTGCACGCCGATGCGGTAGCCGATGAGCGGGTGCAGCTCGTTGAAGCGGCGGTATTCCGCCTCCGCCTCGCGCGCGGTGCCGCCGTAGTCGTTGACCGCGCTGACCATCACAAAGCGGAACCCGGCCTCGATCGCGGCCTCGGCCGCCTCGTCCTGGTTGAAGTACATATCGAACGCGGCCGTCTGCCCGCCGGAGACGTACTCGAGGATGGCCAGGCGCACCAGCGCCTTCACATCGCGCCCGGTGAGCTGGTCCTCATACGGGAACACCTGCTCCTCGAGCCAGCGCGCAAGCGGCAGGTCGTCCGCGTGCGAGCGCAGGAACGTCATGGCCGAGTGCGTGTGCGCGTTCTTGAACCCCGGCAGCAGCAGGCCGCCGCGGCAGTCGATCTCCCGGTCGAACGGGCCCGCCGGCTGCGCGGGCGCGGGCCCGACATGGGCGATGCGCCCGTCGTCCCCCACGTGCAGCTCGCCCGCATCGAGCGTGGGCGCCGCGCCGCCAAAGCGCGCGATCTTTGCGTTGAAAAAGCGGATTTTCATGCCAACAGTATAGCGGATGTGGTATGATAAGGCAAGGAGGCGATGGACATGGACGCACAGCTGCAACAGCTCTCGGATATGCTCGCGCGCGCCGGGCGCGTGGCGTTTTTGGGCGGGGCGGGGCGCTCCACCGAGAGCGGCATCCCCGACTTTCGCAGCAGCGACGGCGTATACGCCGCGCTCAGGGCCTACGGCCGCCCGCCGGAGGAACTGCTCAGCCACGAATTCTTCCTCGCGCACCCGGATGTGTTCTTCGATTATTACCGCAAATACCTGCTCCACCCGGAGGCGGAGCCCAACGCCGCGCACGCGGCGCTCGCCCGGCTGGAGCGGCGGGGCAGGCTGACGGCCGTCATCACGCAGAACATCGACGGCCTGCACCAGAAGGCGGGCAGCCGCCGCGTGCTGGAGCTGCACGGCAGCGTCCACCGCAACCACTGCATGGACTGCGGCAAAAGCTACCCGCTCGAGGCCGTGCAGCGGGACGCGGGCGTGCCGCGCTGCGCCTGCGGCGGCGTCATCAAGCCGGACGTGGTGCTCTACGGCGAGGCGCTCGCCCCGGCCACGCTCACGGCGGCGGCGCAGGCCGTGGCGCAGGCGGACATGCTGCTCATCGGCGGCACGCAGCTCTCGGTCTATCCGGCGGCGGGGCTGGTCGATTATTTCCGCGGCAGCGACCTTGCACTCATCAACCTCAGCGCCACGCCGCGCGACGCGCAGGCCGCGCTGACCATCCGCCGCCCCATCGGCGAGGTGCTCGCCGCCGTCGTGCCGTAAGGCCGCGGCGTCCGCTCAGCGCGCGCGGGCGACGAGCCGCTCGAGCTGTCGGTCAGCCGCACTACGGGTGGCGTGATGCGCCAGCCGTTCGAGGGCATCATACCGAACCTTGAACGCCGCTACCGCGAAACCAACAGCGAGTGGTCGCGCGGCGAGATTGAAGAAGTGA
>URSN01000083.1 GCA_900550525.1 uncultured Eubacteriales bacterium
ACGCAGTACGTCCGCGCGCACGCGCGCGCGGGCGCGCGTGCGCTTTTCCATTTTCAATGCCTGGGCCCGGCGCGGCGCCGCGCCAGCCCCCGCGGCGGCACGCGCCGCAGCAGCGCGGCGCGCCGGATATGGACCGGATGCTGGCGCTGATGCAGGCGCTGCAAAAGGGGAAGGACGGTCTGGACCCGAAGCTGCTCATGCAGATGATGCAGGGCCTGAGCTGAACAAAAAAAAGGGGGCGGACGCCCGCGGGCGCCCGCCCCTGTTTTGCGCCGCCGGCGCGCGCCGCGCCCGCGGATATGGCCGCGTCAGTCCTCCGGCTCGATGAGGCCGTAGTTGCCGTCCTTGCGCTTGTAGAGCACGTTGATCGCGTTCGTCTCCGCGTTGAGGAACACGTAGAACGAATGGCTCAGCAGCTCCGCCTGCAGCAGGGCCTCCTGCTCGTCCATGGGCTTGATGTGGAAGCGCTTCACGCGGACGATCTGCGGGCCCTCCTCCTCGTCGAACTCGTCGTAGGAGCTGCTGTAGAGCGGCTGCTCGTACTTGAACGCGCCGCTGCGCAGGCTCTTCTCCAGCCGGGTGCGGTGGCGGAGGATCTGCTTTTCCAGCTTGTCGAGCACGTTGTCGATGGAGGCGTACATGTCCCCGGTCACCTCTTCGGCGCGGATGAGGCCGCCGTCGTAGGGGATGGTCACCTCCACGATGTGGCGGTTGCGCTCCACGGAAAGCGTGACCTGCGCCACCGTGTCCTGCGGGAAATACCGCTCGAGCTTGGACACCTTCTTGTCCACCAGTTCCCGGAGATAGTCGGAGATTTCGAGGTTTTTTGCCGAGATGGAAATGCGCATGATACTCTCTCCCTCTTGACGCAGATTTCGATTGGACAGCGTCACAGTGACTATATTCTATCCGCGGCGGCCGTTTCCCTGCCGCTGTTTACACTTTCCTCATGGAACTCCACAGGAAGTTCACTTTCTATCCATTGTAAGGACAAGACGCTGTTGTAAGGTATGGTCAGAGCAGAGAACGAGAGAATGAATACCCCAATGATTACCTCCCATCCCATCCCAGAACAGGGGCCTCCGCGGCAGCGGAGGCCCCTGTTCCTGTCCGCGTCCCTGTTCCTGCCCGGGGGAAGCGGCGCGCGCCGCCCTCCCCGCGCGCCCTAGCGGCAGCGCCGGGGGCGGCAGCGGCAGGCGCAGGCCGGCGCGGCCAGGTTTTGCAGGATGTCGAGGCATTCGCCAAAGCGCTGGTAGTGCACGATCTCACGCTCGCGCAGGAAGAACAGCGGCTCGATGATCTGCTCGTTGCCGGTCATGTTCATCAGGTGCTCGTAGGTCGCGCGCGCCTTCTGCTCGGCCGCCATGTCCTCGGAGATGTCCGCGATGGGGTCGCCCGTGCACTGGATGTACGCCGTTGTGAACGGCACGCCGTTCGGGGCGGCGGGGAACACGCCGTGGCTGTGGACGACGTAGTAGCCGTCCAGCCCGGCGGCCTTGAGCTCCTCGCACGTGGCGCCCTGCATGCACTGGTGGATCATCGTGCCGATCATCTCCCAGTGCGCGATCTCCTCCGTGCCGATGTCGTTGAGCGTGGCGCGGATGCGGTCGTCCGGCATGGAAAAGCGCTGCGTCAGGTAGCGGAGCCCCGCGCCCAGTTCGGAATCCGGCCCGCCGTACTGCGCCATGAGCAGCTTAGCCATCCTCGGGTCCGGCTTTGTGATGTTGACGGGATACTCCAGCCGTTTTTCATAAATCCACATAGGCCGTCCTCCTTACAGTTCCCAGGGCCACTTCTGACAGACCCAGCTGCCCGCGTCCGTCGCGGACTGGCCGAAGCTCAGCAGCGGCCCATACTGCTGTTCATACCGCCCGATCAGCTGCAGCAGCTTATCGGCATAGGCCAGATAGTCGGCCTTGGCGGTCGCGTCGTCGGGGTGGGTGTCGAGGTAGAGGCGCAGCTCCACGCAGGCAATGTGCGCCTCGCCGATCTTCTGGAGCAGGCCCTGTTCCATCGCGTCCATCAGCAGCACCCCCCTACGTAATTGCTGGCCAGTTCCGGGAACAGCGTGCCGCGCCGCAGCGCCTCGTCGGGGCAGTAGCCCGCCCGGTATTCCTGTACCGGGAAATAGACCATCGCCAGCGCGCAGCCGCCCACCTCATCCTCCGCCGCGGTGCAGCCCGCCTCGCCGACGTTGCCGGCGACGACGATGTTCTCCGCCGCGAGCGGATCGACCGCGGGCACGCTGCTGGTGAAGCAGCACGTATCGCCCGCGGAGTACGTGTTTTGTGCCATAAGCTCATCCTCCCCTTGCATGATGCGAGTGTTACTGCATACTATGACCCGCCGGACGATTGCGTGCCGCGCGAGCGGACGGGGAAGGAAGGCGCCCGGGCGGCCGCATGAAAAAAGGGCGGGCCGTCAGGCCCGCCCGAAGGGGTGCTTCCCCTTTGCGCTCCGGTGGAGCGCGCCGGTCATTTGGCTTGCGCAAAGGCGTACGCCGTCTCCACCCAGCCGAGCAGCTCGGCGTCGACGTCCGCCGCGCTGCCGATGACGATATGCGCCGTCCACCGCCCGGGGTACGGCTGCGAAAGCGCCGCCACGCGCGGCGAGGACAGAGGATGCGGCATGCCCAGCGTCACGACCAGGTACGGGTCCGGCAGCGCCGCCCGCCGCTTCACGCGCAGCTGGGAGGCGCAGGCAAAGACGTGCCGGTTTGCAAACGCGATCTGCGTTTTCTGCACCCGCACCGCCGTGCCGGGATGGCGCGCCAGCACCGCCGCGGCGAAGGCCTCATAGAGCGGCAGCGCGGCCGGCTGCCGGGCAAAGAACGACCGGACGGCGGCGTCCCGGGGGACGGCTTGCCAATGCTCCATGGCGGCGCGCTCCTTTCGCTGTTCAAATCCGTTTCTTCCCTGCGGGACCGGGTGCGCCCTCCGCGGCGCCGCCGCCGGCCCGTTTTCCCCGCCGCGGCCCCCCGCCGCCTGCCCCAGTATAGCAGACGCGCCCCCGCCCGCGCAACGGCGCCGCGGGAAAAAACACCCGCCGCGCCGCCGAAAAGGGGCAGATTTTTTTTTAAGCCTGTGGTATACTTGTCCTGTTGCCGCCGCGCCCGGCCGTGGGCGCGGAGAAAGGCTTGGGAAGGACGGAGAAGGGATATGATGGAGGAAAAGACGGGCGGCAGGCAGATCATCCTCACGGGCGACCGCCCGACCGGGCGGCTGCACCTGGGGCACTATGTCGGCTCGCTCAGGCGGCGGGTGGAGCTGCAAAACTCCGGCCGCTTTGACGAGGTGAACATCCTCATCGCGGACGATCAGGCGCTCACCGACAATGCGGACGATCCCGGCAAGATCCGGGACAACATCGTCAACGTGGCGCTGGACTACCTGTCCGCCGGCATCGACCCGGACAGGGCGACGATCTGCGTCCAGTCGGCCCTGCCGGCGCTGCATGCGCTCACGTTCTACTACATGAACCTCGTCACGACCGCGCGCGTGTCGCGCAACCCGACCGTCAAGGCGGAGATGCAGCTGCGCGGCTTTGCCGACGAGGGGCTGCCGGTGGGCTTTTTCGTCTACCCCGTCTCGCAGGCGGCGGACATCACCGCCTTTGACGCCACGGTCGTCCCCGTCGGCGAGGACCAGCTCCCCATGATCGAGCAGACGCGCGAGATCGTGGAAAAGTTCAACCGCATCTACGGCGAGACGCTCGTGCTGCCCACGGCGCTGATCCCGGAGAACGAGACGCAGCGCCGCCTGCCCGGCGTGGACGGCAAGGCCAAGATGAGCAAGTCGCTGGGCAACTGCATCTATCTGAGCGACGATGCAAAGACCGTCAAGCGCCAGGTCAACGGCAGGATGTTCACCGACCCGCAGCACCTGCGCATCGAGGACCCCGGCCACATCGAGGGCAACGTGGTGTTCGCGTATCTGGACGCGCTCTGCTGCGACGGCATGTTCGCCGAATACCTGCCCGCCTATGCAAACCTTGAGGAGATGAAGGACCACTACCGCCGCGGCGGCCTGGGCGACGGCACGTGCAAGAAGTTCCTCATCCAGGTGCTCGAGGAGACGCTCGCCCCCATCCGCGCCGCGCGCGCCCGGTGGGAGGCGGATATCGACAGCGTGTACGACATCCTGCATGCCGGCACCGCGCGCGCGCGCGAACGGACGGACGCGACGCTTGCGCGCGTGCAGCAGGCCATGCGGATCGACTATTTTGCCGACCGCCGCATCGTGGGCGAGTGGGAGGCGCTGCTGCGCCGCCAGCGCGGGGAGTGAGCCGGCGCGCCTATCTTTGCGCCGCGCGCTGCGCCAAAAGCCATTCGCTTTTGAGGATGCCGCAGCACACCGCGTCCTCAAACGCGCCGTTTTTGAGGATGTACTCGCGCAGCACGCCCTCGCGGCGCATGCCGCATTTTTCCATCACGCGGCCGGAGGCGGGGTTGGAGCCGAAGTGCCTTGCGCCGACCCGGTTCAGCTCGAGCGTCGTGAACGCGAACGCGAGCAGCGCGCCGAGCGCCTCGGTCGCATAGCCGCGGCCCCAGTACGGCTCGCCGAGCCAGTAGCCCGCCTCGGCGCGGCGGTTGTCCGCGTCGCAGCCGATGAGCCCGGCGCAGCCGTACAGCGCGCCGCTCTCCCGGTCCGTGACGGCGAACTCGTAGGCGCGCCCCGCGGCGATGCGCTCCGCGTGCAGGCCGATCCAGGCGCGCGCGTCCGCCTCCGTGTACGGATAGGGCAGGTGCAGCACGCGCCGGTTGAGCCGCTCGTTGTTGCACAGGCGCGCCACCTCCGGCGCGTCGTCCTGCGTGAACGGGCGCAGCAGCAGCCGCGCGCTCGTCAGCGCGGCGGGTGCGTTCGTTCCGATGGGTTCTCGCTGCATGGGGCCTCCTTGCGCGGCCGGTGGGGCCGCCGGTGTTTTTACATATTATATATAATGCGCGCCGGCGGGTCAAGCGCCCGGCCTGCGCGAAAATTAATTCAAAAATTCTGCATAATTATGCTTGACAAGCGCCGGAATGGCGAGTATCATGTATAATTATTAAAGGACGCGTGACGGAACGCGGCTCAGGAGGGAACATCATGAAGAAGATCAAAAAGGTTGTGCTGGCCTATTCCGGCGGACTGGACACCTCCATCATCATCCCGTGGCTCAAGGAGAATTACGACGGGTGCGAGGTCGTCGCCGTTTCGGGCGACGTCGGGCAGGGCAGCGAGCTGGACGGCCTGGAGGAGAAGGCGCTCAAGACCGGCGCGTCCAAGCTGTACATCGAGGATCTCAAGGAGGAGTTCGTCACGGACTTCATCTACCCGGCCATCAAGGCCGGCGCGGTGTACGAGAAGGAGTATCTGCTGGGCACGGCGCTGGCGCGCCCGGTCATCGCAAAGCGCCTGGTGGAGATCGCCAAGGCCGAGGGGGCGGACGCCATCTGTCACGGCTGCACCGGCAAGGGGAACGACCAGGTGCGCTTTGAGCTGGCGGTCAAGGCGCTCGCGCCGCAGATGAAGATCATCGCCCCGTGGCGCGAGTGGAGCATCAAGTCCCGCGACGAGGAGATCGACTACGCCGAGGCGCACAACGTCCCGCTCAAGATCAGCCGCGAGACGAACTATTCCAAGGACAAGAACCTCTGGCACCTCTCGCACGAGGGGCTCGACCTCGAGGACCCGAAGAACCAGCCGCTCTACGAGAAGCCGGGCTTCCTGGAGATGAGCGTGTCGCCCAGGCAGGCGCCGGACAAATCGACCTTTGTGACGATTTCGTTTGAAAAGGGCGTGCCCGTGGCCGTGGACGGCAAGGCGCTCGACCCCGTGGCGCTGGTGGAGACGCTCAACGGCATCGGCGGCGCCAACGGCATCGGCCTGGTGGACATCGTCGAGAACCGGCTCGTGGGCATGAAGTCCCGCGGCGTGTACGAGACGCCGGGCGGCACGATCCTCTACCGAGCGCATCAGGTGCTCGAGACGATCTGCCTCGACCGCGACACGCTGCACTACAAATCGCTCCTGGCCGAGCAGTTTGCGGAGCTGGTCTACTTTGGCAAATGGTTCACGCCGCTGCGCGAGGCCATCTCCGCCTTTGTGGACAAGACGCAGGAGCACGTCACCGGCGAGGTGAAGCTCGAGCTCTACAAGGGCAACCTCATCAACGCGGGCGTCAGCTCCCCGTATTCGCAGTATTTCGAGGAGCTGGTGACCTTCGGCGAGGATCACGTCTACGACCAGAAGGACGCGGAGGGCTTCATCAACCTGTTCGGCCTGTCGGTGCGGATGAACGCGCTTGCGCGCGGCATGGGCAAGTGACCCCCGCGCCGGAGGGCGAAGCGGCAGTACGACGGGGCGCCGGCATGGCCGGCGCCCTTTGGAAGAAGGGGAGGCGCGACAGGGCATGAAAGCGATGTGGGCGGGCCGGTTCCAAAAGGAGCTCTCCGCCGAGGTGAACGATTTCAATTCCTCCATCCCGTTTGACGCGCGGATGTACCGGCAGGACATCACCGGGTCGCTCGCGCACGCGGCGATGCTCGCCGCGCAGGGCATCCTGACAAAGCAGGAGGCCGCGGCCATCGCCGAGGGGCTCGCCGCCATCCGCGAGGAACTCGACAGCGGGACGCTGGCCATCGACCCGGAGGCGGAGGACATCCACATGTTCGTCGAGGCGGAGCTGACGCGCCGCATCGGCGACGCGGGCAAAAAACTGCACACCGCGCGCAGCCGCAACGACCAGGTGGCCCTGGACCTGCGGCTGTACCTGCTCTCGGAGGCCGGCGAGCTGCGCGGCCTGACGCGGCGGCTGCTCGGCACGGTGCTCGCGCAGGCCGAGGCGCATGCGGAGACCATCCTGCCCGGCTATACGCACCTGCAGCGCGCGCAGCCGGTCACGTTCGGCCACCATCTGATGGCGTATGCGAACATGTTCTGCCGCGACCTGGACCGCCTGAGCGACTGGGAGAAGCGCGCGCGCGTCTCGCCGCTGGGCAGCTGCGCCCTGGCGGGGACGACGTTCCCCATCGACCGGCAGGCCACGGCGGCGGCGCTGGGCCTTGCCGGCGCGTGCGAAAACAGCATGGACGGCGTGTCCGACCGGGATTTCGTGCTGGAGCTGGCCGCGTGTCTCGCGGTGGAGATGACGCACCTGTCCCGCTTTGCCGAGGAGGTCGTGCTCTGGTGCTCGTGGGAGTTCCGCTTTGTGGAGCTGGACGACGCCTACGCCACCGGCTCGAGCATCATGCCGCAGAAGAAGAACCCGGATATCGCCGAGCTCGTGCGCGGCAAGGCGGGGCGCGCCTTTGGCGACCTGATGGCGCTGCTGACGGTGATGAAGGGCCTGCCGCTTGCCTACAACAAGGACATGCAGGAGGACAAGGAGGCCATCTTCGACAGCGTGGATACGGTGCGCCAGTGCCTCTCCGTGTTCGAGCCGATGCTCGCCACCATGCGCGTGCGCGCGGACAACATGCGCCGCGCCGCGTCCGCTGGCTTCATCAACGCCACGGACTGCGCCGATTACCTCACGGCAAAGGGCGTGCCGTTCCGCACGGCGTACCGCGTCACCGGCGAGCTGGTGGCGCACTGCATCGCCGCGGGCACGACGCTCGAGGCGCTGCCGCTTGCGGATTACCGGCGGTTTTCGGATGTGTTTGACGAGGGCGTGTACGCGGCGATCGATCTGGACGCCTGCGTGCGGCGGCGGCAGTCGTTCGGCGGCACGTCGCCCGCGTCGGTGCGCGCGCAGATCGCCGCCATGCGGGAGAGGCTTTCGCTATGACGCGCGTATTCATCGACGGCAGCGCCGGCACGACGGGGCTGCGCATCCACGACCGGCTGCCCGCGCGCGCGGACCTGGAGCTGATCCGGCTCGACCCGGCGCTGCGCAAGGACCCGGCCGCGCGGCGCGAGGCGCTCAACAGCGCCGACGTCGTCTTTTTGTGCCTGCCGGACGCGGCCGCGCGCGAGGCCGTCGAAATGGTGGAGAACCCGCTTACGCGCATCCTCGGCCCCTCGCGCGCGCACCGCACCGCGCCGGGCAGGGCGTACGGCATCCCGGA
>URSN01000084.1 GCA_900550525.1 uncultured Eubacteriales bacterium
ATTTGCTGTTCGTGGCGGTATTTCATATGGGCGTCGCGGGCGTGGCGATCGCGACGATCCTTGCGCAGTTCGCCTCGGCGGCGCTGGTGCTGCTCGTGCTGACGCGGTCGAAGGGCGATTACCGCATCGAATGGCGGGCGGTCCGGCTGGAGAAGAACATGCTCGGCAGCATCTGCGCGCTGGGCCTGCCGTCGGCGGTGCAGCTGGCGGTCACGGCGTTTTCCAATATTTTTGTGCAGTCCTATATCAACCGCTTCGGCGCGGACTGCATGGCTGGCTGGACGTCGTATAACAAGATCGATTCCTTCGCGCTCCTGCCCATCACGACGATCTCGCTGGCGGTGACGACTTTCGTCGGGCAGAATCTCGGTGCGGGCGACCACGCCCGCGCGAAAAAGGGGACCCGGACGGCGCTTTTATTGTCGGAGGCGGTCACGGTGGTGGTGCTGCTGCCGCTGATGCTGCTATCGCCGCAGCTCATCAGCCTGTTCAATCAGGAGCCGGAGGTCCTGCGCTACGGGACGCTGTTCATTCGGTACATTTCCCCGTTTTACTTAGTCATCTGCATCAACCAGATCATCTCTGGTTCGCTGCGCGGCGCGGGTGATTCACGCAGCTGTATGCTGATTATGCTGGGCTCGTTCGTACTGTTCCGGCAGATCTACCTGATGATCGTCTACCGGGTCTGGGGGACGGTCCTCCCGGTGGCGATGGGCTATCCGGCAGGCTGGGTGCTGTGCAGCGTGCTCATGCTGACCTATTACCATAAGATGCGCCTTGGCAAGGGAGTCTCGCTTGCGCAGTCGCCGCCGGGCTCCGCCGCGGGCGCATAGGGGACGGCCCGCCGGGGACGCCCGCAAGCCTAAAAAAACGACAAGAGGAGGATTTGACCATGACACAGAAATTCCTGATCTGCGAGCGCTGCGGCAACATCGTCGCGGCGGTGAAGGAGAGCGGCGTGCCCGTCATGTGCTGCGGGCAGCCGATGCGCCCCATCGTGCCCGGCACGACCGACGCGGCGCAGGAAAAGCACGTGCCCGTCTACCGCTTGGAGGGCAACCTGGTGCATGTAACCGTCGGCGCCGTGGAGCATCCGATGCTGCCGGAGCACCACATCGAGTGGATCTCGCTGCAGACCAAAGCCGGCAACCAGCGCAAGGCGCTCGTCCCCGGCGCAAAGCCGGAAGCCTGCTTCGCCCTGTGCGAGGGCGACGAGGTGGAGGCGGTATACGCCTACTGCAACCTGCACAGCCTCTGGAAGGCGTAACGCCGCGCGCCAGGCCCCAGGCCCCCGCCCCGCCGCACGGACGGGGGCCTGTTTTTGACCGCCGGGCGTGGTGGAAAGGAGCCACATGCAATATCTGATCACCTTTGTAGAGGGTGTAATCTCGTTCGTATCGCCGTGCATGCTGCCCATGCTGCCGGTCTACCTGTCCTACTTTGCGGAGCGGGCGGACGGGCAGCGGCGCATGCTGCTGCGCGCGGCCTGCTTCGTGCTGGGCTTTACGCTGGTGTTCAGCCTGCTGGGCGTGTTCGCCGGGACGCTCGGCGGCCTGCTGGCGCGCTACCGCACCGCGGTCAACATCGTCTGCGGCGCGATCGTCGTGCTGCTGGGGCTATCCTACCTGGAGGTCGTCCCGCTGCCGTTTTTCCGCGGCATGCGCGAGGGC
Source organism: uncultured Eubacteriales bacterium (assembly GCA_900550525.1). Classification (GTDB taxonomy): domain Bacteria; phylum Bacillota; class Clostridia; order Christensenellales; family CAG-138; genus Aphodomorpha; species Aphodomorpha intestinavium. Next base: position 1,671 of record URSN01000084.1, read on the forward strand.
CGGCAGATCAAAAGCGCGGCGGGCGCCTTCCTGTTCGGCGTGGTCTATTCGGTGAGCCTGACGCCGTGCGTGGGCGCGTTCCTCGGCTCGGCGCTGATGATGGCCTCCACCGCCGGCACGGCGGGCGCGGGACTGTTGCTTCTTCTGGTCTACTCGCTCGGGCTGGGCGTGCCGTTCCTGCTCTCGGCGGTGCTCATCGGCCGCCTGAGCGCGGCGTTCGGCTTCATCAAGCGGCATTACCGGACGATCAACACCGTGTGCGGCGTATTTCTCATCCTGGTGGGAATCGCCATGGCGCTGGGGTGGATGAACCGGCTGCTCGCCATCTTTTCCTGACGGGAGGCGCGTATGACAAAACAGGCAAAAAAGGTGCTCCTGCTCGTGGCGCTGCTGGCGCTGGTGCTCGCGGCGGCGGTCTGGGGCTATCCCAAGCTCGTGGAGCGGTACGAGGCGGACCGCCTGGCCGCCACGCCGTCCCCTGCCCCGTCCCCCGCGGCAGCCGGGGCGGACGGCGCGCCGGACGCGACCGCCGCGCCGGAGCCGACGCCCATCGCCGCGCCGGATTTCACGGTGTACGACGCGGAGGGCGCCGGGGTGCATCTCTCGGATTTTGCGGGCAGGCCGGGCGTGCTCAACTTCTGGGCGACGTGGTGCGGCCCCTGCCGTGCGGAGCTGCCCGCCTTTGATGAGGCGTACCGGACCTATGGCGACCAGATCGCGTTTATGATGATCAACCTGACCGACGGCGTGCAGGAGACGCAGGAGGGCGTGCGCGACTTCCTTGCGGAGAACGGCTTTGCGTTCCCGGTCTATTACGACCTCGATTCCGCCGCCGCCATGACCTACGGCGTCTATTCAATCCCGGTGACGGCGTTTGTCGATGCGGAGGGCATGTTCCTCGGCGGCTACATCGGCACGCTGAGCGAGGAGACGCTCAACGCCGCGCTGGAGCGGCTGGCCGCCGGGGAGCCGCTGCAATAAAGCCGGCGCGCTGCACATCCGGGCGCGCGCCGCGTCTTCGGACGGCAAAAGGAAAGCCGCCGCAGGCCCATGGGCCTGCGGCGGCGGTCGTTTTGGGGAGCGGTCCGCTCAGCTGCCGGAGATCGTCCAGCCCGCCTTCTCGATGGCGTTGACGATCGGGATATAGCCCGTGCAGCGGCACAGGTTGCCGGCGACGGCCTCGCGGATCTCGTCGCGCGTGGGATGCGGGTTCTTGAGCAGCAGCGCATAGGCGCTCATCAGAAAGCCCGGCGTGCAGAAACCGCACTGCACCGCGTCGCCCTCGACGAAGCAGCGCTGCAGGATGCTGCCGATCTCCGTTTCGGACAGACCCTCGACGGTCATGATGTCCGCGCCCTGCATCTGCCCGGCCAGCACGAGGCAGCTGGTGACCGCCTCGCCGTTGACCACGACCGTGCAGGCGCCGCACTCGCCGACGCCGCAGCCCTCCTTGGTACCGGTCAGGTGCAGATCCTCGCGCAGCACGTCGAGCATGCGGCGCGTGGGCTGCGTCTCCACCGAATACGGCTTGCCGTTGAGCCGGAATGAAAGTTGAATCTTTTCCATGGTCCTTACCCTTTCAGCATGTCATGCAGGATGCGCGCGCACAGCTTCTCGCATACGGGCTGCTTGTACGTCGTGGACGGACGGATGCCGGCGATCTCCGGGATCTTGGCCGAGAGCGCCTTTGCCACGGCCGCGACGTCCGCCTCCTGCGGGCGCTTGCCCACGAGCATGGCGTTGATCTCCGGGAACATCATCGGCTGCGGGAACGTGGCGCCCATCGTCATGCGGAAATCCTGCACGACGCCTGCGCCGTCCCTGCGCAGTACGGTAGCGATGGTCATGCGCGAGATGGCCAGCGCGCGGCGGCGGCCGAGCTTATAGAAGTTGCACTGCGTCCCCTCCGGAAGCTTGCGGATGAGCACGCGCAAAATCACGTCCCGGTCGCTCAGCGTGGTGCGGTACGGCTTTGCGATCACGTCGCGCAGCCGTTCGCGGCGCAGCTTGCCCAGCCGGTCGATCTCCAGCTCCGCATCGAGCACCGCCAGCGCCGCGAACGTATCCGCCGCAGGCGAGGCGTTGGCGATGTTGCCGCCGATGGTCGCATGGTTGCGGATCTGCAGCGAGCCGACCGTGCGGCACGCCTGCGCCAGCACGTCCGCATGGCGCTGCACCAGCGGGGACTGCTCGATCTGCGTATGCGTGGCCCCGGCGCCGATGACGAGGAAATCCCCGTCCTCACTGATGCCGGTGAGCTCCGGCAGGCCGAAGATGTCCACGACCGTATGGTCGGCGTAGCGGTCGTCCGCCTCGCGGCCATACACCAGCACGTCCGTGCCGCCGGCGAGCAGCGTCACCGGTCCCTCCGTCTCACGCAGGATCTGAACCGCCTCCTGCAGCGAGGCGGGCTTACAATACCGTTTGAGCTTCATGCCTGTTCCCCCTTCTCCGCTTCCCTGCTGCGCGCCGCAAAGAACACGCGATCCAGGTCGGCCGGCAGTTCGTGGATCAGCCCCGCCTTGCCGAGCGCGTGGTTCACCGCGCAGATGACCGCCGCCGCGCCCGGCTCCGTGGCCGGTTCGCCGATGGAGTGGCCGCCAAAAGCGGTGCGGTTGTCGTAATGCTCGTCGAGCAGCGGCACGTTGTCGTTCACGTCCATCGCCGTGGGGATGAGATAGTTCTCAAAGTTCAGGTTCTTGAGGCCGCCGGTGCGCTTGTCGTGCCCGACGTCCTCCGTCAGCGCCATGCCGGCGGCCATCGTCATGCCGCCGTAGATCTGGCCCTTGACCATCGTGGGGTTGATGGCGCGGCCCGGATCGTGGCAGCCGACCATCTTGAGCACCGTCACGCTGCCGGTGTCGAGATCCACCTCGACCTCCGCCGCATGGCACGAATACGTGTAGGTGTAGAACGGCTCGCCGGTGAGGAGATTCCAGTTCTTCTCCGGCTCCACGTACGTGCCCACCGCGATGGGCGTGATGCCCTGCGAATAGCACGCGCGCACGGCCTCCGGGAAGGAGATGTCCATATCCGCAAAGCGCACGCGGTCGTTCTCGAACACGATGCCCTCGGTGGACTTGCCGTACTTGCGCGCGAGCGCGCCGGCCATGATCTCGTGCAGGCGGTCGCTCGCGTCCTTGATCGCCCAGCCGCCCACATACGTGCCGCGCGAGGCGATGCACGCGCCGGTGGTCGGGCAGTTCGAGGTATCGACCTCCGCCATGGTGATGCGCTCAAACGGCACGCCGACGCCGTCGGCCGCCATCTGCATCTGGCAGGTGCGCAGGCCCTGGCCGATCTCCATGAGGCCGAGGTTCACATGGACGCTCGCGTCCTCCTCCACCTCGATGATCACGCGGCTCACGTCCATGCCGTCCGCGCCGATGCTCGCGCCGCGCATGCTGCACGCGATGCCCACGCCGCGGCGGATGCGGCGCGCCGGGTCGCGGTTCTCCTCGGAATACTGCTCGAACTTGCGGTCAAAGTCCAGCTCGGCCGCGGCCTTCTCCATGACGGAGCCGATGCTGACCTCGTTGAAATCGAGCACATGGCCGCAGGGGCTGGTATCGCCGTTTTTGAGCAGGTTTTTGCGCCTGAGCTCCGTGGGCGTCTGCCCCAGCTGCTCGGCCAGTTCGTCCATGGTGTTCTCCAGCGCGAAGATGGCCTGCGGCGTGCCGAAGCCGCGCATGGACCCGGTGTGCGGGTTGTTGGTCATCACGCTGGTGGCGATGTAGTCGAGATGGTCGTAGCGGTCCGGGCCGGGGCCGAGCGTCGCCGTCTTGAACATGACCGGGGGCGACATGTTGATGTAGCATCCGGCGTCGGCGATGGCGTCCACCTGCACGGCCTTGAGCGTGCCGTCCTTCATCGCGCCGATCTTCACGTCGAACTCGATGGGGTGGCGCTTGTCCGTCTCGCGGATGGATTCCTCGCGCGTGAGCGCATAGCGGGCCGGGCGGCCCGTCTTGAGCGCGACGAGCCCGGCGCGCACGGTCAGCGCCTCGGCCCCCTCGATCTTGCCGCCGAAGGAACCGCCCACCACGCTCGGGCGCATGATGACCTGCGCCATGGGGATGTTGAGCATCCGGCTCAGCGTGATGCGCGCGTTGTAGGGCGCCTGCAGCGAGCCCATGACCGTCAGCTCGCGCCGCATGCGGCTCGGCACGGCGATGACGCACTCCGGTTCGATGTACGCATGCTCGACAAAGCCGGTCTTGTAGTGCCGCTCGATGACCACGTCGGACTCGGCAAAGCCCTGCTTCACGTCGCCCTTGATGGCGTGGATGTTGCCGCAGACGTTGTCCGGATAATCCGGGTTGATGACCTGCTCGTTGCCGATGGCCTCGCGCGGGTCGGTCAGCGTGGGCAGCACCTCGTACTCGGCGGTGACGAGCTTGGCCGCGTCGTCGGCCTGTTCCTGCGTCTCGGCGGCGACCACGGCGATCACGTCGCCAAGGAAGCGCGCCTTGTCACAGACAAGCGGGTACTGATCCACAAAGATTTCGCCGAACATCTTGTCGCCCGGGATGTCCTTGCCCGTGACGACGCACACGACGCCCGGCGCACGCTCGGCCGCCTCGGTGTGCACGGCAAGGAGCTTGGCGTGCGCGTGCTCGGTGTAGACGCCCTTGCAGTAGACCATGTCCGGCAGGTGCACGTCCGCGCCAAACTCAGCGCGCCCGGTGGCCTTGGCCCATGCGTCGATCCGCTGCAACGGCTTTCCAACGATGTGCTGCTCCAACGAAAAATCCCTCCTCTTGAAACTGACAGTCGTCATTGCCCTGTGTGAGCCCGTGAAGTGTCACCCTTATTGTAACTAATTTCACGCGCGCTGTCCATAGCATTTCGGCACATTTCCGTTGTCCTTTTTGCAGTATAACCCCTGCGGCGTACGGACGCCCGCCCCGCCGCCTTTGGCGCAACTGTAAACTTTTTCCGTTTGGTTTGAACTTGTCCGCCAAACATGATAGAGTATATGGGAATGCAGCAAAACGTGAATCTGCCGGAGCGCGCGGCGGAATGTGCCAAAGCGCGCCGGGAAATCTACGGACAGGAGCGTGTATGGAACAGGATCCGAGGGCCGTCGCCGAAACGGACGACGCACAGCGCTATGCGCATATGGGGCCGGGGCTGTGGCTGCTGCGCGTGCTGCACGGCGCGCTGATCGGCGCGGGCGCGATCCTGCCGGGCATCAGCGGCGGCGTGCTGTGCGTGATGTTCGGCATCTACCGGCCGATGATGGCGCTGCTGGCGCACCCGTTCAGGACCTTCCGCATCTATTACAGACTCTTCATCCCGGTGATCCTCGGCTGGGCGGTGGGCTTTTTTGCGCTGGCCGGGGCGGTGAACCTGCTGATGGAGGCGTCCGACGCCGTGGCGGTCAGCCTGTTCATCGGGCTCATCGCCGGCATGGTCCCCTCGCTCTACCGCGACGCGGGCAAGTACGGCCACGGGCGCACCGGCTGGCTCTCGACCGGGGTCGCGTTCGCGCTGCTGTTTGCGCTGCTGCTGTATTTGCAGGAGGGCGTGGAGATGGACATCGAGGGCAACCTGGGCTGGTTCCTCTTCTGCGGCGCGGTGTGGGGGCTGAGCCTCGTCGCGCCGGGGCTGAGCTCCTCATCGATCCTCATCTTCCTCGGCCTCTACCAGGAGATGACGGAGGGCATCGCCCGCTTCGACCTCGGCGTGATCGTGCCGGTGGCCGTGGGCATCCTGGGCACGGCGCTGCTGACGGCGCGCTTTGTCAACGGCCTGTTCGAGCGGCACCATACCGTCGCCTACCACGCCATCCTCGGCGTGGTCGCCGCGTCCACGCTGATGATCGTCCCGCTGGAATTCGACGGGGTGCTGGAGCTGCTGCTCTCGCTCGCGTGCGCGGCGCTGGGCTTCCTCGCCGCCTGGGGCATGGACCGCTACGGCCAGAGGGTGCGCCCCGAGGCGTGAGCGCGCGCCTTCCCCGCCTGCCGCGCGCCGGTTGCGCCGCGGCATGGCGCGCGAAAGGGTGCGCGTTGGAACCGCAGATAAGCAAAGCGCCCTTTGCCGGTAGCGCCGGCAAAGGGCGGTGTTTTGCGAGCAAGCCGTAAGCCGAGTTCTGTCTGAGGACGGCCATCTATCTCTGGCCCGCCGTCGCCGGCGGGCTCATGCGATTACCGGGAGCGTAGCGGGCCGCTATTGAATGCTCCCATTCCAATCTTGCACCGGGTGGGGTTTACAGGGCGGACAAGTCGCCAAGCCGCCGGTGAGCTCTTACCTCGCCTTTCCATCCTTCCCGAGCCGTGGCGAGGCGGTTTCTATCTGTTACAATTTCCATGGTGTCGAATCAACCTGTTTTTGCAAGACACACTACCATACGAGTCTCG
>URSN01000085.1 GCA_900550525.1 uncultured Eubacteriales bacterium
ACGGTGAGCCCGTCCTCCCGCACGGTGACGACCGCGCCGAGCGCCGTGAGCCCCTCTGCGAAGGCGCGCAGCCGGTCGCTCTCCATGAGGCGCAGGCGCGCCGCGCCGTCGATGTACGTCTCGCCCGCGGCGAAGGCCGCGCGCACGGCCAGCACCGGCGCCAGGTCGATGCAGCCGGACACGTCGATGTGCGCGCCGCCGCCCACGCGGGCAAACAGCGCCTCGCAGCAGCGGTCGGGCTGGCAGGAGGCGGGGTCGAGCCCCGTGACCTCCACCGCGTGGCCCATCGACCGGGCGGCCAGGAAGAAGGCGGCGTTGGACCAGTCGCCCTCCACGGGGAACGTGCCGGGCGAGCGGTAGCCGCCGCCCGCGGCGCAAAAGCCATCCGCCCTTTCCTCCACGGGCGCGCCGATCGCAGCCATGACGGCGCGCGTGAGCGCCACATACCCGGCCGATTCCAGCCGCCCCTCGATGCGGATCTCCGTACGGCCGCCAAGCAGCGGCGCGGCCAGCAGCAGCCCGGTCACGAACTGCGAGCTGACGCCCCCCGGCAGCACCATGCGGCCCGGGCGCAGCGTCCCGGTGACGGGGAGCGGCTATCGCTCGCCTGCGAACGAGCAGCCGTGCGCCTCGAGCGCGGCGCGCAGCGCGCCGAGCGGCCGCTCCGGCAGCCGCCCGCGCCCGGTGATCGTGAACCGGTCCGTCAGCGCCGCGGCCACGGGCAGCAAAAAGCGCAGCGTGGAGCCGCTCTCGCCGCAGTCGAGCGTCACGCCGCCGAGCGGCCGGCACGGCTGCACGCGCCATGCCCCGTCCCCCGGCAGCACCGCGCCGCCGAGCGCCTCGATGCACCCGGCCGTGGCCAGGATGTCCGCGCCCACGTGCGCCGCGTCCATGCGCGGCGGCAGGCCGGTCAGGTCGGTCGGGGCGGCGCACATGGCCGCGCACAGCAGCGCGCGGTGCGCGGCGGATTTGGACGGGATCGCCGCGGCCGTGCCGGACAGCCGCGCCGGATACAGCCTAACGTCCATCAGTCTCCCTCCTGCCGCGCGAGCCCCGCCGCAAGGAACGGGGCGCGCGCTTCCACGGGCACGGGGCGCAGCGCGCAGCGGCCCACGGCCTCCGGGATGACGAACGTCACCGTGCCGCCGCGCCGCTTTTTGTCGTGCAGCACCGCGCGCGCGAGCGCTTCCGCGCCGAACGGGCAGCGCACCGGCAGTCCGTTTTGCACGAGCGCAGCCTCGATGCGCCCCGGCACGTCCGGCGCGCACCAGCCGTATGCGGCCGACGCGCGCGCCACGAGCGCCATGCCGATGGCCACGGCCTGCCCGTGCGGGACGGCGAGGCCGCTGAGCAGCTCCACGGCGTGCCCGGCCGTGTGGCCGAGGTTGAGCAGCTGCCGCGCGCCGTTGTCGTGCTCGTCGCCGGCGACGATGGCGCCCTTGATCGCCACGCTTCTGGCCACCGCGGCGGCCATGTCGTCCGGGCGGCCGGCGCTGAGCGTCTGAAACAGCGCCTCGTCCGCGATCACGCCGTGCTTGATCTGCTCCGCCATGCCGCAGGCGAGCGCCTCCTCCGGCAGCGTGGAAAACGCGTCCGTATCGCACACGACCAGCGCCGGCTGGTGGAACGCGCCGGCGAGGTTCTTGCCCTCGGGCAGGTCCACGGCCGTCTTGCCGCCCACGGAGGCGTCCACCGCGGCGAGCAGCGTCGTGGGCGCCTGCACAAGATCGACGCCGCGCAGGTACGTCGCGGCGGCAAAGCCGGCCAGGTCCCCCGTCACGCCGCCGCCGAGCGCCACGACGCAGTCCGTGCGCGTCAGCTCCTCCCGCGCAAGGAACGAGAGCAGCCGCCCGTAGGTGGCGAGCGTCTTGCTCCCCTCCCCGTGCGGGAAGGAAAAGCGGCTGACCGCAAGCCCCGCGGTCTCGAGCGCGGCGGCGGCCCGGCCGCCGTAGAGCGCGTCCACCGTGTCGTCCGCCACGAGCGCGGCGCGCCGCGCCCGCGGGCAGACGGCGGCCGTGCGCGCGCCGAGCTGCGCGAGCAGCCCGCCGCCCACGAGCACGTCGTAGGGATGGCCGGTGCGTATGGGGATGGTGTGCATCGCCTGCTCCTTTCCGGCGCCGCTCATGCGCGCCCCTCCAGCTCCGTGACCCGCTCGCGCTGCACGCGCCCGGCGTGCAGCAGCGCGTAGAGCGCCGCGCCGTCGCGGCGGCGGATCGCGTCCGAAAACGCGCCGAGCCGTTCGATCAGCCCGTCCAGCTCCAGCAGCAGCGGCTCTGCGTTGCCCAAAAACAGTTCCGTCCACATCGGCTCATACAGCCGCGCCACGCGCGTCATGTCCTGGAAGCTCCCCGCGGAAAAGCCCACGTGCGAGAGCGCCGTGCCGCTTTGCACATAGGCGCTGGACACCACGTGCGCCAGCTGCGACGTGTAGGCGATCATGCGGTCGTGCTGCTCCGGCGTGCAGACGCAGAAGCGGGAAAAGCCCAGCGGCGCGAGCAGCGCCTGCGCGCGCGCCTGCGCGTCCGCCGCGCCGCCGGGCACGGGCGTGAGCACCATCGACGCGCCGTCGAACATCGTTTCAAGCGAGCTGCCGTAGCCGAAGCGCTCGCGCCCGGCCATCGGGTGCCCGCCGATGAAGGCGAGGCCGTGCCGGGCCGCCAGCGGCCCGAGCGCGGCGCACACCGGCCGCTTCACGCCGCAGCAGTCCACCACGAGCGTCCCCGGCCGCAGCGCGGGGAACAGGCGCTCCGCCGCCGCCACCGCCGCGCCGGGATAGAGCGCGATGAGCAGCGCGCCGCACGCGCCGGCAAGCCGCGCCATCGCGTCCGCGTCCGCCGCGCCATCGGCGATGGCGCCGTCGGCGCGCGCCTGGGCGAGCACCGCTTCATCCGTATCGAGCCCGACCACGCGGTGCGCCGTGCGGGCGCTGAGCGCGCGCGCGAGCGACCCGCCGATGAGCCCGAGCCCCAGTATGCCGACCGTCATGCGCCCTTCTCCAGGTCCAGCGCGGCGCGCACGGCGCGCACCTGGCGCGCAAGGCTGGCAAACCCCTCCGGCGTGATGGACTGCGGCCCGTCGCACAGCGCGTGCGGCGGGTCGTTGTGCACCTCGACCATGATGCCGTCCGCGCCCGCGGCGGCGGCGGCCAGCGCCATCGGCTGCACCATGCGCGAGATGCCCGTGGCGTGGCTCGGATCGACGACGACCGGCAGGTGCGACAGCTCCTTGAGCATGGGCACGGCGGAGAGGTCGAGCGTGTTGCGCGTGAACGTCTCGAACGTGCGGATGCCGCGCTCGCACAGGATGACGCGCTCGTTGCCGCCGGCCATGATGTACTCGGCGCTCATGAGGAGTTCCTGCAGCGTGTTGGACAGGCCGCGCTTGAGCAGGATGGGCTTGTCGCAGTGGCCCAGCTCCTTGAGCATTTCAAAGTTCTGCATGCTGCGCGCGCCCACCTGGATCACGTCCACGTCGGCAAACAGCGGCAGCTGCGAGATGTCCATCAGCTCCGTCACGATCGGCAGTCCCGTGAGGCGCTTGGCCTCGAGCAGCAGCTCGATGCCCTTTTCGCGCAGGCCCTGGAACGCGTAGGGCGAGGTGCGCGGCTTGAACGCGCCGCCGCGCAGCATGGTCGCGCCGCTCTTTTTCACCTCCTGCGCGATGAAGCAGATCTGCTCCTCCGTCTCCACCGAGCACGGCCCGGCGATGAGCTGGAAGCGGCCGCCGCCGATGCGCTGGCCGCAGCCCACGTCGAACACGCTGTCGTCCGGGTGGAACTTGCGGTTGGCGTTCTTGTAGGGTTCCTGGATGCGCGTGACGCTCTCCACCAGCTCGAGCGCCTGGATGAGGTCGATGTCGATGCGCGACGTGTCGCCGATGAGGCCGAGCAGCGTGTGGCCGCTGCCGCGGCTCACGTGCACGTCCAGCCCCATGCCGCGGAACCAGCCGACCAGGTTTTGCAGCTCGTCCTCGCGCGGGTCCTTCTTGAGCAGTACGATCATGTGCGTCCGTCCTTTCTTGCGCCTTTGGGAAAGAAAAACGACCCCGCGGTGGTGTTCCGCGAGGTCGCCGGTTCCGAATGTCGCGCGTTTGTCGCGCCCTTCAGGCCCTGCCGCCGCGAAAACCACCATTGCCCTTGCGGTAAAAGTAACCCGCAAAGGTAAAGTAGCGGTACGCGGCAAAAAGCTGGCCCTGCATGCTCGTTTGATCCTTCCTCCCGCCGGCTGTATCCGGCGGCGCTGCCCTTAGTATACCACCGCCGCGCGCACGGTGTAAAGGGGTTTGTATATGATTTTTTTGCTTTGCGGCGGCGCAGGGGCGGCGCGCGCCAAACCGCGCCCGGCGGGGACGCGCGCCAAACCGCGCCCGGCGGCCGCGCCGCACAAAAAACGCCCCCGCGGGTGCGGGGGCGGCCAACGCCATTCCTTCGGGTGATGGTGCTCAGTCTGCGACGTAGGGCAGCAGGGCCACGATGCGCGCGCGCTTGATGGCGACGGCCAGGTCGCGCTGGTGCTTGGCGCACACGCCGCTCATGCGGCGCGGCATGATCTTGCCGCGCTCGGTCACGAACTTTTCGAGCGTGCGCACGTCCTTGTAGTCGATGCTCGTAGCCTTGTCCACGCAGAACTTGCAGACCTTGCGGCGGCTCCGCCGGGGGCGGGGACGCATCTTTCTCTCTTCCATGGTGCAAGCCTCCTGTCAGTTGTTCGTCAAAAGGGGATATCGTCGGACTGGATGTCCGTGAAGCCGGCCAGATCCGGCGGCGCGGCGTTCTGCCGCTGCGCGGGCGCGCCGCCGCCCTCTTCCTGCTGGCGCGGCGAGAGGAACTCCACCTCGTCGGCCGACACGTCGAGCGACATGCGGGTCGTCCCGTCGTTGCTCTGGTAGGTGCGCGCCTGCAGTTCGCCGATGACCGCGACCTTGCGCCCCTTGGACAGGTAGCGCGCGCACGTTTCGCCCAGCTGCCGCCACGCGTTGATGCGGAAAAAGTCGGTCTGGCGCTCGCCGCCCTGCTGGGCGAACCGGCGGTTCACGGCGATGGTAAAGGAGCAGACCGTCACCCCGCTCGCGGTGGAGCGCAGCTCGGGATCGCGCGTGAGGTTGCCGATGAGCATGATTTTATTCATCCCGTTTTACCATCCTTTCCGGTCGTTCGTGTCAGGCGACCCGGCGGGTCACCATGTAGCGCATGATCCTCTCGTCGTTCTTGAAGTTGCGCTCCAGCTCCGCGGGGAGCTCCGGCGCGCTGTCGAACGACATCAGGACGTAATAGCCCTCCGTCTTGTAGTCGATGGGGTATGCCAGGCGGCGCTTGCCCCACTCGTCCTCGCCGACGATCTCGCCGCCGTTGGCCTCGACGATGCCCTTGAACTTTTCGATGGCGGCCTTGTTGGTCTCCTCATCCAGCTCGGGGACGAGGATGTACAGCGCTTCGTACGGATTCATTGTTTCACCTCCTTGCGGTCGTTTGGCCCCGCCCGCAGGCGGAGCAAGAAGGACGTCAGCTTCCAGAGTATAGCACAGGCCCCGCGCCGGCGCAAGCGGTTTTTGCACGGCGCGCGGGATATTTTTGCCCCGCCGCCGCAGCGGGGGGGCGGGGCCGCCGCCCTTTTGGGTCAGTCGCCGTTGGGCGCGCCCGCCAGGCGCGCGATGGCCTCGGCCATGACGGCCGTGTCAAAGCGCAGCCGCTCGAGCGGGACGGATTCGTTGGGCATGTGGCAGCAGCCGGGCTCGCCCTCGGGGACGACGCCGAAGGCCACCGCGTTTTGGAACGCGCGCGCATAGGTGCCCCCGCCGATGGACAGCGGCTTTGCCGGGCGGCCGGTATGGCGCTCGTAGACGGACAGGAGCGTTTTGACCAGCTCGCCCTCCGGGTCGATGAAGTGGCCGGGCTTGACGTCGGCCTGCGCGCGCGAAAAGCCCAGCGCGCCGAGCGAAGCGTCCAGCGCGGCGCGCAGGCGCTGCTGCGTCACGGCGAAGGGGAAGCGGCAGTCGAGCGTGAGGCGCGCGCCGCTCCCGTCCACGCGCAGCATGGTCGGCACGAGCGTGAGCGCGCCGGAGGCGTCCGTCACGCCGCGGACGCCGGCCTCGCGGTGCACGTCGAAATCGAACGGCGCGTGCGGCGCGCTCACCAGCGCGAGCGCCTCCGCGTCCAGCGGCTGCTGCGCGAGCGCGGCGAGCAGCCCCTGCAGGGCGTTTTTCGCCTGCTCCGGACTTGCCGCGTGGCCGCCAAAGCCCTTTACGCGGACGCTGTGGCCGTCAAACACGATCTCCATGCCCGCCGGCGCGGCGCACGGCACGGCGGGGAAGGGCAGCCTGGCCGCCGCCTCGCCGGGCACGACGTTGGGCGCGCTGCCGCAGTCGATCGAAAGCCCCGCGCCCGAGAACGGCCGCTCGTAGACGGCCTGGCAGATGCCCATCTCGGAATTGACCAGCGGATAGTCCGCGTCCGGCGTGAACGCGAGGTCCGGCTCCGGCTCGGTCTGCTTGTAGCGCTCGATGCAGCGCATGCCCGCCTCCTCGTCGCAGCCCAGCAGGATGCGCACCCGGCGGCGCAGCGGCACGCCCGCGGCCACGACCGCCGCAAGCGCGTACAGCGCCGATACGGCCGCGCCCTTGTCGTCCTGCGTACCGCGGCCGTAGATGCGCCCGTTTCGCACCTGGCCGGAGAAGGGGTCGCCGTCCCAGCCGGCGCCGGCGGGCACCACGTCCAGGTGCGCCATGATGCAGAGCATCTGCTCGCCCGCGCCGCAGTCCACCGTGCCGCACAGTCCGTCGAGCGAGCGCGTATCGGCAAAGCCCAGCCGGTTGGCCAGCTGCAGGGCCGCCGTCAGCGCCTCGTGCACGCCGCGCCCGAGCGGCATGCCCGGCTCCGGCGCGCCGCGGCTCACGCTCGGGATGCGCACGAGCGATTGCAGGTCGCGCACCTGCTGGTCAAAATGTTCGTCGATCCATGCCTGGATCCTCGTCAGCGTCCTCTCGTCCGGCTGCATGGCTTTGCCTCCTGTTCTTGTGCGGTATTGCGATCCATCCGCGGCCGCGGCCGCGCCCTCAGTTGTTCGGCGTGAAGCCGCGGCCCACGACCTCGCGCGTGTCGATGATGGAGAACATCGCGCGCGGGTCCACCGCCATCACGATGCGGCGGATGGCGGCCAGCTCCGTCGTGCGCGCGATGATGTAGACGACGGTGCGGTCCTGCCCGGTGTAGGCGCCCTTGGCGGGGATGAGCGTCACGCCGCGGTGCACGTCCTTGAGCACGTGCGGCGCGATCTCCTCCCACCGGTCGGAGATGATGAACAGCGTCTTGGTGCGGTTGAGCCCCTGCAAAACGCCGTTGAACACCGCGCTGGAGATGAACAGCACGAGGATGGCCAGCGCGGCGGTATCCAGCCCGTTGACAAAGGCCAGCGCGCCGGTGATGAGCACGTTGAACAGATAGCTGATCGTGCCCATGGAGAACGAGAAGCGCTTGGCCAGCAGGATGGCCACGATGTCCAGCCCGCCCGTGGACGCGCCGCGGCGCACGATGGGCGCGCCCGCCGCGCCGCAGATCACCGCGCCCAGCAGCGCGCCGGTGAGCTGGGAGAGCGGGTTGGTAAAGTCGAACGGGATGCGGATGTCGGCCGTGAACGCCATCGCGGCGGAAAAGTAGAGCGAGGCGATGATCGTGTACAGCGTGAAGCGGAAGTGCAGCTTCCATACCGCAAGCGCCAGCAGCGGGATGTTCAGCAGCAGGATGCTCAGCCAGGAGGGGAAGCCGGAGAGATACTCCAGCAGCATGCCCACGCCCGTGAGGCCGCCGCTGATGAGGCCGTTGGGTTTGTACAGCCCGTTGATGGCCACGCACTGCACCGTGACCATGACAAAGATCGTCAATAGCGTTTGCAGCTCGCTCTTCCAGTCGAGCTTCCGGCCGGGCGCGCCCGCCGCGCCCGCCGCGTCCGCCTGCGGGGCGGCCGTCTGATGCGTCATATCGTCCATGCCATGGAGTATAGCAGAACCAGCCAATAATGCAACAGAAAAAAGCGG
>URSN01000086.1 GCA_900550525.1 uncultured Eubacteriales bacterium
TTGCGCGCAAATCCCTCCCCGATAAGGTTTCTTTTCTTTGGTTCTTTCTTTTCTTTTCCCGAAAGAAAAGAAAGAACAGAGAAAGAGAAAAAACGAAACGTTCGCGCGGCTGCGCCGCCGCTTGCGCGGATGCGCCCGAATCGGGGGTTATTTCTTATTTAATATTTACAGCCGCGGCCGGATGTGGTATAATCACAGGGTATGTTGGGGAGGAGCAGGCGTGTGGATCTCGCAGCTGCAACTGACGAACTTCCGCAATTATGCGCGGCTCACGCTGCAGCCGGACGAGGGGCTGTGCGTGCTGACGGGCGATAATGCCGCGGGCAAAACGAACATCCTGGAGGCGGTGTTCCTCTGCGCGCTGGGGCGCAGCCACCGCACCGCGCGCGATGCGGAGCTGGTGCGCGAGGCGCAGCAGTCCGCCGCGGTGGCGCTGACGCTGCAAACGCGCGGCGGCACGCGGGCCATCACCTGCCGCCTGACGGCGGGGGAGCGCAAGAAGCTGATCATCGACGGGACGGCGCTCACGCGCTCGGGCGAGCTGCTGGGGTGTTTGAACGTGGTGATGTTCGCGCCGGAGGACCTGCTGCTGGTCAAGGGCGGGCCCGGGGAGCGGCGGCGCTTTCTCGACATGGAGATCTCGCAGCTCAGGCCGGCGTACTACTACACGCTGCAGCAGTACAACGCGGCGCTCAAGCAGCGCAACGCGCTGCTCAAGGACGAGACGTGCCTCGCCGCCGGGCTGCTGGAGCCGTGGGACGAGCAGCTCTCGCGCCTGGGGGCGGCGATCACGGCGGAGCGGGCGGAGTTTCTCGCGCAGCTGGCGCACCTGGCGGCCGCGGAGCATCTGCGGCTCTCCGGCGGCGGGGAGACGCTGCTGGTCTCCTACCAGCCGAACCTGCCGGACGCGGAGCCGGCGCGGCTTGCCGCGGCCATGCGCGAGCGGCTGTTTGAGAGCGCCGCGCGCGACGTGCTGCGCGGCAGCACGTCGGTCGGGCCGCACCGGGACGACGTGGCGCTCGTGCTCGACGGGAGCGACGTGCGCGTATACGGCTCGCAGGGACAGCAGCGCACGGTGGTGCTCAGCCTCAAGCTCGCGTCGCTTGCGATCATGAAGCAGCTGCGCGGCGAGACGCCCGTGCTGCTGCTGGACGATGTATTTTCCGAGCTGGACCGCCGCCGGCAGCGGCTGCTACTCGAGGCGGTGCAGGGGTGCCAGACGTTTCTCACGTCCACGCACCTGGAGCAGCTCGAGGCGGCGGGCGCGCTGCGGATGCAGGTATACCACGTCAGCGGCGGGCGCGTGGTCGAGGTATGACGGGCGGCCCCGGCGCGGCCGGGGCGCGCGGCAGCAAAACGAGTATCAGGAGGACGGAACGGATGTGGATGAAGATCGGCAAGTCGACGCGGGTGCCGCTCAGGCGGGTGGTGTGCATCCTCAACGGGCGCACCATCAGCGGGATGCGGCGCGCGCTGCTTGAGCGCGCGCGCGAGGACCGGCGCTACCGCGCCTGCGAGGGCAAGGTGCGCGCATACGTGCTGGTGCAGGAGGCGGACGGGCAGTCGGTCTTCTACGAATCGCCCGTGAACGCGGCGACGCTGGTGCAGCGCTGGCAGGACGCGCGCTCGTATGCCGACGTGCGCGAAGAGGCCGTGCTGACGGTCACGGACGCGGAATAGGACATGGCGGGCGCGCGGCGCGCAGGGCTGCGCGCCGGAGCAAGGCAGGAAAGGGACATACATGGAACAGGAGCAGACTTACGGCGCATCGCAGATCCAGGTGCTCGAAGGGCTGGAGGCGGTGCGGCGGCGGCCGGGCATGTACATCGGTTCGACGGATGTGCGCGGGCTGCACCACCTCGTGACGGAGGTGGTGGACAACTCCATCGACGAGGCGCTGGCGGGCTACTGCACGCACATCGAGATCACCGTGCACGCGGACAACTCCGTCACCGTGCGCGACAACGGGCGCGGCATCCCGGTGGGCTACCACGAAAAGACGGGCAAGAACGCGCTGACGGTGGCGCTGACCATGCTGCACGCGGGCGGCAAGTTCGGCGGCGGAGGGTACAAGGTCTCCGGCGGGCTGCACGGCGTGGGCGTGAGCTGCGTGAACGCGCTGTCGGAATGGCTCGTGGCCGAGGTGCGCTACAGCGGGGACCGGCGGGTGTACCGCCAGACGTTCTCGCGCGGGCATGAGACGGGCGAGGTGGAGGCCGTGCGCGACATGGCGGCGGAGGAGGAGACGGGCACGACGATCTCCTTTTTGCCGGACGCGGAGGTGTTCGACGAGGTCAACTTCCAGTTCGACACGATGCTGCTGCGGCTGCGCGAGCTGGCGTTTCTGAACGCGGGCGTGCGCATCACGGCCGTGGACGAGCGGCCGGCGGAGGGGCCGGCGCGCCGCACGTTCTGCTATGAGGGCGGCATCGTCTCGTTTGTGAAGCATCTGAACAAGAACAAGGAGGTGCTGCACCCGGAGCCGATCTACTTCACCGCCGAGCGGGAGGAAGGCGGCGCCAGGACCGCCTCGGTCGAGGTGGCGATGCAGTACAACGACGGGTATACCGAGAGCGTGTTCACGTTTGCCAACAACATCGGCACGCACGAGGGGGGGACGCACCTGGAGGGGTTCCGTCTGGCGCTCACGCGCGTGGTGAACGACTATGCAAAGCGCGCGGGGCTGCTCAAGGACAAGGACGCGTCGCTCTCGGGCGAGGACATCCGCGAGGGGCTGACGGCGATCGTCTCGGTCAAGCTGGTGGAGCCGCAGTTCGCGGGGCAGACCAAGCCCACGCTCGGCAACGCGGACATCCGGCCGCTGGTCTCCGGCGCGGTGAGCGACGGGCTGACGGCGTTCCTTGACGAGAACCCGGCCATCGCCAAAACGATCATAGAGAAGTGCATCACGGCCTCGCGCGCGCGCGACGCGGCGCGCAAGGCGCGGGAGCTGACGCGGCGCAAGTCCGCGCTCGACTCGACCGCGCTGCCGGGCAAGCTTGCCGACTGCCAGGAGAAGGACGCCTCCAAATGCGAGATCTTCATCGTGGAGGGGGATTCGGCCGGCGGCAGCGCCAAGCAGGGGCGCGACCGCATGTTCCAGGCGATCCTGCCGCTGCGCGGGAAGATCCTGAACGTGGAGAAGGCGCGGCTGGACCGCGTGCTGCAAAACGCGGAGATCAAGGCGATGATCACGGCGTTCGGCGGCGGGCTGGACGCGGAGTTCGACACGGCCAAGCTGCGCTACCACAAGATCATCTGCATGACGGACGCCGACGTGGACGGCAGCCACATCCGCATCCTGCTGCTGACGTTCTTCTTCCGGCACATGCGGCCGCTGATCGAGGAGGGGTATGTGTACATCGCGCAGCCGCCGCTGTACCTGGTCAAGCGCAGCAAGTTCGAGCGCTATGTGTACACCGACGAGGAGCTGGAGGAGACGCTCAACGAGATCGGGCGCGACCCGAAGCCGACCATCCAGCGCTACAAGGGCCTGGGCGAGATGAACCCGGAGCAGCTGTGGGAGACGACCATGGACCCGGCGCGGCGCGTGATGAAGCGCGTGACCGTGGACGACGCGATGGCGGCCGACGAGCTGTTCACCCTGCTCATGGGCGACAAGGTCGAGCCGCGGCGCGAGTTCATCGAGCAGAACTCCAAGCTCGTGGCCAACCTCGACGTATAGCCCCGCCCCAAAGGGGCGCGGGCCGGACGGGGGAACGCCATCCCCTATCCACAGCTGGTTTTCTTTTTGCTTCTTTTTCTTTTCCAAAAGAAAAAGAAGGATGCCCTCCCCGCTCCCCCAAAGGGGACGCGGGCCGGACGGGGAATGCATCCCCTGACCGCCGAAGGTTTTCTTTTTGCTTCTTTTTCTTTTTTCCAAAAGAAAAAGAAGGAAGAAAAAAGAGAGAAAGCAGACATGAGTGAAAACAGTTTGGAACGCATAGAACCGATGCACCTGGAGCAGGAGATGAAGACGAGCTTCATCGCCTACGCGATGGCGGTGATCATCGACCGCGCGCTGCCGGACGTACGGGACGGGCTCAAGCCGGTGCACCGGCGCATCCTGTACTCGATGGACGAGCTGGGGCTACAGCCGGACAAGCCGTTCCGCAAGAGCGCGCGCATCGTGGGCGACGTGCTGGGCAAGTATCATCCGCACGGGGACTCATCGGTCTACAACGCGATGGTGCGCCTGGCGCAGCCGTTCAACATGCGGTATATGCTGGTGGAGGGCCACGGCAACTTCGGCTCGGTGGACGGGGACAGCGCGGCGGCGATGCGCTACACGGAGGCGCGGCTGTCGAAGATGGCGACGGAGATGCTCGCGGACATCGACAAGGACACGGTGGACTTCTACCCGAACTTTGACGAGACGCTGATGCAGCCGCAGGTACTGCCGGCGCGGTTCCCGAACCTGCTGGTGAACGGCTCGGGCGGCATCGCGGTGGGGATGGCGACGAACATCCCGCCGCACAACCTGGGCGAGACGATCGACGCGCTGTGCGCGCTGATCGACGACCCGGACATCAGCGTGGACGAGCTGATGCAGTACATCCCGGGGCCGGATTTCCCGACGGGCGGGATCATCATGGGCAAGATGGGGATAGCGAGCGCGTACCGGACGGGGCGCGGGCGCATCGTGGTGCGCGCGCGGGCGGAGATCGAGCAGTACGCGGCCAACCGCAGCCGGATCGTAGTGACGGAGATCCCGTACCAGGTGAACAAGGCGCGCCTGGTGGAGCGCATCGCGGAGCTGGTGCACGAGAAGAAGATCGAGGGCGTGGCGGACCTGCGCGACGAGACGGACCGCAGCGGCACGCGCATCGTGATCGAGCTCAAGAAGGACGTGAACGCGAACGTCGTGCTGAACCTGCTGTACAAGCACACGTCCATGCAGGAGACGTTCGGGGCGATCCTGCTGGCGCTGGTGGACGGGGAGCCCAAGGTGCTCACGCTCAAGGAGCTGCTGTACCACTATCTGGAGCACCAGAAGCAGGTGGTCACGCGGCGCACGCGCTTCGACCTGAACCGGGCGCGGGAGCGGCTGCACATCCTGGAGGGGCTGATCGTCGCGCTGGACAACATCGACGAGGTCGTCGAGCTGATCAAGAAGGCGGCCACGCCGCAGGAGGCCAAGGAGAAGCTGATGGCGCGCTTTGGCTTCTCGGAGAAGCAGGCGCAGGCGATCCTGGACATGCGTTTGCAGCGGCTGACGGGGCTGGAGCGGGACAAGATCCTCGAGGAGGACCGGCAGCTGCGCGAGCGCGTGGCGTATCTGCAAAGCGTGCTGGACGACGAGGGTCTGCTGCTGTCCATCATCCGCGAGGAGGCGCTGGCGGTGCGCGAGCGGTACAACGACCCGCGGCGCACGGAGATCACGCAGCTGATCGACGATATCGACCTGGACGACGTGATCCAGGAGGAGGACATGGCCGTAACCATGACGCACTTTGGCTACATCAAGCGCCTCTCGCCGGATACGTACCGCGCGCAGCGGCGCGGCGGCCGCGGCGTGATGGGCCAGGGCACGCGCGAGGAGGATTTTGTGGAGTCGCTGTTCGTCACGAGCACGCACGCGCCGATCCTGTTCTTCACCAACCTCGGGCGCGTGCTCAAGATCAAGTGCTACGCGATCCCGGAGGCGGGGCGCAGCGCGAAGGGATTGCCCATCGTGAACCTGCTGCAGCTGCAAAGCGGGGAAAAGGTGACGGCGACCATCCCGCTGCCGCGCGAGGCGGCGGGCGGCTATATCGTGATGGCGACGCGCCAGGGCGTGATCAAAAAGACGCCCATGGAGGAGTTTGACAACATCCGCCGCGGCGGCATCATCGCGCTGAACCTGCGCGAGGGGGACGAGCTGATCGCCGTGGAGTTCTCGCGCGGGCGGGACGAGTTCCTCGTCGCCTCGCGGCGGGGCAAGTGTGTGCGCTTTGGCGAGGACGAGGTGCGCCCGATGGGCCGCACGGCCACCGGCGTGCGCGCGATGCAGCTGGAGGACGGCGACGCGGTGGTGGACATGGTCTAGGTCGCGCCCGGCGGCTTTGTGCTCACGGTGACGGAGCGCGGCATGGGCAAGCGCACGCCCGAGGAGCAGTACCCCGCGCACCGGCGCGGCGGCAAGGGCGTGTGGGCCATGCAGCTGACCGACAAGACCGGCGACCTCGCCTGCCTGCGCATGGCGGGCGACGGCGAGGACCTCATGCTCATCCGCGACGACGGCACCGTCATGCGCATGCCGCTCGACCAGGTGAGCGTCATCTCGCGCTACACGCAGGGCGTGCGCCTGATGCGCGTGGACGAGGGCACGCGCGTGGCGGCCGTGGCGGTCGTGCCGCATCAGGAGCCCAACGCGGACGAGGACGCGGCGGACTGAACCGGCGCGGCCTGACGCGGACGAGAGCGCGGCGGTTCTTGCGGACGCGCGCTGCGGCTCTTGCGATGTTCGCCGCTTACCATGCGCGCGGCGCTGCGGCCCATGCCGTATCGCGCTGTTGTTTTGGCGATCGTGCGGCGCTTGCCTTTGCGATTGCGCGCTGCGGCTCATGCTGGAGGAAGGAACGAAACGGACAAACGGGAAACGCGCCCCCCGCCCGTACGGGCGGGGGCGCGCGCTTTGGGATGGGGGCGGTGCGCCCGGCATGACGGCTGGCCCAAGCGTTTTTTGCGGCGCGGCAGGCGGGGCGGCATGGCGCGGCGTGTGGCGTGCGGCGTGCGATTAACAGGACTATTTTCGTGGCGGGGCGGGGACGGTGCGTCCGGCATGACGGCTGAACGCTTCAGGACAGATATCATTGCACAGAATATTGCCAATGTAAACACTACGTCCACAAAGGGAGGCACACCGTACCGTAGAAAGATTGTGACTTTTTCCGAGAAAAATGTCACACCTTTTTCACAGATATACTCTTCATCAAAGAAGGCCGCTGTTGGAAACGGTGTAAAGGTAAGCAGCGTGACATCAGATTATTCTACTGATTTTATCAAGGAGTATGACCCATCAAATCCTGATGCTGATGCAGATGGTTATGTTTCTTATCCAAATGTCAATACAGTCACAGAGATGACCAATCTGATAGATGCCACACGTGCATATGAAGCCAATGCAACTGCCTTTGAGGCAAGCAAGTCAATGGCACAAAATGGCTTACAAATAGGCAAATAGCCGGCTGATACATACATAAAGGAGCTTTTTGATGGATATTTCAAACATTAATGGAATTTCAACAGGAGATATTAAATCTTTTTTTAATAATACCTCTCTTACGAAAACTGACAAGACTGATTCATTTTCTGATGTACTTTCTGCTGCCATGGGAAGCATCGGTGAGACAAATGATCTGCAGAATGCAGCTGCGCAGGAGGAAGTGAGATTTGCACTTGGCGAGTCTGATAATACACATGATCTGCTTGTTGCGGAAACAAAGGCGGCTGTGGCATTGCAGTACACTGTTGCTGTCAGGGATAAAATAATTGACGCATACAAAGAACTTATGCAGATGTCAATATAAGGAGTAATAGAAAATGCCAGAACGTTTAAAGGCTATTTTGGATAAAATAACTGCATGGTGGAAAAAATTCAATACTAAGCAACGCTCCGTGCTCATAAGCATAGTAGCTGTGGTTATAGTGGCTCTTGTAATACTTGGCGTAGTCATATCAAGACCTACACAGGGTGAGCTGGTCGAGGCACAGAGTGCATCAGAGGCTTCCACAATAAAGGGAGTACTTGAAGATAACAATATAAGCTATGAGGTGGACAGCAAGCTTGTGTTTTTTGTCAATAAATCAGATGAGGTAAATGCCATTATGGCACTGGGTGATAACGGCATCCCTGCGCAGGCGTACTCGATAGACAATGTCACAGACGGCAGCTTCTCAACAACCGAGGCTGATAAGCAGAAAAAGTATCAGGTGTATCTGGAGGATAAGCTTAAGGATCATCTGGAAAAACTGTCATACGTAAATGAAGCAAGCGTTGATATCACTATGCCTGACAA
>URSN01000087.1 GCA_900550525.1 uncultured Eubacteriales bacterium
GGCGTGCTAAACTATATGAAATGTATTTTTAAGGAGCGGCTTCCATGGATTACGAAAGCAGAATCTCTGCCGTCGTTCGGGAAATTCCGCCCTCCGGTATTCGGAAGTACTTCGACCTGCTGGATGATTCCTATATCAGCCTGGGGGTCGGCGAGCCTGATTTTCCGACGCCGGAGCGCATCCGGCGAGCGGCCATCGAAAAGATCAAGGGCAGGGTCGCCTACACCTCCAACTCCGGCGATCCGCATCTGCGCGAGCTGATTCTCAGGTATCTGGACGAGCGCTACGGCGTCTCCGGCTACGAGGGGATCGACAACGTGCTCATCACCGTCGGCGCCAGCCAGGCCATCGACCTGGCCATGCGCGCCATATTGAACCCGGGCGATGAGGTCATCGTCCACACGCCGGCATATGTGTCCTACCTGCCGGCGGTGCAGCTGGCCGGCGGCACGCCGGTGCTCGTGCCCACCCGCGCCGAGGATCGCTTCCGCCTGCGCCCGGAGGTGCTGCGCGCGGCCATCACGCCGCGCACCAAGGCCGTGCTGCTCGCCTTCCCGACGAACCCGACCGGCGCGATCATGGAGCGCGAGGATCTCGAGGCCATCGCGGACGTGCTGCGCGATACGGACGTGCTCGCCGTGACGGACGAGATCTATGCCGAGCTGACCTTCAACGGCCGCGGCCACGCGTCGTTTGCGGCGCTGCCCGGCATGCGCGAGCGCACCATCCTGCTCAACGGCTTTTCCAAGGCGTTCTCCATGACCGGCTGGCGCCTCGGGTACGCGGCCGGGCCGCTGCCGCTGATCAACGCGATGCGCAAGATCCCCCAGCTCACCATGCTCTGCGCGCCCACGCCGGCGCAGTATGCGGGCGTGGCGGCGCTCGCGCAGGGCTTTGCGGACGGGTTTGCGGACACGCGCGCCATGATCGACGAGTACGCCGCGCGCCGCCGCGTGATCATCGACGGCTTCAATGCGCTGGGCCTGCCGTGCAACGAGCCGGAGGGCGCGTTCTATGTGTTCCCGTCCATCGAGCGCACGGGGCTGACCAGCGACGAGTTCTGCGACCGGCTGCTCGAACAGCAGCGCGTGGCGGCGATCCCCGGCAGCGCGTTCGGCGAGGCGGGGGAGGGGCACATCCGCTGCTGCTATGCGACCTCGATGCAGGGCATCGAGACGGCGCTCGAACGGATCGGGACGTTCCTGCGCTCGCTGTGAATCCCATGACGCTGCGGCTCCCGTCCCGTTCTGGGGCGGGAGCCGTTCCCTGTCGCGGCCCGCGCCGCGGCTGATTTTACGGAAGGAGGGCGCCCTGATGAACGCCCGTGCGCTCCATGTGCTCGAATACGATAAGATACTGGAACTGCTGCGCGCGCACCTGAGCTCCGACGTGGGGCGCGAGGCGGCGGCCTCGCTCGCGCCGGCCGCGTCGCTTGCGGAGGCGGAGCGCCTGCTGCAGCTGACCGAGGAGGCGGACGGGGTATACCGCCGCACCGGGCGCACGCCCATAGACGCATTCCCGGACATCCGGCCGATGCTTGCGCGCGTGCACGCCGCGCACGCGCAGCCCGCCGCGGAGCTGCACGCTGCGGCGCAGTGCCTGCGCGCCGCGCGCGCCGCGCGCGAGACGCTGCTTGGCGGCGAAGCATCGGGGCTCCTTGCGGGCATGGCGGGCCGGCTCTCCTCGCACCGCGCCATCGAGGAGGAGATCGGCCGCTGCATCCTCGCCGAGGACGAGATCGCCGACAGCGCCTCCCCCGAGCTGATGCGCCTGCGCCGCCAGATGCGCCTGACCAACGAGCGCATGCGCGAAAAGCTCAACGCGATGATCAAAAGCCCCGTCTACCAGAAATATCTCCAGGAGCCGATCATCACCGTGCGCAACGGCCGCCTGGCGCTGCCGGTCAAGGCGGAGCACCGCGCGCAGGTGTCCGGCCTGGTGCACGACCAGAGCGGCAGCGGCGCCACGCTGTTCATCGAACCGGCGGCCGCGGTGGAGCTGGGCAACGAGCTGCGCCGCCTGCAGGCGGAGGAGCGCGTGGAGATCGGGCGCATCCTTGCCGGGCTGACCGCGCTGCTCGACCCGGTCGCGGACGAGCTGTATGCAAGCCTCAACGTGCTCGGCGCGCTCGATGTGATCTTTGCCAAGGCCGTCCTCGCGCGCGATATGCGCGCCGTGCGGCCAAAGCTCAACGCAGAGATGCGCATCCGCATCCTCGCCGGGCGGCACCCGCTGCTGCCGCGCGACACGGTCGTGCCGGTGGACGTGTGGCTGGGGCAGGAGTTTCGCACGCTCATCATCACCGGGCCCAATACGGGCGGCAAGACCGTTACGCTCAAGACCGTCGGGCTGTTCACGCTCATGGCCATGTCCGGCCTGTTCGTCCCGGCGGATGCGCGCACGGAGCTGGCCGTGTGCGGCGAGGTGTTCGCCGACATCGGGGACGAGCAGTCCATCGAGCAGTCGCTCTCCACGTTTTCGTCCCACATGACCAATACCGTGGCCATCCTGCGCGAGGCCGGCCCCGGCTGCCTCGTGCTGCTCGACGAGCTGGGCGCGGGCACCGACCCGGTCGAGGGCGCGGCGCTGGCGCAGGCCATCCTTGAGGCGCTGTACGCAAGCGGCGCGCTGACCATGGCCACGACCCATTACAGCGAGATCAAGGCGTTCGCCCTGACCCGCCCCGGCATGCAGAACGCGTCGATGGAGTTCGACGTGGACCGGCTGCTGCCCACCTACCGCCTGTTCATCGGCATACCGGGCAAGTCCAACGCGTTTGAGATATCGGAGCGTCTGGGCCTTGCGCCGGCGGTCATCGAACGGGCGCGGCAGTTCCTGCAAAAGCGGGACGTGGCGTTTGAGGACGTGCTCTCCGGCGCGGAGGCCGCCCGCCGCGAGGCGGAGACGGCGGCGGCCGAGGCGGAGGCGGACCGCCGCGCCGTGCGCGAGGCGCGGGAGCAGCTTGAGCGGCAGCGCGACGAGCTGGCCGCCGAGCGCGCGCAGCTGCGCCAGAAGGCGCGCGAGGAGGCGCGCCGCATCGTGCAGCAGACCCGCCAGGAGATGGAGGACGTCGTGGCAAAGCTCCGCGCGGCGGGGGAGGGCGCGGCGCTCGAGCGCGCCGTGCAGAAGGCGCGCGACGCCGTGCGTGCCGCTCAGGAGCGCGTGCAGGAGCAGGCGCAGTCCGCCGGCGACGGGGGCGCGCCGCCGTCGGCCGTCAAGCCGGGGAACGCGGTGCGCGTGCTGTCGGGCGTCCGCGAGGCGACGGTGCTCAAGCCGCCGGACGCGCGCGGGGAGGTGCTCGTGCAGGCGGGCGCCATGCGCATGAGCGTGAAGCTTGCCGACCTGCGCAGCGTGCAGAAAAAACCGGAGCGGCCCAGGCCGGCCGCCGTGCGGCGCACGCTGGCCGAGCCGGAGCGCAGCTTCCTCTCGCTCGATCTGCGCGGGCGCATGGTCGACGAGGCCACGGTCGAGATCGACCGCTTCATCGACGACGCGGAGCTGGCGGGCGTCAAGGAGATCACGCTCATCCACGGCAAGGGCACCGGCGCGCTGCGCGCGGGCGTGCAGGCCTATCTGCGCACGCATCCGCAGGTCAAGTCCTTCCGCATCGGCGCCTACGGGGAGGGCGACGCCGGCGTGACCGTGGTCACGCTCCGGTAGGGCGGTTGGACAAATGCAGGCGGGTGTGGTATAATGCGGCCATAAAGTGGGCTTTTTATGCAAAGCCGCAGAACACAGGAGGGATCCTGCATGGAAAACAACACCATCTTGGTCATCGACGACGACCGCAATATACTCGCCATTTTGGAACTGTATCTCAAGAAAGCGGGCTTCCAGGTCGCCACCTGCGCCGACGGCGCGATGGCGCTGGCCGCGTTCCATGAGACGCGCCCCGCGCTCGTGGTGCTGGATGTGATGCTGCCCGGGCGCGACGGCTGGTCCGTGCTGCACGACATCCGCATGGAGGGGGAGACGCCCGTCATCATGCTCACCGCCAAGGGCGATACGGGCGACCGCGTGCAGGGGCTCGACCTCGGCGCGGACGACTATGTGTCCAAGCCCTTTGACGCCAAGGAGCTCATCGCGCGCATCAAGGCGGTGCTGCGGCGCAGCGTGCCGGTGGAGCCGGAGCGCACCATCCAGCTGGAGGGGCTCTCCGTCTCGCTGGAGAATTACGCCGTGCAGCTCGACGGCAGGCCGCTTGAAATGCCGCCCAAGGAGATCGAGCTGCTGTACTTCCTCGCCTCCCACTCGGGCAAGGTGTTCACGCGCGAGCAGCTGCTCGAGCAGGTGTGGGGGTTCGACTTTTTCGGCGATTCGCGCACTGTGGACGTGCACGTCAAGCGCATCCGCGAGAAGCTGGGCGACAGCCATCCCTGGCAGCTCAAGACCGTCTGGGGCGTCGGCTACAAATTCGAAAAGCAGTAAGCGGAAAGAGGGTTCATGCGCCGCGATTTTCTCCGGACACTGTTTTCGCGCATGCTCGCGACGTACCTGACGGTCGCGCTGGGGCTGGTGCTCCTGGTCGGCGTGACGGTCGTCGCGCTCTTTGAGGGCCAGATCCGCTTTGAAGTGGAAGGGCAGCTTGCGCGCGAGCTGACGGAGATCTGCGAGGCGCTCTCCGCCGTGCATGGCGGCGACGAGGCGGCGGCGCGCGAGGGCGTGCGCACGCTTGAGATCGTCGCGCGCCAGAGCGGCGGCCTTGTCGAGGCGTACGGGGCCGACGGCTCGCATGAAACCTATTATACCGAGCAGAAATGGGCGCCCGCCGCGCGGCTGAGCCTGCCGGAGCAGGAGCGCGAATCGCTGCTCGGCACGGCCGCGCAGGAGCCGGCGCTGGCCTATTACGGCGAGCTGCTGCCGTTTCGCACGATCAGCCAGGCGGCGCTGTTCTACGTGGACGGCGCGGCCGCGGGCGCGGCGCTGCTGCATCTGGACTTTTCCATCTCCGAGCGCACGCTCTCGGCCGTATGGATGGAGATCGCGCTCGTGCTGCTGGTGGCGGTGCTCTTTTCCGTCATCGCCGTCTATTACACCACCTCGCGCATGATCCGCCCCTTTTCCGAGATCAACGCCATCGTGCAGCGCTACAGCAAGGGCGATTTCAACATCCGCATCCCGGTCAAGGGCACGGACGAGGCGACGCAGCTTGCCGTCAGCTTCAACAACATGGCCGACCAGCTCAGGGACCTGGAGGCGACGCGGCGCGATTTCGTCTCCAACGTCAGCCACGAGCTGCGCTCCCCGCTCACGTCCATGCGCGGCTTCCTCGAGGCCATGCAGGACGGGACGATCCCGCGCAGCGAGTACGACAAGTACATCGACGTCGTGCTCTCGGAAACGCGGCGCATGACCACCATGGTCAACGACCTGCTCGACCTTGCGCGCATCGAGTCCGGGCGCACGGCGCTCAAGCTGGAGATCTTCGACATCAACGAGCTCATCCGCCGCACGCTCATCACGTTCGAGGCGCGCATCTACGACCAGCGCATGGAGGTGGAGGTCAAGTTCGCGCAGGAGCAGTATTTCGTCGAGGCGGACAGCGCGCAGATCTCGCAGGTGCTGCGCAACATCATCGACAACGCGATCAAGTATTCCCCGGCGGGCGGGCGGCTGCGCATAGCGACCTATGCGCTGCGCCGGGAGGTATACGTCAGCATACAGGATTCCGGGCAGGGCATCCCGGAGGAGGACGTGCCGCACGTGTTCGAACGCTTCTACAAGGTCGAAAAGGCGCACACGCCCACCAAGCAGGGCGGCACCGGCCTGGGCCTGTCCATCGTCAAGCGCATCATCGACCAGCACGGGCAGACCATCACGCTCAAGAGCACCCGCGGCAAGGGCAGCAACTTCACCTTTACACTCAAACGCGCGCCGTCGCCCAACCGGCGCAGCTCCGCACTGGATGGAGGCACCTAGAATGGATTTTAACGGGCAGTATCCCTTTTCGGGCGAACAGCAGCCCCGGCGGCGCGGCCTTGGCGGCTTTGGCGTCACGGTCGTCGTGCAGTGCGCCAACCTCGCCGCGCTGCTCGAGCACGCCCTCGTACTGCGCGGCGGCCGCCCCGGCGGCACTACCGCATCGCCGCCCACCCCCTCGCCGTCTGCGCAGCAGCCCGGCCAGCAGGAGCAGCCGCCCGTGCAGGCCGTGACGCCCGCGCCCGGCGGGCGCGAGATGCCCTCGCGCGACGGCGCCGCGCCGGACCTGTCCGACATCCCGCAGTTCTATCTCAACAACCCCATCCCAAGCATCTTTGAGGCGGTGTCCGACTCCGTGGTCGGCGTGGTCAACTATACCACGCAGCGCATCGGCGAGCGGCGCATGCTCGCCATCTACGGCAGCGGCAGCGGCTTCATCGTTTCGAGCGAGGGCTACATCCTGACCAACGCGCACGTCATTGCGGACGCCGAGCAGATCACCGTGCTGCTCAACACCGGCGAGGAGGTCGAGGCGACGCTCATCGGCGCGGACGAGGAGACGGACGTGGCCGTGCTCAAGGTGGAGCACGACGGCCTCGTGCCCATGGCGCTGGGCGATTCGGACGAGGTGCGCGTGGGCGAATTCGTCGTGGCCATCGGCAATCCGCTGGACACCAGCAGCCTTGCCAACACGACGACCTTTGGCGTCATCTCCGCCGAGGCGCGCGAGGTCACGATCGACGGCCACACCAACACCTATTTGCAAACGGACGCGGCCATCAACTTCGGCAACAGCGGCGGCCCGCTGCTCAACATGCGCGGCGAGGTCATCGGCATGAACAGCGCCAAGACCATCACCGCCGGCTATGACGATTACGGCAACATGGTCAGCGCCGAGGGCATCGGCTTTGCGCTGCCGATCAACGACGTGCGCGTCATCATGGAGCTGCTGGTCACGCAGGGCCGCATCGAGCGTCCCGCCGTGGGCATCTCCGTGCAGACGCTCACGGAGGTCATCGCCGCGCAGCTCGGCCTGCCCGTCTCCACGGGCGTGTATGTGGCCAGCGTCGTCGCCGGCGGCCCCGCCTCGCAGGCCGGCCTGCTTGCGGGGGACGTCATCGTCTCCGCCAACGGGCAGGCGCTGACGGACCGCACGGAGTTTATGGACATCATCGACGGCAGCGGCATCGGCGATACGATCACGGTCGAGGTGTTCCGCGGCGGCGAAACGCTCACGTTCGACATCGTGCTCGGCGACAAGGGCGCGATGGATTATGAGATCGTGGACCCGCTCGAGCCGGACGATTCCTTCGGCCCGTCCGGGCCGTTCGACCCCTACCGGTGAGGGCCAGGCGGCAGGAACGTGCATAAAGAAGCAGCAGGGGCGGCGCGCCAAAAGGGCGCGCCGCCCCAGCCCGATGGCGGAAGGGTCGGGCGGCGGAAGACACGCAGCCGGGGCCGTCCGGCGCGGGCCTGCCCGTCAGGCGGCCGCGTCCGGGTCGGAGGGAAGGAGCGTGACCACGACGAGCTCCGGCCGGTTGATGATCCGCAGCGGCAGGATGCTGTTGCCCCGCCCCCAGCTGACGGCCCAGGCCATACTCCAGACCACGGACTCGGTGAGGGAGCTCACCTTCTGGGAGCTGGGCAAGGTGGGTTTCCCGCTCGTCATAGTGCTGGCCCTCTACTATCTGTTCATAGGCATACGCCTGCAGAAAAAGGTTTTCGACTTCCCCGAAGTCGAGGACCCCGCCCCCTCCGGGGACGGCGGACAGGTCCGCAGCAAGGCCAAGTGTATCACGGTCTGCCTCATCATGCTCGGCTGCGTGGCCGGCTGCTCGGCGGGCGTGTTTTCCTTCGGCACGGTCGGGGCCATTGCGGCCGCCCTGTGCATACTGACCGGCTGCATCTCCTTTGACAAGGCCTTCAAGTCCCTGGACTGGAACACCATCTGCGTCCTCGGCGGGGCCATGGGCATATCCACCGCCCTGAACAAGAGCGGCGTTGTCCAGGCGGTCGCAGACATGATAATATCCGCCTTCGGCAGCGGGGCGAACC
>URSN01000088.1 GCA_900550525.1 uncultured Eubacteriales bacterium
GGGCCATCCGGGCCGCGCTTTCCCTGCCCCCCCTACGGCTGGTGGAGGAACCCACCGTGGTCACGATGCCTTCGCCGATCCGGGCGATGATGGTCTCCTCGCCGGAGCCGCCCACCAAACGGTCGATGTTGGCCCGCACGGTGACCCGGGCCTTGGCCCGCAATTCGATACCCTCCTTGGCGATGGCCGCCACGATGGGGGTCTCGATGACCTTGGGGTTAACGCTCATCTGAACGGCGTTGAGCACGTCCCGGCCGGCCAGGTCGATGGCGCAGGACTTTTCAAAGTCGAGCGGGATGCCGGCGCGCTGCGCGGCGATGAGCGCGTTGATCACGCGGTCCACGTTGCCGCCGGCCAGGTAATGCGCCTCGAGCTTGTTGATCGAAACGGTGAGCCCCGCCTTGGTCGCCTTGATGAGCGGGCTGACGATGCGCGAGGGCACCACCTTGCGGATGCGCATGCCGACGAGCTGGAAGATGCCGATGTGCACGCCGGACGCGCGCGCCGAGATCCACAGCCCGAGCGGCACGAACGTGAAGAACAGCACGAGAAACAGGATTGCCGCGATGATGATGGCGACGGTGATGATAAGATCCATGATACCCTCCTTTATGATCGCTCTTTGTCCGGCGCGGCGCGCCGGCCTTGCTCATCCTATCAATATCCTATCGGGTCTGCCCCCATCCGTCAGGGCGCGCCCGGGGCCGTCCGCTGCGCATCCGGCGTTTCCGCCCCTGCCGCCGGCGCGTCCTCCGCCGGCCTGACGAGCACGTGCAGCCCGCGCACCTCCGTGATGACCACGGGCACGCCCGCGGGCAGGAATTCCCCGGCGGTCATGACGTCCCGGCGCTCGCCGTCAAACTCCGCGATGCCGGCGGGCCTGAGCGGCGTGACGGAAACGCCGCGCCTGCCGACGTTCTGCTGCTCGCTCGCGTCGGAGAGCGAGGTGGAGCCGGCGTCGATCTGCTCGTCGAGCACCGCGAACGAGCGCGACAGCTTCCCCCGCTGGAACGAGCGGATGAACAGCAGCAGCGCCGCCACGATGAGCACGAGCACGGCCGCGGCGATGTACGCCGCCACGGCGGGCGAGCCGAACAGCAGCTGCATGACCACGACCGCCGCAAGCAGCAGCAGCCCAAGTCCGCCCGCCACGCCGAACCCCGGCGTGAACAGTTCGATGAGCAGCAGCAGCACGCCGGCCGCCAGGCAAATGAGCGTCGGCACGGCCAGCGGCCCGAATACTTGCACCAGTTGCTCCATGGCGATCCTCCCGCAACGCATTGGTTTGGGTACAGTATACCATAACCAAAGCGCGAGAAAAATAAAATTTCCATCAACTTTTTGTCAGGCGCTCCGCACTTGACAACGCGGCGGCGCATGGCATATAGTAGAAGCGGAAAAGGCAGCGACCGGGAAAGAGTACCCGCAGCATCACGCCATCAGAGAGGGCTGGCCATCGGCTGCAAGCCGGCCCGGGCGGCGCGGCGGCGAAGTGCCTCCCGCAGCCGCCGGCGACAACGGGCCGCGGGCCCCTGTACCGCCGGACGTGGGGCCGCGTTAAGGCCGGGCCGGTCATGCGCCGGCGCAGAGGGGGAAACGGACGTTTCCAAATAAAGTGGGACCGCGAAGCACATTCGTCTTTATGCAGGCGTTTGTGCGTTTTTTATTTTGCAGGAGGGAGTTTGCCTATGTTCGATACGCTCAAAAGCGACATCCGCTGCGTGCTCGACCGCGACCCGGCCGCGCGCAGCGCGTGGGAGGTGTTCCTGTGCTACCCGGGCTTCCACGCCGTGCGCTGGCACCGCTTTGCGCACTTTCTGCACCGGCACGGGCGCAGGACGCTCGCGCGCCTGGTGGCCGAGTGGTGCCGCTTCTTCACGGGCGTGGACATCCATCCGGCCGCGCGCATCGGCAAGCGGCTGTTCATCGACCATGGCGAGGGCGTGGTCATCGGCGAGACGGCGGAAATCGGCGACGACGTGACCATCTACCAGGGCGCGACGCTCGGCGGCACGGGCAAGGAGAGCGGCAAGCGGCACCCGACCATCGGCAACCATGTGACCATCTCGGCCGGCGCGGCGGTGCTCGGGCCGTTCACCGTGGGCGACTACGCCAAGATCGGCGCGGGCGCGGTGGTGCTCTCGGAGGTGCCGCCGTGCGCCACGGTCGTCGGCGTGCCGGGGCATGTGGCCCGCCTGTACGACTGCCCGGCGCGCTGCTGCGGCGACGAGACGTGCGACCGCAACGCGCCCGACTGTCAAAAACGCGCCGCCTGCGAAACGGCGCGGCGCATCGCCGGCGCGCACGCCGCGGGCGAGGCGGGAGTGGACCTCGACCAGGTCCACCTGCCCGACCCGGTGCAGCAGCAGCTGGAGAGCCTGCTCCGGCGCATCGAGGCGCTCGAAAAGGAGCGCGGGCGCTGACGCCCGCCGCCGCTTTTCAAGCGGCGCGGCCTGTGATATACTACAGAACCAGAAACGGAGGACGCCAATGCAGCTATACAACACCATGACCCGCAAAAAAGAGGAGCTCGTGCCCCTCGTGCCGGGCAAGATCGGCATGTACGCCTGCGGCCCGACGGTCTACAACTACTTCCACATCGGCAACGCGCGGCCGTTCATCGTGTTCGACACGCTGCGCCGCTACCTCACCTACCGCGGCTATGAGGTCACGTTCGTACAGAACTTCACGGACATCGACGACAAGATGATCCGCCGCGCAAACGAGGAGGGCACGAGCGTGGCGGCGCTGGGCGAGCGGTTCATCGCCGAGTACTACCGCGACGCGGATGCGCTGGGCATCGAGCGCGCCAGCGCCAACCCGCGCGCGACGGAACACATCGGCGAGATCATCGCGCTGGTGCAAAAGCTCGTGGACAGCGGGCACGCCTATGCGCCGGGCAACGGCGACGTTTACTTCTCCGTGCGCAGCTTCCCCGGCTACGGCAAGCTGTCCGGCCAGAACGTCGACGACCTGGAGAACGGCGCGCGCGTGGAGCCGGGCGAGAGCAAGCGCGATCCGCTGGACTTCGCGCTCTGGAAGGGCGAAAAGCCCGGCGAGCCGGCGTGGGATTCTCCCTGGGGCCGCGGCCGCCCGGGCTGGCACATCGAGTGCAGCGCCATGAGCATGGCCATCCTCGGCGAATCCTTCGACATCCACGCCGGCGGGCAGGACCTGATCTTCCCGCACCACGAGAACGAGATCGCACAGTCCGAGGCGGCCACGGGCAAGCCCTTTGCGCGCTACTGGCTGCACAACGGCTACATCAACGTCGACAACCAGAAGATGAGCAAGTCGCTGGGCAACTTCTTCACCGTGCGCGACATCGCAAAGGAGTTCGACCTTGAGGCCGTGCGCCTGTTCATGCTCTCGGTCCACTACCGCAACCCGGTCAACTTCTCGCGCGAGCTCATCCAGCAGGCGGAGGCGGCGCTCACGCGGCTGCGCACGGCGCGCAAGCGCCTCCGCGAGGCGCAGCGCACGGACGGCACGCCGGAGGACGCGGCGTTCACCGCCGCGCTGGACGGCTACCGCGCGCGCTTTGAGGACGCCATGGACGACGATCTGAACACCGCCGACGCGCTGGGCGCGCTGTTCGAGCTGGCGCGCGCGTGCAACACGTTCGTTTCGCAGCCGCGCGGCGGCGCGGCCATCGACGCGGCGGCCGCCCTGTTCGACCGGCTCTGCGGCGTGCTGGGGCTGTTGCAGCACGCGCAGGAGGCGGCCGCCCCGGCGGCGGCGCTCGAACTGCTCGAGCAGCGCCAGCAGGCGCGCGCTGCGCGCGACTTTGCGCGCGCAGACGCGCTGCGCGACCAGCTCAAGGCCCTGGGCTATGCCGTGGAGGACACCAAGCAGGGGCCCAAACTCCGGCCGCTGAACTGAAACGGGCCGCTTTCATAAACGACCGACGGAGGAGGAACTGAATGGGTATCCTGTATTATGCGATCCTGCTGGGCATGGGCGTCTACGTCCTCTGGGCCGGCATCACCGGCAAGGGCAAGCTCTACGCCGGGGACAACATCAAGGAGGGCATGGAGGAAAAATTCCGCAAGACCATGCGCCGCATCTACCTGGCGCTGGGCGCTGCGATGACGCTCAACGGCGTGGTGTCCGCGCTGTCGGACCTGCTGTACACCGTGGAGATCGTGGAGGAGGCGACGGAGACGACGCCGCAGGTGACGCAGGTCGTCCCGCGCATCGACCTGGGCGCGTTCAGCTTCCTGACGCCGGGCGTGCTGAGCGTGCTCACGTTCGTGTGCATGGGGCTGGTCATCGCGCTGATCGTGGTGATGCTCGTCGTCATGCGCCGCTTCACCGACCGCAACGCGCGCCGCAGCGCGCCCGCCGGCCAGCCGGACCGGCAGGCCGGGCACGTGCTGCCCGTGGACGCATTTGAGTTCGACGACGGGGAGGACGATGGCGAGCCGGAAGCGCCCGCGGATGCAGCCGTGCAAACGCCGGCGGCAGCGGACGCCGGCGCGGGCGATGCAAAAGCCGCTGCGGATGATGCAAAAGCGGCCGTGGACGCCGCCGCCGGCGGCGCGGAGCAGGCGGACAACGCCTGACGGAAAGCCATTATGCGGGAAGGGGCGCTCCCCCTTCCCCGGTCAAAACGGAAAAAGCGGCTTGCGCCGCTTTTTCCTGGTTCTCCCGGGCCCGCGCGCCGGAAGGCGCGGCCGGGTTGAGATTTGTTCCACCCGCCCGGGTGTGCAAGGTCTGCGCGCCGGTGGGCGCGGCCGGGCCGGGCGTCAAGCGCCGCCTCAGTCGGTCAGGTCGACGCCAAGGTTCTTCGCCTCGCGCGCGGAGACGTGCTCCAGCTCACCGTTGGAGATGACGGTCACGCGGCCGCCGGCGTATTCCTCGTCCACCCACGCCTTGACCGCCAGCACGAGCGGGTGCGATTTGTCCAGCGCGCGCTCGCCCTTCAGGCCGTAGTGCGAGTTGATCCAGTGCGCGATGCCGGACACGCCCGAGGTGTTGCTGATGGCGACCATCGGCGGCCGGTTCAAAATGGCGCCGGTGTCGAAGATGTTGTAGATCTCCTCGTTCTTTTGCAGGCCGTCGGCATGCACGCCGGCGCGCGTGACGTTGAAGTCGGAGCCGACGAACGGCGTCTGCGGCGGAATGTCGTAGTGCAGCACGTCGCGGTAGTACTCCGCGATCTCGGTGATGACGGTCGGGTCCATGCCGTCGAGCGTACCGCGCAGCTGCGCGTACTCGATGACCATGGCCTCGAGCGGGCAGTTGCCCGTGCGCTCGCCGATGCCCAGCAGCGAACAGTTGACCGCCGACGCGCCGTAGAGCCAGGCGGTGACGGAGTTGGTGACCGCGCCGTAGAAATCGTTGTGGCCGTGCCACTCCAGCAGCTCCGACGGGAAGCGCGCATGGTGGCGCAGGCCGTAGATGATGCCCGGCACGCTGCGCGGCATGGCCGCGCCGGGGATGGACACGCCGTAGCCGAGCGTATCGCACGCGCGCAGCTTGATCGGCACGCCGGACTCCTTCATCAGCTTGGACAGCTCCAGCACGAACGGCACCACGAAGCCGTAGAAATCGGCGCGGGTGATATCCTCCAGGTGGCAGCGCGGCCGCACGCCCGTCTCGATGCACTCGCGCACGATGCTCACATAGTGATCGACCGCCTGCCTGCGCGTCATCTTCAGCTTGTAGAAGATGTGGTAATCCGAGCAGCTGACCAGGATGCCCGTCTCCTTCATGCCGATCTCGCGCACCATCTCAAAGTCCTTGCGCGAGGCGCGAATCCAGCTGGTGACCTCCGGGTACTCATAGCCGCGCTCCATGCAGCGCAGCACCGCGTCCCGGTCCTTCTTGGAATACAGGAAGAACTCGCTCTGGCGGATGATGCCGTTCGGCCCGCCCAGGCGGTGCAGCATGTCGAAGATGTCCACGATCTGCTCGGTCGTGTACGGCTCGCGCGACTGCTGCCCGTCGCGGAACGTCGTATCCGTGATCCAGATCTTCTCCGGCATGGCCATGGGCACATGGCGCATGTTGAACGCGATGCGCGGGATGTGTTCGTAATCGAACATGATGCGGTAGAGGTTCGGTTCCGCCACATCCTGCAGCACGTAGTCGAACTCGTTCTTCTCCAATAGATTGGTATGCGGATTCATCTGCAAATCCTTGTTGATCGCCATCGTCCTGTCACCTCCGCAAAGATATGATATATTGGATTAGTATACACGTTTGTGCGTAAAAATGCAAGCCCCTTGTGCAAAACCTGCGCCGGTCTCCGCACGCCCGTCCGATGCAAAAGCGAAGCCGCCGCCAAAAAGGCGGCGGCTGTATGTGGTTTGCGTTGTCCGGCCGCAGCAAAACAAGGGGGCGCTGTGCAGGATTCCCCCTTGCCTCCTGCAAACGGTCAGGCTTGCAGGCCGTGGCGGCGCTTCATGGTCTTTTCCACGGCGTTGAGGATGTTCTCATAGCCGGTGCAGCGGCACAGGTGGCCGGAGAGGAGCTTGCGCAGCTCGTCGCGCGTATACAGCCTGCCGCTTTCGAGGATCTCCACCGCGCTCATGATGACGCCCGGCGTGCAGAAGCCGCACTGCACGGCGCTCTCGTCGATGAACGCCTGCTGGATGTCGGACAGCTCGCCGCCGGGGCCGAGCAGGCCCTCGAGCGTGCGGATCTCCTTGCCGTCGGCCCAGATGGCCAGATAGATGCAGGAGTTGAAGCACTCCCCGTCGATGAGCACGGTGCAAGCGCCGCACTCGCCCACCTCGCATCCCTTCTTCACGGAGGTGAGGCGATACTCGCCGCGGAGCATATCCGTCAGCGACGCGCGCACGTCCACCATGGTCTCGGTCTTTTTGCCGTTGATGGTGCAGCGCACCAGCTTGTACTGCGTTTCGTGCATCAGATCGTCCCTCCCGAAAGGCGGATGGATTCGCGCAGGGCGCGCTTTGCCAGCTCCTCGACCAGCTGCAGGCGGAATTCGCGGCTGGCGCGCCAGCTCGTGCGCGGGTTCACATCGTCGAGCGCGGCGCGGCCGAACGCCGCCACCGTCTCCTCCGACACGGGCCGCCCCTTCACGGCCGCCTCGGCCGAGGGCGCGCGCAGGGGCACCGGCCCCGCCACGCCGTAAGCGATGCGCGCGTCGGCGAAGGCG
Organism: uncultured Eubacteriales bacterium; assembly: GCA_900550525.1. Lineage (GTDB taxonomy): Bacteria > Bacillota > Clostridia > Christensenellales > CAG-138 > Aphodomorpha > Aphodomorpha intestinavium. The sequence continues at coordinate 7,130 of URSN01000088.1, forward strand.
GCGCGGTCCTCCGTCAGCTTCACGTTCACCGAGCAGCCGGTGGTCGCGATGTCCATGGCGCTGCGCATGGCGTACTTGATGTAATGCCCGCGATAGCCCTCGTAGCTCTCGCGCGGGATGAGGATGGCCGGCAGCGCCATCATCGGATTTGGGCAGGGCTTCCAGCCCATCTGCGGCTTCATCTACGGCGCGGGGCTCTATGAGCGGGTGCGCAAGGCGTTCTGGTTTTGTGTCAGGCTCTGCTTCGGCGTCCTGATCGTGGTCAGCGCCGCTGCCATCGCCTTTGCGCCCGGCATCATCAGCCTCTTTTTGGCCGGCGACGCTCAGGTGCAGCAAATCGGCACGTTGGCGCTGCGCCTGCAATGCGCGCTGATTCCGCTCTTTGCCTTCACCTGCCTGGCAAACATGATGCTTCAGACGATGGGCATCGCCGGCCGCGCCACGCTGCTGGCCATGGCCCGTCAGGGCGTGTGCTTCATTCCCGCAATATGGCTTTTGGAGCATGCCTTCGGCCTTCTAGGGGTGCAGCTGGCCCAGCCCGCGGCGGATCTGCTGTCCTCCCTGCTGGCCATTCCGCTTACGCTTCCCGTCCTTCGCGACCTGCGCGCCCGCGGAGAAGGCAAAAAAATTTAAAAAAGTGTGAACCTTTTGCCACCCTTTGCCGTCCTATAGTTGGGATAGCGCTGAGAATGAATCCGCGCACGAACGGGAAAGGAGGCGTGCGGCGAAAGATGGAAATCGTTTCATATATTACGCAAGTATTACGTTGACAGC
>URSN01000089.1 GCA_900550525.1 uncultured Eubacteriales bacterium
GTGCACGCCGCACCGAAAAAACGCGCCGCCGGTCGAGACAATATGGCGTGCGCCCGTCTGAAAAACCGCCGCGCCGGTGCAAAGTCCGCTTTGCTCCTCCTTTTCCGCAAAAGGCCTCGCTCGGCTCGCCTGTTCGCTTGCAAGCGCGCTCACAACGGCTCGCTGTCGCTACCAACCTTTTGCGGCTGCCGCGCCTCGCGGCGCGGGAGATGGGCCGGGGCGTGCACGCCGCACCGAAAAAACGCGCCGCCGGTCGAGACAATATGGCGTGCGCCCGTCTGAAAAACCGCCGCGCCGGCGCATAGTCCGCTTTGCTCCGGCGCCTTTTTGTGCCTGCGGCAAAAAAGACGTCATCCGCCCGCTCCCTCCTTTTTTCCAACTCGCAATCATAGACGATTGATTATGGTTTCTCTTATAAATGCATTCTTGTATCTTTTTGTCATGTTTCCAAAACTCATATAATCCGAGGCAGTTCTTCTCGTTGGGAAGGGGGCAGATTATTTGTCTGTTTCGAGCGATGCACAAGCTCCTATTTCACAAACGTTGCGATGCAGCACCCTGAATCCAAGCCGCGAGGTCCACAAAAAAGAGGCCCGGTAAAAACAGGAAAGGCAATCCCCGTCAGCGGGTCGCCTTGCCTGTGCCTGTATTCGCCAGAGACATATTGTATTCAGGTTGCCTGATTCAAAATCCCCATGCCCGCTTCACGCTTTCTGTCGCATTGCCCTTTCGGTAATTCCCGCCGTTAAAAGCGAAGGCGCACCCACCTTAGGATATATTTTTTGAAACAATGCGCACAGCCGCTGTCCGTGCACAGTGGCGAAATGACCGTTCGGCCTGTCTGGCGGTCTGCTCATTTTTTGTTGGGAGTACCCAAGCCACGTTGGTTCAATATAAATTTATTGACTATGATCATAATAGCAGTCCCAGTATGAGGGAAGTAGTCTCGTCATGCCGTTGACTATCGTCGTTATATGGAGTATGATATTATCAGGTTGTTACTGCGAGGTGAGCGGATGGACTACATGGCGGAACTCGTCGCTATTGCGAACGCAAACGGCGGCATCATAGAAACGAAAACGGCGGCGCAGCGCGGCATTTCCAAAGCGATGCTCTACAAGCTGTGCAAAGCGGGCAAGATTCACCGCATCGTCAAGGGGCAGTATGTGCTCCCGGAGGATATGCAGGACGAGCTGCTGTCCATCAGCCGCCGGTCAGGGAAAATCATTTTTTCCCACGAAACGGCGCTGTTTCTTCACGGGATCTCCGACCGGACGCCCTTTGAGCACACCGTCACCGCGCCCTCCGGCTGCATCCCGTCTGCGGCTATCAAGGCGGAGTGCAAGGTGTACTATATCAAGCCGGGACTGTTCGAGCTGGGCAAAACGATGCTGCGAACCCCGGCCGGGAATCCCGTTCCCTGCTACGATTTGGAGCGCACCATCTGCGACGTGATCCGCAGCCGCAACAAGATCGGGACGGAGACATTTTTATCGGCGCTGAAACAGTACGCCGCCAGCCCAAAGAAGGATTTGAACCGGTTGGATGGGTATGCCCGTCAGATGCGGGTGTCAGGCATACTGCGTCAATATTTGGAGGTGCTACTGTGAGCAACGCTATGAGCCTGAAAGCGAAAACCCGCAACATCGCCAAGCAGAAAAATATCCCGGCGCAGGTCATTTTGCAGAACTATATGTTCGAACGGCTTCTCGTCCGCCTTGCGGCATCGGAGTACAAGGACAAGTTTGTGCTGAAAGGCGGGATGCTGGTAGCGGCCATCGTGGGGCTGGACAACCGGGCGACGATGGATTTGGACGCCACGCTGATAAATCTGGCCCTGACCCCGGAGGCCATCCGCAGCGCATTGGAGCAGGTGGCCGCCGTGCCCTTTGATGACGGCGTGACCTTTGAGGTGGGGAAAATCTCGCCCATCCGGGAGGATGACATCTGCGGCGGCTTCCGTGTGATGCTGAGCGCCCATTTCGACACGCTGATTACTCCGCTGAGCATCGATGTGTCCACCGGGGACGCCATCACGCCCCATGCGGTACAATACCGGTTTTCGGAGATTTTCGATGAGGAAAAAACCTATGAGCTGTGGGCGTACAACATCGAAACCATCATGGCGGAGAAGGTGGAGACCATCCTGCGGCGCGGCGTGTTCAATACCCGCCCCAGAGATTTTTACGATGCGCACATACTGGCAACCACGCAGAAATTTGATAAGGCTGTGTTTGCCGAAGCGTTAACCGCCACCGCAGCCCATCGCGGCACCGCCCGGCAGATTGCGGATGTGCCCGCCATTCTGCACAACATTGAGAGCAGCCGGGAACTCAAGGTTATGTGGGAGAAATACCGCAAGCAGTTTGCCTATGCCGCCCACATTGAGTACAGCCAGATCATGGATGTGCTGAAAGCGCTGGTTGCTGCAAATTGTTGAGCATTCGCAGTTGCTTTCGGCGGGTAATATCCGAAAAGTAGTGCGTACAGACAGTGGACGAAGTGGCGAAGGTGCATGCGCCGCGCGGCAATTGGCAAGGCTGGCCGATAAAAAGGTGCGTGCGGTACGCGGCAAGGGGGTGCGCCGGCGAGGCGTGGGCGGCGCCGCTCAGCCTGCGTCCGCCTTCAGGAAGGGGAGTCTGCGGAACACGCCCACGAGCCGGCCGGTGAAATACATGGCGATCAGCGTGCCCACGCCCACGGCCAGCCTGCCGCCAAAGCAGCCGGACAGCAGCGGCCAGAAGCCCGCCGTGCCGCGGGAGAGCAGGAGGGCGAGCGACAGCAGCGCCGCCACGGCCACCCACAGCACGTCCCCCGCGATCTTCACCTGCGAGAGCGGGCGGCCCGTCCGCTCGCTCACGGCGTGCAGCAGCGCGTCCGGCGCGGGGAGCATGAGCCCGGCGCGCACGATCAGCACGATGCCCAGCGCCGAGAGCGCCACGCCCGCCGCGCACAGCGCAAGGCGCAGCGCAAGCGGCGGCGCCGGCAGCGAGAGCAGGCTGCCGAACAGGTCCAGCAGCGCGGAAAAGACGACGGCGAGCGGGATTTGCAGCAGGATCTGCGCCGTGACGCGGCGGCGCACGGCCACCTGCGCCAGCGCGCACGCGGTGTGGAACAGCAGCGTCAGCCGCCCGAAGGTGAACAGCGCGCTGCCCGAGAGCAGCCGGGAGAGCACATACGGGATGGAGCTCAGCGGCGTGGTGCCCAGATCCGACAGGTTCAGCAGCGTGATCCCCAGCGCCATGAGCATGAGCCCCAGCAGGTAGAGCGCCAGTCTTTTGACGATTTTACGCATACTCCCTCCCGTTCCGCCGCAGGCGGATGCGGCCTTCATGGCGCGATGGTTCGGCTTTCCCCGGCGGATGCGCGCCGGAGGCGATCGTTCCGCCCCCCCCGCGGCGGAGGGCGGGCGCGGCTGCTGCCGCGCATCCGGCTTGAGCTGGAGGTATGGATACAGTATACCGTGCGCGGGCGCGGCCGTCAGCCCCGCCGTGCGGCGAGGCTCTGCACGAACTGCTCGGCCGCGCGCGCGCTGCGGCCGCCCTTGCGCAGCGCGAACGCTTCCGCTTCCGCGGCGAACCCGTCCGGCGGCGCGGGGATGCCCGCGTGCAGCGCGAGGCTTTGCACGATGGTCAGGTAGAGCGCCTTGTCCGGCCGGCCAAAGAGCACCGAGAGGCCGAACCGCTCCGACAGCGAGGCGATCTCCTGTAGGGTATCCTGCCGGTGCACGTCGTCCCCGTCGCGCTCGGAGAACGTCTCCCGCACGAGGTGGCGGCGGTTGCTCGTGGCATAGATGGCCACGTTGGGCGCCTTGGCCGCGGCCGTGCCCTCCAGGATGGCCTTGAGCTCGCCGAAGCTGTCGTCGTTGCGCTGGAAGGAGAGGTCGTCAAGAAAGAGGATGAACTTGAGCGGGTTGCCCGACAGCTCGTCCATCACGCCGGGCAGCAGGCGCAGCTGCTCCTTGCGCAGCTCGAGCAGCCGCACGCCCTGCGGGAAGAAGCGGTTGGCCACGGCCTTGACCGTGGACGATTTGCCGGTGCCCGCGTCGCCGCACAGCAGCACGTTCGCCGCCGGCAGCCCCGCGGCCAGCGCGGCGGTGTTCTCGACCACCAGGCCGCGCTCGCGCTCATAGCCCACGAGCGAACCGATCTCGATCGGGTCCGGGTGCAGGATGGGCACGATGCGCTCCCCGTCCAGGCGGAACATGCCGTAGCGGGCGTAGACGCCATAGCCGCGCGTGCGCACCGCCTCCGCCTGCGCGCGGTAGGCGCGGACAAAATCGGCGGGGGTGTTCTGCATCAGCGGCAGGTCCGCCGCGCCCGCGTGCGCGGCCAGCGCCTCCGGCGCGAGCGCCGAAAGCCGCGAAAACAGCCGCAGCTCCCGCTCCGCCGCGTCCGCCATGGCCTTTGGCGGCGTGCGCCCGGCCGCGAGCGCGCGGATGCAGGCGTTGTCGTCGGTCAGCGCCGCGTCGATCAGATAGGCGCCCAGGTCCCCGCCCGCCTCGTAGAGCGCGGCAAGGAACGCGCCATAGCGCCGCACGCGCGTGAGCGGCGCGCCCTCGCACGCGAGGAACGCCGCAAGCGGGGCGAGCACCGGCCCATCCGCCACGCGGCGGAACACCGCCACCGACGCGAGCGAAAGCGATAGCGCGCGCGGCTCGAATGCTGCGGCCTCCCGTCCGCCCGCCCCGCTCATAGCCGCTCCACGATGGCGTCCGTCATGGCCGCCGTGGTCAGCGCCGGCGCGCCGGGCGCGGCGATATCCGCCGTGCGCAGCCCGTCGTCGAGCGCGCGGGAGACCGCCCGCTCGATGGCGTCCGCCGCATCCGTTTCCGCAAGCGAATAGCGCAGCAGCATGGCGGCCGAGAGGATCGTGGCGATGGGGTTGGCCTTCCCCGTGCCGGCGATGTCCGGCGCGGAGCCGTGGATGGGCTCGTACATGCCGCGCGCCGTCGCGCCGAGCGAGGCGGAGGGCAGCATGCCGATGGAGCCGGTGAGCTGCGACGCCTCGTCGGAGAGGATGTCGCCGAACATGTTGGAGGTGACGATCACGTCGAACTGCCCCGGCGCGCGCACCAGCTGCATGGCCGCGTTGTCCACGAACATATCCGAAAGCGCCACATCCGGGTATTGCGCCGCCACAGCGTGCACCGTCTCGCGCCACAGGCGCGAGCTCTCCAGCACGTTCGCCTTGTCCACGCTGGTCACGCGGCGGCCGCGCTTTTGCGCCACGGCGAACGCCGCATGGGCGATGCGCTCGATCTCAGAGCGGCTGTAGCGCTCGGTATCGAACGCGGCCTCGCCGTCGGGCCCGCTCGTGCGGCCGCGCTCGCCAAAGTAGATGCCGCCGGTGAGCTCGCGCACGATCATGATGTCGAACCCGCCGCCGCACGCCTCCATGCGCAGCGGGCTTGCGTCCGCCAGCGCGGGATAGAGCCGCGCCGGGCGCAGGTTTGTGTACACGCCGAGCGCCTTGCGGATGCCCAGCAGCGCCTTCTCCGGCCGCAGGTGGCCGGGCAGGCCGTCCCACTTCGGGCCGCCGACCGCGCCGAGCAGCACCGCGTCGCTGTTGAGGCAGCCCTCCACCGTCTCCTCGGGCAATGGCGCGCCCGTGCGGTCGATGGCGCAGCCGCCGATGTCATAGGCGGCAAAGCGGAAGCGGCGGCGGCAGCGGCCGCCCACGGCCTCGAGCACGCGCACCGCGGCGTCCACGATCTCCGGGCCGATGCCGTCGCCCCGGAGCAGTGCGATCCGGTATTCCTCCATGCTTCCTCCTTCAGGCAAAGTCCCCGTGCGCGACCGCCTCGACGAGCCCGCCGCGCTCGATGATCCGGCGGATGCACGGCGGGAACGGCTCGACGGCAAAGGCCGCGCCGGTGGTCGCGTTCCGGATCACGCCCGCGGCGAGATCCGCCTCCACGCGGTCGCCGTCGGCGATGCCGTCCACCGCCTCCGGGCACTCCACGATGGCCAGGCCGATGTTGATCGCGTTGCGGTAGAAGATGCGCGCAAAGCTCTTTGCGATCACGAGCGAGACGCCGCTGGCCTTGAGCGCGATGGGCGCGTGCTCGCGCGAGGCGCCGCAGCCGAAGTTGAGCCCGCCGACGACCACGTCGCCCGGCTGCACGCGCGCGGCGAACGAGGCGTCCAGGTCCTCCATGCAGTGCGCGGCCAGCTCGCCGGGGTCGCTGGTGGTGAGATAGCGGGCGGGGATGATGACGTCGGTATCCACGTTGTCGCCATACTTGATGGCGTTTCCCTCGATGCGGTTCATGCGAGCACCTCCTCCGGGCCGGCGAGCCTGCCGGCGATGGCGCTGGCCGCCGCCACGGCGGGCGAGGCCAGATAGACTTCGGACTCGGGATGGCCCATGCGTCCGACAAAGTTGCGGTTGGTCGTGGCCACGGCGCGCTCCCCCTTGGCGAGCACGCCCATGTAGCCGCCCAGGCACGGCCCGCACGTGGGCGTGGACACCGCGCAGCCGGCCTCGATGAACGTGCGGATGAGCCCGTCCTCCATCGCGCGCAGGTAGACCTGCTGCGTGGCGGGGATGATGATCGCGCGCACATGCTTTGCCACATGCCGCCCCTTGAGCACGGCGGCGGCAGCGGCCAGGTCGCTGTACTGCCCGTTGGTGCACGAGCCGATGACCGCCTGGTCGATGCGCACATCCCCCACCTCGTCGATGGCGCGGGTGTTCTCCGGCAGGTGCGGGAAGGCGACCGTCAGCGGCACTTCGGACAGGTCGATCTCGACCGTGCGCTCATAGGGCGCGCCGTCGTCGGCGCGGTAGACGGCGGGCGTGCGCGGGCAGCGGCCCGCCAGGTACGCAAGCGTCTGCTCGTCCGCCTCGAAGATGCCGTTCTTGGCGCCCGCCTCGATGGCCATGTTGGCGATGGTCAGCCGGTCAAAGACCGTCAGCGCCGCCACGCCCGGCCCGGTGAACTCCATCGAGCGGTACAGCGCGCCGTCCACGCCGATCAGGCCGATGATGTGCAGGATCACGTCCTTGCCGCTCACATACGGGCGCAGGCTGCCGCTGAGGCGGAAGCGGATGGCGCCCGGCACCTTGAACCACGCCTTGCCCGTGGCCATGGCGCAGGCCATATCCGTGGAGCCAACGCCCGTGGAAAACGCGCCGAGCGCGCCGTAGGTGCATGTGTGCGAATCCGCGCCGATGACCACGTCGCCCGCGTTGACCAGCCCCTTTTCCGGCAGCAGCGCGTGCTCGATGCCCATCTGCCCCACGTCGTAGAAATGCTCCACGCCGTGCGCGGCGCAGAACTCCCGGCACACCTTGCACTGCGCGGCGGCCTTGATGTCCTTATTCGGTACGAAATGGTCCATGACCATGGTGACGCGGCTCTGGTCGAACACCTCCTTCACGCCGAGGCGCTCAAACTCGCGGATGGCCACGGGCGAGGTGATGTCGTTGCCGAGCACCCGGTCCACATCCGCCAGGATGAGCTGCCCGGCCTCCACCGCGTCCACATGCGCGTGCGCGGCGAGGATCTTCTGCGTCATCGTCATTGGCTTTGCCATGCGAAAAACCTCCTTACGGGTGGTGGGTCCCGTGACGGGGGATGGGGCTCCCGATACGGATGGTAGATCATCGCGCCGCGGTCGGCCGAGGAGACGGCCGCCGCATAGCGCCTGAGATAGCCCGTCACGGCCGGCCGCTCCGGCGGCACGAAGCGGGCGCGCCGCGCGGCCAGCTCCTCCTCCGGCACGCAGAGCGTGACGGTGTGCGCCGGGATGTCGATGGCGATGCGGTCGCCCTCCTCCGCCAGCGCGCTCGCCCCGCCGCGCGCCGCCTCCCGCGAGCCGAG
>URSN01000090.1 GCA_900550525.1 uncultured Eubacteriales bacterium
GAGCACCTGTTCGAGCTGCCCGGCGCGCAGCTGCTGCGTCACCCGCTCCCGCTCGGACTGAAAGGCGCGCTGCTCCTCCTCGCTCATGGCGGGCGGCTCCTTCTGCTGCTGTTCGGACGGGCCGGCAAAGAGCAGCTGCAGCGGGTTGACCGCCGGCTTGCGCTCGTTCCTCTTCATCGGGACGAGCAGCTCCACAAGCCGCTGCTCGGCCGCCGCCTCCGCCACGAGGCGCACATCCTCCATGCGCTGCGCCTTGCAGATGCGGATGGCGGCCTCCACCAGGTCGCGCACCATGGACTCCACATCGCGCCCGACGTAGCCGACCTCGGTGAACTTGGTCGCCTCCACCTTGACAAACGGCGCGTCCACGAGCTTGGCCAGCCGCCGCGCGATCTCGGTCTTGCCCACGCCGGTGGGGCCCATCATGATGATGTTCTTCGGGGTGATCTCCTCACGCAGCTCCGGCGGCAGGCAGCTGCGGCGGTAGCGGTTGCGCAGCGCCACGGCCACGGCGCGCTTGGCGCGCTCCTGCCCGACGATATACCGGTCGAGCGCCTCGACGATCTCCCGCGGGGTCATCGCGTTCATGCCTCCACCTCCTCCACGACGATGTTGCCGTTGGTGTATACGCAGATGCCGGAGGCGATCTCAAGCGATTTTTCCGCGATCTCGCGCGCGGAGCACTGCGTGTTCTGCCGCAGCGCCCGCGCCGCGGCGAGCGCGTACATGCCGCCCGAGCCGATGGCCGCGATGCCGTCATCCGGGTCGATGACCTCGCCGGAGCCGGAGATGATCAGAAGGTCGCTTCCGTCGGTGGCGATGAGCAGCGCCTCGAGCTTGTGCATGATCTTGTCGCTGCGCCAGTCCTGCGCGAGCGAGACCGCCGCGCGCGTGAGGGCGCCGCCGTACTGCTCGAGCTTCTGCTCAAACCGTTCCGAGAGCGAGAACGCGTCCGCCACGGAGCCTGCAAACCCGATCACGACGCGGTCGTGATAGATGCGGCGCACCTTGCGCGCGTGCGCCTTCATGACGTTTGCGTTGTTCATCGTCACCTGCCCGTCGCCCGCGACGGCGCAGCGGCCGTCCTTGAGCACGGCAAGGATCGTCGTTCCGTGAAGCTCCATCTCGTTCCTCCCATTCGGTTGCTCGTTCTGTATTCTAACATAAAAAAGGGCGGGATTCGCCCTCATTGCAGCGACGTTTTCAATTCTTTTACGATTGCCAGCGCGCGCTGGGCCATCGCCTGGTACCGTTCGCGCTTGCCGCGCGGCGGCGACGGCAGCGGCTCCATAATGCCGAACGTCACGTTCATCGGCTGAAAATCGCTCCCCTGATAGCCCGAGACGTAGTGCGCCAGCGCCCCGATGGCCGTCGCGGCCGGCACGTTCGCCGGCGGCAGGCCGAGGCATTGGCGCGCCAGCGCCGCGCCGGCGAGCAGCCCGCTCGCGGCCGACTCCACATACCCCTCCACGCCCGTGATCTGCCCGGCAAAATACAGTCCGGGCCGCGCGATGACCTGATAGTTCGCATCCAGAAAGCCCGGGCTTTTGAGGAACGTGTTGCGGTGCATCACGCCGTAGCGCGCAAACTCCGCATGCGCAAGGCCCGGGATCATGCCGAACACGCGGCGCTGCTCCGCAAAGCGCAGGTTCGTCTGGAAGCCGACCATGTTCCACAGCGTGCCGGCCGCATTGTCCTGGCGCAGCTGCACCACGGCGAACGGCCGCCGCCCCTCCCGGGTCAGGCCGACCGGCTTCATCGGCCCGTAGGCCAGCGTCAGCTCGCCGCGCTTTGCCATGACCTCCACCGGCATGCAGCCCTCGAACACGCGCGGCGTTTCAAACCCGTGCAGCGGGACGGTCTCGGCGCTCACGAGCGCGCGGTGGAAGGCAAAGTATTCCTCGCGCGTCAGCGGGCAGTTGAGGTAATCCGCGCCGCGCTCGTAGCGCGAGGCGCGAAACGCGACCGAATGGTCGATGGAATCGAAGGTGATCACCGGCGCGGCGGCGTCGTAAAAATGCAGGCCGCCGCCCGAAAGCGCCAGGATGCGCCCGGAGAGCGCCTCCGACGTGAGCGGGCCGGTGGCGACGATCGCCGGCGGCGCCGGCAGCTCCGTAACCTCGCCGCTGTGGACGGCGATGCGCGGGTTTTCCCGGATCGCCTCCGTCACAAGATTGGAAAACGACTCCCGGTCCACGGCCAGCGCGCCGCCGGCGGGCACGCGCGTGGCGTCGGCGCAGCGCAGGATGAGCGAATCGAGCGTGCGCAGCTCCTGCTTGAGCAGGCCGACGGCGTTCTCCAGCCGGTCGGAGCGCAGGGAATTGGAGCAGACCAGCTCGGCAAAGCCGTCCGCATGGTGCGCGGGGGAACGGCGCGCGGGCTTCATCTCGTACAGATCGACGCAAAGGCCGTACCGCGTCAGCCGGTCGGCCGCCTCGCAGCCGGCCAGCCCCGCGCCGACGACGCTCACGCGCGGCGCGTCACTCATCCCGCTTCTCCTGCCGCCCGCCGCGGCGGATAAAGTCGCACTCGCGGTTCATGCAGGCGATGTACGCCCCGTTGCGCCCGGCACGCTGCACCAACAGCGAGCCGCACTTGGGGCAGCGTTCGTTGATCGGCCTGTCCCAGGAGACGAAATCGCACTCCGGATACCGCTCGCACCCGTAGAACGCGCGGCGCGAGCCCTTCTTGCCCCGGCGCTTGATCAGCTCCGCCCCGCACTTGGGGCAGGCGACGCCGATCTTTTCCACGATGGGCTTGGTGTTGCGGCACGCCGGATAGTTGGGGCAGGCGAGAAACTCCCCGTAGCGGCCGAGCTTGTAGACCATCATCGCGCCGCACTTGTCGCACGGCACGTCCGACACGCGGTCCGGCAGGCGCACGGGCTCGCGCTCGCCCGCCGCCTCCAGGCTCTTTTCAAACGGGCCGTAAAAGCGCGAGAGCATGCTGGTCCACTCGCCCTCGCCCTCCTCCACGCCGTCGAGCTGCCGCTCCATGCCGGCGGTGAACGAGATGTCCACGATGTCCGGGAAATTCCTGCACATCCAGTCGTTGACGGTCAGGCCCAGCTCCGTCGGCAGCAGGAGCTTCTTGTCGCGCGCGATATAGCCGCGCTCGATGATGGTGGAGATGGTGGGCGAATAGGTGCTCGGCCGGCCGATGCCCTTTTCCTCGAGCGTCTTGACGAGCGTGGCCTCGGTATAGCGCGGCGGCGGCTGCGTAAAGCGCTGCTCGCGCTCTGCGCCGAGCTGGCGCAGCTCGTCCCCGGCGGCGATGGCCGGCAGGGCCACCTCCTTCTCCTGCGCCTCGTCGCGCCCCTCGGTATACACGGCGGTGAACCCGTCGAACAGCACGCGCGAGCCGTTGGCGCGGAACGTGCAGCCGTTCACATCGAACGTCACGGCCGTGGCGGCAAGGCGCGCGTCGGCCATCTGGCTGGCGAGGAAGCGCTCGTAGATGAGCTTGTAGAGCCGGTACTGGTCGCTGGTCAGATACGGCTTGAGCTCGGCCGGCTGGTTCTTGATATCCGTCGGGCGGATGGCCTCGTGCGCGTCCTGCGCGCCCGAGCGGCCGCGGTACACGTTCGGCTTTGGCGGCAGGTATTCCCTGCCATAGCACGCCTCGATGTGCGCAAGCGCCGCCTGCTGCGCCTCCGCCGCCACGCGCACCGAATCGGTGCGGATGTAGGAGATCAGGCCGACCGGGCCGCGCTTGCCGATCTCGACGCCCTCGTAGAGCTGCTGGGCGACCATCATCGTCCGGCGCGTGGTGAAATTCAGCTTGCGCGCCGCCTCCTGCTGCAGGCTGCTCGTGGTGAACGGCGGCGCGGCGCGGCGCGTCTTCTCGCTGTTCTTCACGTCCGTCGCGGTAAACGGCCGGCCCGCAATGCGCGCGAGCACCTCCTGCGTCTGCGCCTCGGTGCGCAGGTCGCGCTTTTTGCCGTTCTCGCCGTAGTAGCGCGCTTCAAAGGCGCGCTTGCCGCCGTTTTCCGCCAGCTTGGCGGTCACAAGCCAGTATTCCTCCGGCTCGAACGCCTCGATCTCGCGCTCGCGGTCGCAGATGATGCGCGTCGCGACCGACTGCACGCGCCCGGCGGACAGGCCCTTGCGCACCTTCTTCCACAGCACCTCGCTGATCTCGTAGCCGACCAGCCGGTCGAGCACGCGGCGCGCCTGCTGCGCGTTGACCAGGCGCATGTCGATGGGGCGGACGTTGCGGATGGAGTTCTTGACCGCCGTAGCGGTGATCTCGTTGAACACGATGCGGCACTTGCTCTTCTCGTCGAGCTTGAGCACGTGCGCCAGATGCCACGAGATGGCCTCGCCCTCGCGGTCAGGGTCGGTGGCCAGATAGATCTTCGAGGCGTTTTTGGCCTCCTTGCGGATGCGCTCGAGCACCTCGCCGCGGCCGCGCAGCGTGATGTAGCGCGGCGCAAAGCCCTGCGCCACGTCCACGCCGAGCTGGCTCTTGGGCAGGTCGCGCACATGCCCGTTGGAGGCGACCACGCGGTAGTGGCTCCCCAGAAACTTTCCTATCGTTTTCGCCTTCGCGGGCGACTCTACAATGACAAGCGCGTCAGCCATGCTACACGGCCCTCCAAACGTTCAATCATCCGTCAACGCGACGTTCAGCGTGTCCAGCGCATACAGCCTGCCGGGCAGCGGCTTAATTATTCCCGAAAACTCCAGTCCTGTCAAGAGCGAGTTTAGTTCGTCCACCGGCAGCGCCAGGGCCTCCGCCAGCTCGTCAAAGCTCTGCTCGCCCGTCTCGAGCGCCGCGCACACGGCCCGCTCGCCCGGCGCGAGCGACGCGCGCGGCACGCGTTTGGGCCCGTGGGCGAACGAATCATGCTCCTCCAGCAGCACAAACTCCGCGAGGATATCCGCCGCGCAGAACACGGGCCTGGCCTCGCCGCGCTGGATCATGCGGTTGGGGCCCACGCTCTGGAGATCGGTGATGCGCCCGGGCACGGCGAACACCTCGCGCCCCTGGTCGAGCGCATGGCCGGCGGTGATCGACGTGCCGCTGCGCTCCCCCGCCTCCACCACGAGCACACCGCGCGACATGCCGGAGATGATGCGGTTGCGGACGGGGAAGTTCTCCCGCAGCGGCCGCGTGCCGGGCGGAAACTCCGTGACCACCGCCCCGCGCGCGGCGATCTGCTCATAGAGCGCGCGGTGGGACGCCGGATAGACCACGTCGATGCCGGAGCCCAGCACGGCCACCGTCGGATACGGCGCCTCCTCGCACGAGAGCGCGCCCTCCGCCGCACTGCCGGCGATGCCGTCCGCCTTGCCGGAGACGACCGTACAGCCGGCCATGGTCAGCTCGCGCGCGAAATGGCGCGCCACGTCGCGCCCGTACGGCGTGCAGCGGCGCGCGCCGACGATGGCCACCGGCAGGCGCATGTCCGCCTGCATGCGGCCGCGGTAGAACAGCAGCGGCGGCGCGTCGGAGATCTCGCTCAGCAGCGCCGGATAGTCCTCATCCCCCAGCAGGCATACGCCGACCCCGTGCTCCGACAGCCACGCCTCGTACCGGTCGAGAAAGCCGGGGCGCGCCGCCTCGGCCAGGCGGGCGGCGACGGGTTCCGGCAGCGGGGCAAGCGCCCCGCGCGCGCCGCGCTGCGCCGCGCGGAACGCCTCTTCCGGCGCGCCAAGGCGCAGCAGCGCCTCACGGAAGCGCCGCGCGCTGCCCGCCGTGCCGTGGTGCAGCCAGAGCGAGAGCCGCGTCCGTTCGTCCAGGCCCGCCATGGCGCTCACCGCACGTTCATGTCGAGGCTGCGGTACTGGATGGCCTCGGCATAATGCTGTTCCATGATGCGCTCGCTCCCGGCCAGGTCCGCGATCGTGCGCGCGACCTTGAGGATGCGCTGGTAGGCGCGCGCGGACAGGCGCAGCCGCGTGAACGCCTGTTGCAGCAGGCGCTCCGCCGCGCCCTCGGGCGTGCACCAGGCGCGCACCTGGTTCGCGCTCATCTGCGCGTTGCACAGGATGCCCTCGCCGGCAAAGCGCTCGCGCTGGCGGGCGCGGGCCGCATTGACGCGCGCGCGGATGGCGCTCGACGGCTCGCCGCGCGACCGGTCCGACAGCTCGCGGTAGCCGACCTCAGGCATCTCGATATGGATATCGATGCGGTCCAGCAGCGGCCCGGAGATGCGCGCGCGGTAGCGCTGCACCTGCGCGGCCGTGCAGCGGCACGGCTGCGTGCGCGACCCGGCGTTGCCGCACGGGCACGGGTTCATCGCCGCCACGAGCATGAACGCCGCTGGATAGGTGACCGTGGCCGCGATGCGGCTGACGGTGACCGTCCCATCCTCGAGCGGCTGGCGCAGCGCCTCCAGCACGTCGCGCGGAAACTCCGGCAGCTCGTCGAGAAACAGCACCCCGAGGTGCGCAAGGCTGATCTCCCCCGGCAGCGCGCGCGTGCCGCCGCCCACGAGCGCAGGCGCGGACGCGCCGTGATGCGGCGCGCGGAACGGCCGCTCCGTGACCACGCCGCGCCCGGCCGTCAGGCCGGAGACGGAATGGATCTTCGTGATCTCCAGCGCCTCCTCGAGCGTCAGCTCCGGCAGGATGGACGGGATGCTGCGCGCGAGCATCGTCTTGCCCGAGCCGGGCGTGCCGATCATGAGCAGGTTGTGCCCGCCCGCCACGGCGACCTCCGCGGCGCGCTTGGCGCCCTGCTGGCCCTTGATGTCGGAAAAGTCCGCGCCGTAGGTCAGCGCCGCGGCGCTCCAGTCGCGCGGCGCGCACGGCTCGATCGCGGCCTGCCCGCGCAGGTGCTCCACCAGCTGCGCAAGCGATTCCACCGGCAGCACGCTCAGATCCCTGAGATAGGCCGTCTCCGCCGCGTTGCCCGCGGGCACGGCGCTGGCGCGGCAGCCCTCCGCATAGGCGCTGATGGCCATGGGCAGCACGCCGGCGACCGGGCGCACCGTGCCGTCGAGCGCCAGCTCGCCCAATATGACCAGCCCGTCCGCCGCATCGTGCGGGATCTGGCCGGACGCGGCCAGCAGCGCCACGGCGATGGGCAGGTCGTACACCGCGCCCTCCTTGCGCATGCCCGCCGGGGCGAGGCTCACCGTGATGTGCGCGGTGGGAAACGTAAAGCCGGAATTGCGCACGGCCGCGCGCACGCGCTCGCGCGATTCGCGCACGGCCGCGTCCGGCAGGCCGACCGTATCGTACGCCGGCAGGCCGCCGGACAGGTCCGCCTCCACCGCGACGGGGAAGCCGCTGATGCCGCTGAGCCCGTGGCTCATCACCCTTGCCAGCACCGCCTACGCCCTCCCCTCGCCGCCGCGCGCACGGAACACGAGCAGGCGGTTGCCGATGAAGTTGACCACGATGGCCACCGGCGTGGCGATGAGCTTGCAGACCGTATCGCCCCTGACAAACCCGGAGAGGAACGGCGGAATCCACG
Source organism: uncultured Eubacteriales bacterium (assembly GCA_900550525.1). GTDB lineage: Bacteria > Bacillota > Clostridia > Christensenellales > CAG-138 > Aphodomorpha > Aphodomorpha intestinavium. The sequence goes on from URSN01000090.1 coordinate 7,426, forward strand.
AGGCCACCCAGGCGTCCGATATGCCGATCACGTCGCGGCAGAGCCAGAGCACCGCGAGCGACACGCCGAGCGAAACGAGGTTCACCGCGAGGAACGAGCCGATCTCCCGCGCGCTGCGCGTGCGCGCGTCGCGGAAGGTCCAGCTGCTGTTCCACAGGTAGCTGTTGACCACGCCGCAGCCATAGCCGATCACCTGCGCCAAATACGTCCAGTGCAGCAGCAGGTTGAGCGCCTGGAACACGAGGAAATCCACCAGCATGATGAGCACGCCGCCCACCGCGAACTAGACAACCAGCGCGGCCGTGCGCCTCACGCCGCCCGGCGCCGGTTCATGCGCCCTACATCCGCCCCACACCCGGCAGGAAATT
>URSN01000091.1 GCA_900550525.1 uncultured Eubacteriales bacterium
CACATCGACGGCCCGCCCGCGCCGACCGCCACGCCGGTGCCGACGCCGGAACCCACGCCGGCGCCGACGATGGAGCCTACGCCGGAGCCCACGGCGGAACCGGCGGCCGCGCCGGCGGGGACGGATGCGGCCGGCGGCGCGCTGGCGGGCCTTGCCGGCGTGACGCAGGAGCGGCTGCTGCTCATGGGCGCGCTCGTGCTCGCCGGGCTGGCCGGGACGCTCGCGCTGCTGCTGTGGCGCAGCCGCCGCCCGGCCGCGGCGCGGAAGGGGAAGCGGCCCGCGCCGCATGTGGCCGTGTGCCTGCTGCCGCTGCTTGCCATGCTGCTCGCCGCGGCGCTGTTGCTGTTTTTGCCGGTGATGGGCGCGCAGCAGGCGGCCGGCGCGCAGGGCGAAGCGGCGCTGCCGGAGCAGACGAGCGCGCCGCAGGCGCCCGCCACGGCCGCGCCGGCGGAAGAACCCACGCCGGAGCCGACGATAGAGCCCACGCCGGAGCCCACGCCGCACCCGTGGGCGGAGTATTTCCGCGCGGAGGACGACCCGGAGGAGGTCGTGGTGGCCGATGCGGAGCGGGGCGTGTGGGAATACCGCACCGACACGCTCTCCATCCTGATCGAGCGCCGCTCTAACGACAAGCCCATGACCTATTTCGTGGCGCATATCCGCATGCGCGACGTCGATTCGTTCCGCGCCGTTTTCTCGAACGCGCTGCAAAACGGCGGCGGCCCCAAGCAGATGCCGTGGAAGGTCGCGCGCATGAACAAGGCGGTGCTGCTCATCACGGGCGACAACCTCATCCATCAGGAGAAGGAGGATAAGGGCGTGATGATCCGCAACGGTTTCCTCTATTATGAGGGCCAGGCGTCGGATACCCTGGCGCTCTATCCGGACATGAGCATGCGCGTGTTCGACCGTAAGACCGTCACCGCGCAGGAGCTGCTCGAGGCCGGCGTGCTCAACAGCTACGGCTTCATGTACGACCCCATCCTCGTGCGCGACGGCGCGATCGTGGAATCCGTGGCGTCCAGCCGGATCAAGGGCAACAACCCGCGCACCGGCATCGGCATGGTGGAGCCGGGGCACTTTGTGGCCATCGTCGTGGACGGGCGGCAGGCCAAGGTCAAGGTCGACGGCGAGACCGTGCCCTACAGCGCCGGCGCGACGATGACGGAGCTTGCGCAGCTGTTCCTCGACGAGGGCTGCACCGTCGCCTACAACCTCGACGGCGGCATCTCCGCGTGCATGGTGTTCATGGGCGAACAGATCAACACCCACCTGGGCGAGGGGGAGAGCTACCAGCGCTCCATGCCCGAGGCGATGGCATGGGGCTATTCGGACCTGGTGCCGTCCGTGGACGATCCGGTCACCGGCACGGGCGAGCGCAAATAACCGCCGCCGGGCGGCAAAAGCTGCCGTTGCAATGAGGGCCCGTCCCGTTGTAGAATAGGGGCCATGGGGAACAGGATGGTGTTCAGGCGCGCGGCGGCCTGCCTGCTGTATGCGGCCGCTGCGCTGCTTGCGGCGCGGCTGATGCGCCTGCCGCTCTGGGATGCGGCGCTGCTGTTTGAGGATCTTGCGCCGGGCGCGGCGCTGATGCTGCTGATGCTGCTGCTGGCCTCGGCGCTGCTGGGCGGCACGCTGCCGCGCGCGGACCGGCCGCGCGCCGTGCGCGAGTGCCTGTGGGCGCTGCTGGCCGTCCATGCGCAGCTGCTCGTCCACGTGCTGTTCCTCAGCCGCGCGGGCCTTCGGGCGCAGAGCTGGGAGGAATACCGCAGCTACGCCGTCAACCTGCGCCCGTTTGCGACGGTCCTGCGCTATGTGCGTGCGCTGCGGCGCGGCGTCATCCCGGAGATCGCGCTTGCAAACCTCCTGGGCAACCTGCTGCTGTTCGTACCCGCGGGCGTGCTGCTGCCGCTGCTGTTCCCGCCGCTTGGGCGTTTCCTTCCGTTTGTCGCCGTGCTGCTGCCGCTGCTCGTGCTGGTGGAGGCCGTGCAGCTGCTGCTGCGCTGCGGCAGCTGCGACGTGGACGACGTGATCCTGAACCTTTCCGGCGCGCTGGCCGCCTGGGCCTGCCTGCGCCTGCCGCCCTGCAAACGCCGCCTGGCCGGGCTGTGCCGCGGTGCTCCCGGGCGCGGATGAGCCTGCGCGCCCGGCCGTTCCCTCCCCCGTGCGGACGGCCCCTGTCAGGGAAGGAGACAGGCGCCATGAAACGCGTCCGCATCCGTCCCCTTGGTTTTCCGTTCCTGCTCAATACCGCGCTGCCGGCGGCGCTCGTTGCGCCAGGTATGACGTTACGTCAGGCTTTTTTTGCACGCGCCGCGCGATGGGGCCGATTTCCCGCGCCCGTGCGCAAACGGCCCAACGCCCCGCGCCCGGGCCGCCGAAATGTAAAAAAATGTGGCTCCCGTTGTCAACGGGAGGGAAATACGGTATACTTTTTGTAAAGTTTTGATGAACAATCCCGGCGCCGGCTGCCGGGCGCGGCGCGCCCGGCCCGGCGCCGGAGCGGGGAGCAGCGGATGGAACGGGAGCAGGTTCGGGCCGCGCAGGGGAAGGCGGCGGCACAGGCGCGCGCGCAGCAGGCGGGTACGGCGCAGCGGGAGCATGCGCACTATGTGCGCGTCATGCGCGTTTTGAAGCGCGTCCTCGGCGGGCCGATCTGCCGCGCGCTCGGCTTTTGCGCGCCCGTGTGCGCGCCCGAGTGCGGGCCCATGCTCGTGGTCGCCAACCACAACATGGATTTCGACCCCATCCTGCTGAGCATGGCCTTCGAGCCGTATCTCTACTTTGTCGCCAGCGAGCATGTGTTCCGCTGGGGGCTGCTCTCGCGCCTGCTGGTGTGGGCGTTTTCACCCATCGCGCGCATGAAGGGCACGGCGGACGCGCAGTCGGCCGTGCACATCCTGCGCCGGCTGCGCCGCGGGTACAACGTATGCCTGTTCGCCGAGGGGGACCGCTCCTTCAACGGCGTGACGGGACCCATCCTGCCCGCCACGGGGAAGCTGGCGCGCGCCTCGCGCGCATCGCTGGTCACCTACCGGCTCGAGGGCGGGTACCTGTCCACGCCGCGCTGGGCGTTTACGCGGCGCAGGGGGCGCATCAGCGGCGAGCTGGTGCATGAGTACAGCCCCGCGCAGCAGGCCGCCATGACGGACGAGCAGGTCAGCGCCGCCATCGCCGCCGACCTGTACGAGGACGCCTTTGCCCGCCAGCAGCAGCGGCGGCAGCGCTTTGCCGGCCGGCGCCTGGCCGAGGGGCTGGAATACGCGCTCTACCTGTGCCCGCGCTGCGGGCGCGCGGGCACGCTGCGCGGCGCGGGCGATCGCTTTTGCTGCGATTGCGGCCTGTCCGTGCGCTATGACGAATACGGCTTTTTTACCGGGGAGGACGCGCCGTTCTCCACCGTGCGCGACTGGGACGCCTGGCAGCGCGGCGAGACGAAGCGCCTGGCCGCCGCCGCACGGGAGACGCCGGACGCGCCCGTGTTCTCCGACCCGGGGCAGCGCCTGCTGCGCATCGACGGGGAGCGGCACCGCGCCGTGCCGGTGGACGAGGGGACGCTCTCGCTCTCGTTGCGGGAGCTGCGCGTGGGCGGCACGGCCTTCCCGCTTGAGCGGGTGACGGACCTGGCGCTGTGCGGCCGGGCGCGCATGGTGTTCTTCTCCGGCGGCACGCAGTATGAGATCAGCGCAAAGCCTGCGTGCTGCGGCTATAAATACGCCGTGCTCCTGCACGAATGGAAGGGAACGAGGTGATCGGTCTTGGAATTTAACGCAAGCAATACCGTCCTTTGGAACATCGTCATACAGCTGGGCATCATCGCCGTGACGGTGCTGTTTTCAACGCTGCTGAGGCGCAAGATCGCCTTTGTGCGGCAGGCCATGCTGCCCACGGCCGTGCTGGCGGGCTTTGTGCTGCTGATCCTGCGCAGCGTGGGCCTGCTCGAGCTCGACGGGGACTTCCTTGAGATGACCACCTATCACGGCATTGCGGTGGGCTTTATCGCCATGTCGCTGCGCGTGCCGGCGGGCAACCGCGAAAAGGGCGGCGGGCTGGACGGCGTCAAGAGCGGCGCGCTGATCGTGAGCACATACCTGGTGCAGGCGCTGCTGGGGCTGCTGATCTCCGCCGGGCTCGCCTTCACGGTTATGCCGGGGCTGTTCAAGGCGGCGGGCATCCTGCTGCCCATGGGCTACGGCCAGGGCGCCGGGCAGGCCAACAACGTCGGCATGACGTACGAGGCGCTGGGCTTTGTGGGCGGGCGCTCGTTCGGGCTGTCGCTGGCGGCGGCGGGCTACCTGTGCGCGTGCGTGGTCGGCGTGATCTACATCAACATCCTGCGCCGCCGCGGCCGCGTGTGCGCCGCGGGGGAGGAGACGTCCAACGCCGTCACCGTGGACGATTTTGAGAACCGGGGCGAGATCCCCGTGTCCGAGTCCATCGACCGCTTCTCCATGCAGGTGATGCTGGTGGGGCTGGTGTACCTGCTGACGTACCTCGTCTCGCTCGGGATCGATTCGCTCATCGCCGCGGCCGCGCCGGGGCTGACGGCGACGGTCTCGCCGCTGCTGTGGGGCTTCAACTTCATCATCGGCTCGGCGCTGGCCATGCTCGTGCGCGTCGTACTGGGGGCGCTGCGCCGCCGCAACATCATGACGCGCCAGTACCAGAACAACTACCTGCTCTCGCGCATCTCCGGCGTGGCGTTCGACCTGATGACCATCGCGGGCATCGCCTCCATCAACATCGAGGACCTGAGCGGGCTGTGGGTGCCGTTCCTGCTGATGGCCGTGTCCGGCGGCATCGTCACGCTGGTGTACCTGCAATGGACGTGCCGGCGCATCTATCCGGGCTATTACTATGAGGGGCTCGTGTCCATGTACGGCATGCTGACGGGCACCATCAGCTCCGGCGTGCTGCTGCTGCGCGAGATCGACGATACGTTCGCCACGCCCGCGGCGAACAACCTCGTGCTCGGGTCGAGCTTTGCCATCCTCTTTGGCGCGCCGATGCTCATCCTCATCGGCCTTGCGCCCGATTCGGACGCGATGCTGCTGCTCGTGTTCGCGCTGTGCGCGGTGTATCTTGCCGCGCTGCTGCTGTTCATGTTCCGCTTTGGCGGCAGGGGGAAGAAAAAGCCGCGCGGCGAGCGGGCCTGAACCGGAAGGAGCGTGCGGGACGGCAGCGGCCGCCCCGCATTTATTTTTAAATGTCCGCTCACATTTCCGCTTCCCCGTTCGTTATCTCTATGAACGCCGGACAAAAGGGAGGTGCGCCGCATGATCGAGCAGCTGTATCCGCTGTACTATGACGAGCTGGTGCGCTTTCTGACCGGCCTGCTGCACAGCCGCGCCGCCGCCGAGGACGCGGCGCAGGAGACGTTCCTGCGCGCGCTGTCCCATGCGGAGCAGCTCATGGACATGGACCGGCCGGCCTGCCGGGCCTGGCTGTACCGCACGACAAAGCGCATCTGCATTGACCGCTGCCGCCGCGCGCGCCGCGCGGAGCCGCTGACGGAGGCGGCCGCGGAGGCGGCCGGGGAGGACGACCTCTCCCGCGTGGCGGTGGCGGAGCTGCTCGGGCGGCTGCCGCCGCACGAACAGGCGCTGTTCGTGCTCAGCGCGTTTGAGGGCTATACCGCGCGGGAACTGGCGGAGCTGTTCGGCCTGCGGCCGGACGCGGTGCGGCAGCGGCTCTGCTCGGCGCGGGCGCGGCTGCGGCGCTGGTGGACCGAGGCGGAGCGGGGCGGGGACGGCCCCTGACGGCAGACGGATGGAAAACGGCGGGAAGTGCGAAAGGAGAACGGATATGGGAACAACGGAAACGGACGGCAGGAAGCTGAAGATCCATGCGTCGCTGTGCGACATGCGCGGCGCGACGGAGGAAAAGCTCCGCCGCTACGGACGGATCGAGGTGGCCGCGGCGGCGGTCGTGACCACGCCGGCGGTGCAGGCGCTGCTGTCGCGCCATGCGGTGGACATCAGCGCCGCGGGCGTGCTGGAGCTGCCCGACGGCGAGGACGTGCGGCTCGAGCTGCAAAACGGCGCCGTGCATTTCGGCGCGGCCAGCAGGCCCCCGGCGCGCCCGAGCGCGCTGGTCGTCAACGGCCTGCTCGCGGCCGAGGCGGGGGCGGAGGCGGCGCTGGCGGGCTACCGGGCGATCCTGGTCAACGGCGCGCTGCGCTGCCCGGAGAGCGTCGCCGCCGCGATACGGGGGCAGCTGACGGTCAACGGCGCCGTGCAGGCGTATCCCGACGGCGCGGAGCTGCTCAGCCCCACCTTCATCGTGGACGGGACGTTTGCCCTGCGCGCCCGCGCGGCGCTGTATTATGCGGCGCAGCGCATCGTGCTGCTCGACCCGGCGGCCGATCCCGCCGCGCTGCGGGAAAAGGGCGTGCGCTTTGAGACGCGGGAGGCGCTGCTTGCGCGCAGCCTCGCCGCCGAGGCGGCGCCGCTGTTGGGCGACGCGGCGCGGATCACCGTGCTGCCGGACGGCTGCGCGTTCCTCGACGGCGATGCGACGCTCGACGCCGCGCTGCTGCACCGCCACGGCGGCAGGCTGTACGTCAACGGCGATCTGACGGCGGGGCCGGACGCGGCGGCGCTGCTGCCGCGCGTGGAATACCTGCGCGTCAACGGCGACGTGTGGCTGCCCCCGGCGCTGTTCGAGCCGTTTGCGGCCGTGGACGCGACCTACGGCGCGCTGCGCCGCCTGCCGGGGCGGCGGCTGCGGGAACTGCCGCAGGCGTATGTGGACGCGGCGCTGCTTGCGCGCAGCCCGGACGGCGTGGCGCTCGAGGACTGCCTGACGGTCGAGCTGGCGGCGGATATTCCGCCGGAGACGATCGAGCGGCAGCTCGCGTTCTCCGGCTGCGGCAGGGTGATCTGCACGCGGGAGCAGGCGGCGGCCGTGGCGATGGTGTCGGAGGCGGCGGGCATGATCGGCCCATGCGATGCGGCCGGGGAGGACGGCGGCATGGACGGCGCAAACACGGTCAACGCCGTGAGCTACGCGTTCTGAGCGGGCGCGCAAACGAGCGGCCGCCCGCGCGATCGATCGCGCGGGCGGCCGTTTTCCTGCTGGCGGGTTCCCGTTCCGCCGGCTCCGTTTCCGCCGGTTCAGGCGCTTGCCGCGGCGTCAGCCCTGGAAGCCGTCCCCGCCGCCCGGCTGGAGCGGCGTGGCCGTGGGCGGCGGCGTGCCCAGGAGCGGGTTGGGCGTGTCCTGCGCCGGCGCGCCGGGGGCGCCGCCGGTCTGCCCGTCGTCCTGCCCGCCGTCCGGCGGCGCGCCGTCCTCCGGCGTGCCGCCCTCCGGCGCGCCGTCCCCGCTGTCGCCGTCCTCCGGCGCGTCGTCCCCGTCCGCCACGCCCGTATCCGTCGGGGAATAGACCGTGCCGCCGCGCGCGGAGAGGTACAGCGTGCCCGCGCTGATGTTGCCGCTGATGAACTGCGGCAGGTTCTTTTCCAGCGAGAGCATCTTCTCATCCAGCTCCGTCGGCTGGCCCACCTGGATCTTCAGCCCGTTCTGCGCGTACATGACGATGGCCAGCGGCGTGGTCAGATCGAGCGATACGATGTCGTCGAGCAGGCCGTGCTGCTCGAGCTCCTGGATCATGGTGATGAGCGTGGCCGTGCCGAAGACGTTGGTGAGGCACAGTCGCTGGCCCGCCTGGGATCCCGAGATGCTGACGCCGGTGG
>URSN01000092.1 GCA_900550525.1 uncultured Eubacteriales bacterium
ACCCCCCTAAAATCAGAAATGCACCCCCTCCAAACCGTAATTGCACCCCCTTAACGGGTTTCTATCAAAATTAGAGCCATTTGCCAAAGGGGAAGACCCATGCCTTGCATGGGCCTTCCGCTTTGCATTTGGATGGGAGGGATTCGAAGGGCGGAAAAGAAAATGCCGCAGTGCGGCATTTTCCCGCCCTGGGGAGCGCGGGCAAGAGCCAGCGCCAGCGCGGAGCGCAAGCAGGCCGCCGCCCGCGCGGAGAATCCCTTTCTCTGCGCCGCGTCGGAGCAAGCTCTGTATCGCTTGCTCCGGCTTTTTCATTGCATGATAAAAGCCGGAGCGCGCTCACGCCGCTGCTCCTCCTTTCCGCAAAAGGTTCCGCTCGGCTCGCCTGCTCGCTTGCAAGCGCGCTCACAACGGCTCGCCATCGCTGCCAACCTTTTGCGGGAGCAGTCCGGAAGGCCCATGCATCGCATGGGCCTTCCGCTTTACATATATCAAAGGGATTCGCCAGGAGGGGAAGGGCAAGGCTCCAGCGGAGCTTCGCCCGCGGGGAAATGCTCGTCTACGATCGCGTTCAGCTGCGCGGCAATCTCAGAGAATTCCCGATTCAAATCAAGTGTCCGGACGCTGATCCTGTTGCCGCTCATCCGGTAGCTGTTGTCCGGCTGAACCGTTTCGTCCGTTGCCGCATAGAGCAGCATGCCGGAAACCTTATGCGGCCGGGCGCCAAATTCGGCATCCTTATTTTTGACATAAGCAAAGATCTGATACAGATTGCCAGAGTGAATCGTATGGACATCGTACTGCGTCTGGGTCGTATGCGCGTAATACTTGGCGTCGATGATAAGGACATCGCTGCCCCTGGCGAGCATGATATCGCTCTGCATCGCCGGCAGCATCGTCCCGTTCCCATCATCCAGGGCCCAGGGGATCTGCGGCGCTGTTGCTGTTACCCGGGGGCACTCCTTGGCATAGTATTCGAGAATGAATTTTTCGTACAGACGGCTCATCCGCTGTTGATCAAGGAAGGAGGCGAGCTTGTATTCCCCGGAGTCGGTCGTCAAAAGCATCCCCTCCAGAACGAGCTGGCACAGACTGACGAGCATACGGTAGGCATGGCAGTTTCTCTGGAACCGTATGGCCGTCCAGCGGATGGACATGGGATCGATCGTATCCACGTTTGAGAAGAACAGCATTTCTCTTTTCAAATCATCCTTGTATTCCTGACCGACCCCTTCATGCCGGAGCAGGAGCGTGACGGTTGTTTTAAGGATCTGGTTCAGAAGATTGTTTTCGGAAAGCTCGTCATACTCGCACGTTAGCATCCGCCTTCGGACAAGGCGATGCCGAATGGTTCCGGGCATATCGATCTTTCCGCGCACAACCGCGGTATCCTCTTTGCAGCTCAGGTATTCCCGATACAGGCCCTGCTTTAACTGGCGGCCGATGCCTCTTGCCAGGATGGCGGCAAGGAGATTGTGTATGTTTTCGAATTTTTCCGCGGCGATCTCCTCGTACCCGCCCTGATGCAGCGTCATAAAGGCATAGGAGAGCATGTAGTATATGTTCCTTATGAAGATGCTCTTGTCCTTTATCATTGGAACACACCTTGCAGAATGTTCTCCCAACGCCGGAATTTGGCCTCGTCATCGAACCAGTATTCCCGAAGCATGGGAAGGATGTCATAGTCCACGATGGCGCGCAGCCATTGCTCGGTGCAGGCAGCTGCGCCGCAAAAATAGCTGTGGCCGATGCAGAAGCCTTTCCCCAGCGATTTGTCGAGCGATATTTCGCGGTTCAGGTCCTTTACCCTGGATATCAGCTCGTTGAACGGTTCGCTGTTCAAGCCGTTCTGGTACCGAAGGAAGCCTTCCGCGTCAAAGCCCGGTTCCATTTCAAAAAAGCTGAAGCGCCGGCGCAGCGCGTAGTCGATCATGGCGAGGCTGCGGTCCGCAGTGTTCATCATGCCAATAATGTAGACGTTCTTCGGCACCGAGAAAGCAAGGCCGTTGTAGGCCAGCGTCGCCTCCACGCCCCTGTAGTCCTTTTCAATCAGCATGAGCAGCTCCCCGAAAATCTTGCTCATATTGCCGCGGTTGATCTCATCGATGAGAAAGAAGAACTCCTTGTCGGGCTGATTCGCGGCTTTCTGGCAGAAGCGGTAGAAAATGCCGTATTTCAGCTCAAAGCCATCTTTAACCGGCTTATATCCCATCATGAAGTCCTCATAGGAATAGTTCTGATGGAACTGCACGAATTCGATGCGGCCATCATCCTTTTCCCCCATCATGGACCAGGCCAGGCGCCTTGCGGCAAAGGTCTTGCCAACGCCGGGCACGCCTTGGAGGATGATGTTTTTCTTGTTGCGAAGCGCGGCGGCAAGGCTCTCATAGCGCTTCCCGGTCATATAGACTTCCCTGAGAAAGTCCTCCTTGGCATATGCCTCAAAGGAAGATTTGGAAGCGGCAGGCTCCGCCCTGTGGATCAGATCGAGCAGGAACTCGTACTCGCCCTTGGTAAGCTTGAACAGGCTGCCTCGCGGATTCCGGAGATATTCCATATGCTCCAGTTCGGAGTACCCCTTCAGCGCCGCATAGTCGATCGGCACAGCCAGCTCCTCAACCTTCTCAAAGGACAGCTTCTCTCCATCCTGCTCCGCGCTGATTCGGCCAATCGCAGCGATCTGCTTGACGGGAGTCGATTCATACCCGATGAGCATGTCGCCGGCTTTTGCGTCAAGGAAGTTCTGAAAGATGCGGCGCTTGTTTCCGGTTTCGTTGTAGAGCGTATAGGATTGGACTTCGCCAATGGCAATGTCGGAAAAGCGCCAGGTCTTTGGATCAGCATTGAGCCACCAGTAGCTGCGGTCGGCTGCTTCGTGCGCTGCATCTGCATACAATTTGACCCCGCTCAAATCGGCTTGATCGAGGGCGGCGGAGAGTTCGTCCCTCAGTTTCCAGATATAGTAGCGGCCAACATAGCGGCCGACATACAGGATGGTCCACCACTCGTTGGCCCCGCTTTCCGTCTGCTGCGGTGAAATGCCGGTGGCAGCGCAGACGCGCCTGGCCAGCTTGACCGAGTCAAAGTTATAGAAGCTCGGCGGATTGCCATATGTGTCCGAGAGCTGTTTGCAGGATGCCGCGCCGCCGCAAGCCTTGATGCGCTTCATGATCTCAAGCGCGCTGTTGGTAAAGACGGTCTTATCGTTCAGCAGCCGGCTCCAATCCTCCACGGAGAGCCCGGGGGAATAATCCATCCCGTACCAGTAGTCATCCAAAGTGTCGGCCGCCGCATACGTCTTGTGATCGTGCCTGCTGATATAAAACCCGACATCTATTGCCAGCGTTTTCAGCTCCGGATCAGGATAGCAGTCGTCCGTCAGCTGCGAACGGAAAAGGCTGACCAGCTCCGCGTCCCCCTTCAGGACCTCGCTGATCTCATCGTACAGCTTCAGAAAATTGCGGATATTATCGGCGTAAGCGCCCTTCTTGAAGCGAAAATCCGCCTCCAGTTCGCTGGCGACCGCTTTCACCTCTCTAAGTTTATAGATGCAGTATTTATCGGGATAGCGGAGCCACAGATAAGTGCTGATCGCGTTTTCGGACTGGTAGTGCTGCGCAGCCCCATTTCCATACTTTTTCAAAAGAACGTCAGACTGCACTTTGAACGCATTCATCCGTTCGACAACATCCCGGCTCTCATCAAACAGCGCGACAAACATGGCGCGCACCTCTTCGGGCGCGGCTGCTGCAAAGCCGGCGATCATCCCCTTTGGGAAACTGTTGGCACAAGCCAGCAGGTTGCCGGTCCTATTCAATGCGCGCTCCAGCATCGCCGCAAAATCCGGCGCATTTACATCCCAATGATCCTGAAACCACTTTATGGCCTCCCACTTAAACTTTTCCCTGCCCCATCGCACTGGAGCAAAGTCCCGCTTGTATGGAACAAGCGCTTCCTTTAAGCGAAAATGGTTGAACATGGCGTTATCCTCTTTATGCATGGCGCAATTCTCATGGCCTTTGGACAGGGATGCCCGGCGGCCGCTGTTCCATTTACCCGTCGGATGGAAACATTGTATCATACGGACGAAGAAATATCCAGCCCGATCACGCCGCACACGATACGGCTGTCAACCGCGCCGGCTGCATTCGCCGCCGGAAGTCGCCCCGCCTCGCAAAAGGCACGGCCATAGCCCGGTCTGCCATTTTTTTCGCTTTCCGTGCTACACTATAGGGAAACCGCGGCGCTGAAGCGGGCAGGGGGATGCCGCTTCCGCTTCCCGCCGCCACTGAGGAGGACGGACCATGCCCGCCTATCGGGACCTGACGCAGGCCGACCTGGAGCTGCGCCTGTTCCACGGCTTTTTGCGCCGCCAGGTTGTGACCAAGTGCCGCCGCCGGGTGAACGGCGCATGGACGGTCGTGGACGCGCCTTTTGTGGACGACTGGACGGAGCGTGATCACCGGGCGCTGCTTGCGCAGCTGGCGCGCACGCTCCGCTTGGGCGGCTTTGCCCGCGCAGCCTTTGATCGGGGGGCGATGAAGGGCTTTGCGGCGGTGGGCGCGGAGTGGTTTGGCGACGGCCGGGAATACCTCGACCTGACCAACCTGCACGTCTCGGAGGACGCGCGCAGGCAGGGGATCGGCCGCGCGCTGTTCCTTGCGGCGGCGCGGTGGGCGCGGGACAGGGGCGCGCAAAAGCTGTACATATCGGCCCATTCCGCAATCGAGAGCCAGGCGTTCTACCGGGCCATGGGCTGTGTCGAGGCGCACACGTACAACCCTGCGCACGTCGCCGCGGAACCGTTCGACTGCCAGCTCGAATACCGGCTGTAGGCGCCGCCCGATCGGGCGAAAAGGGCTTGCATTTGCGGCGCGGCTGTGCTATACTGTCCGTTGTAGGTATGCGAGCATGACAAGAGTGGGGAACGGCCCACTCTTTCATTTTGATGGATGGCGCAGCCCGCCGGCGGGCGCGCAGGAAGGGGGACTCTGCTTGAAAACGGCGGAGATTGTGGATTCGCTCGTGCGGGAGACGGTGGAAGCGATGGGCTTTTCCCTGTGCGATGTGGAGTTTCAAAAGGAGCACGGCAACTGGGTGCTCACGCTGTTCATCGATCGCGAGGGCGGCGTCAGCGTGGACGACTGCGAGCGCGTCAGCCATGCGGTCGATCCCATCCTCGACGAGGCGGACCCCATCGAGCAGCACTACTATCTCAGCGTGTCGTCGCTCGGGCTGGACCGCCCGCTCAAAAAGGATGCGGACTATGCGCGCAGCATCGGCAAGGAGCTGATCGTGCGGCTCTATGCGCCGCAGGAGGGCAAGAAGGAATGGACCGGCACGCTGCGCTCGTTCGACGCGGAGTCGTTCGAGCTGGCGGCGGAGGGCGGCGTGCGGCGCTTTTTGCGCCGGGAGGCCGCGCTGGTGCGGCCGGACGTCCGGTTTTGACAAACGGGATACCGCAACGGTTTGATAATCTGCAACTGGGAGAGAACGGAACATGAACGTGGAGTTTATCGAGGCGCTCAACGCGCTGGAAAAGGAACGCGGCATCAGCAAGGAGGTGCTCATCTCGGCCATCGAGGCGGCGCTCATCTCGGCCTATAAGCGCAACTACGGCGCGTCGGCCAATGTGCGCGCGGAGGTGGACCCGGTCGAGGGCGCCATCCAGATCTTCGCCTCCAAGACGGTGGTCGAGACGGTGGAGAACCCGCACAACGAGATCACCCTTGCCGACGCGAAGAAGGTCAACCCGCTCTACGAGCTGGGCGACGTGCTCGAGGAGGAGATCCAGACGCGCGACTTTGGCCGCATCGCGGCGCAGACGGCCAAGCAGGTCGTCATGCAGCGCATCCGCGAGGCGGAGCGCGGCGTGATCTACGAGGAGTACGTCGAGAAGGAGAACGAGGTGCTCACCGCCATCGTGCAGCGCGTGGAGAAGGGCAACGTCTTTGTGGAGCTGGGGCGCACGGACGGCCTGCTGGCCGCCAACGAGACGATCCCCGGCGAGACGTACGAGAACTCCAGCCGCATCAAGGTCTACGTGCTCGAGGTGCGCAAGGACAACAAGGGCCCGCAGGTGCTCGTCTCCCGCACGCATCCGGGGCTGGTCAAGCGCCTGTTCGAGCTCGAGGTGCCGGAGATCCAGAACGGCGTGGTGCAGGTCAAGTCCATCGCGCGCGAGGCGGGCTTCCGCACGAAGGTAGCCGTCCACTCGCTCGACCCGCAGGTGGACGCCGTGGGCGCATGCGTCGGGCAGCGCGGCACGCGCGTGGAGCGCATCGTGAACGAGCTGCACAACGAAAAGATCGACATCATCGAGTGGGACCCGGATTCGGCGGTCTATATCGCCAAGGCGCTCAGCCCCGCCAAGGTGCTCATGGTCTATATCAACGAGGAGGAGAAGGCGGCCAAGGTCATCGTGCCGGACGCGCAGCTCTCGCTGGCCATCGGCAAGGAGGGGCAGAACGCGCGCCTTGCCGCGAAGCTGACCGGCTGGAAGATCGACATCAAGAGCCAGTCGCAGGCCATGGACGCCGTCTTCCAGCAGGAGCGCGGCGAGGCGGCCGGGCCGGACGAAACGGAGGCGTAACGCTTGCCGAAAAAGACGCCGATGCGCATGTGCGTGGCCTGCCGCCAGATGCGCCCGAAAAAGGAGCTGGTCCGCATCGTCCGCACGCCGGAGGGCGAGATCCGTCTGGACGCGACCGGGCGCGCCAACGGCCGCGGGGCGTACCTGTGCGCCTCGGCCGCGTGCCTGGAGCGGGCGGTGAAAACGCGCGCGCTCGAGCGGGCGCTCGAGACAAAGCCCGGCGACGAGGTGGTTTCCGCGCTCAGGGAGGCGCTGCGGGATGGACCGGCGGCTCCATGACGCCATCGGCCTGTGCCAGAAGGCGGGCCGCTGCCGCACGGGCGCTTATGCGGCGGAAAAGGCCGTGCACGAGGGCGCCGCGTGCCTGCTGCTGATCGACAAAAGCGCGTCGGCGGCGACGCGCGGGCGCTATGAGCGGCTCTGCGCCGGGCGCGGCGTCGCGCTGCTGCCGGTGGACGGGCTCGGCGCTGCCGCCGGCAGGCCGGGGCACATCGTCGCCGCGGTGACGGACGAGGGTTTTGCAGGCATGATACGGCGCGCGGCGCAGCCGCCCGCGCCGCAGGGCGCACCGGCGCCCATACCAAACGATCGGGGGCATGATCATTATGGCGAATAACGGATTTCTGGAAACGGCCAGGCAGCTGCAGGGCGATGTGAAGGCGCTGCTCGAGCGCGTCGCGCTTGCGCAGTCGGCGGTCGCGGACCTGCTGGCTGGCACGAAGGCCGCCGAGGAGCGGATGATCGAAAAGGAGGAGCAGGAGCGGCGTGAGCGCCTCGAGCGCGAGCGGCAGGAGCGCCTGCGCTCCGTGCTGGCCTCCGATATGGATCTGGCCGTCCACGTCGGCGGCGTGGATGAGGCGGAGGAGGCGCCCGCCGCGCAGGAGCAAAGCGCGCCCGCGCCGCAGGAGCCCGCCGTGCAGGCGCCCGCCGCGCAGGAGGAGCCCGCCGCGCCCGCCGCGCCGGAAGCGCCGCAGAGCGCGCCGCAGCAGGCGGAGCCCAGGGCCGCCGCGCGCCGCAGCGGCTACGAGGCGCACGTGAGCGACAGCGGCGCGGCGCAGCCG
>URSN01000093.1 GCA_900550525.1 uncultured Eubacteriales bacterium
TGGATTTTTTTTTTTTTTTTTTATCCGGTTGCTTGCTGTTATTGGATTGTGCAGTTTATGCGTACGCGAGAGCAGGTCGACGCGTTTTAAAGATCCGGCGTCAGGCAGGGATAAGCCGCGCAGGGGACGCGGGCGGCAGAGCGCAGGAAAAAACCGGCGGCAGGCAGGGATAGGCTGCACAGGGAACGCGGGCGGGCGCAGGGCGACGCGGCGGGCGGCGGACAGGGCACGCGCAGCGGAAAGCACGCGCGGCGCGTCCTCCCCCGCGCACGCCGCCATACATGCCGCTGCTGCCGCGCCCTCCGTCCCCCTCACGCCAGCCAGCCCAGCAGCAGGTCCCACAGGCTGGCGGAGGCGGGCTGCGCCGCCGCGGACTGCGGCGCTTCGATCACGCGCACCTGGTACGGCGTGGGCGTCGGCTGCGCCGCGGCCGCCGCGCGCTGCGCGTCCGCGCCCGTCTCCGTGCCGGAGAGCGTCGCGTGCGGGTAATAGAAGGCGAGGATCTCCGCCGCGGTATAGCCCTGGTACGCCATCTCCAGCATGCCGCGGTGGCTCATGCCCACGCGGTGGCCGCTCGCGCGGCGGAACACCGCCTGCCACTGACCGGGCGCCTCCTCGCGCACGAACCAGACGTTCGCCCCCTCGCAGGCGACGGCCCCGGCCTCCAGCAGCGCCTCCGGCGCAAAGCCGCAGCGTACCGCGGCCTCGCTCCCATCCGCCAATCGCACGCGCACCTCGGCGGCCGCCCAGGCGTGCGGGGCCTCGTCCGCCGGGTGCAGCGCCGTGCCCTGGCGGTCCTCGGCGTTGTGATAGCCCGAAAGCGCGAGCAGCTCGAGCACCTGCGCCGCGCGCGGCTCCTGCTCCCGCGCCGCGCTCAGGAACACCGCCTGCGCCTGTGCCGGCCAGGCGGACGCGTCCGATGGCAGCGCGAGCACCGCCGCGTCGCCGCCGGCCCCCACCAGATCATAGGGGTCAAAGCGCATGTCGTAGGCGGCGTTGGCCGGGCTGTCCGCGCCCCAGCGCATGGCGGGGGGCAGCGTCTGGCCGCCGTTGCCGGTGCAGTAATAGCATTTGAGCGGCTCGCCGTCGATGAGCAGCGTCCGCCCGGCCACGGCGTCCACCGCGGCCATGACGCGCCCGTCGTCCGGGCGGTAGCCCTTGTAGACCAGGTCGTTGGGGCCGTCGGTCAGGTCATAGGGCCCGTCGCCGCCCAGGCAGGAGAGCGCGTAGCCCTTGGCGGCGATGGCCTGCGCCTTGAGCGCCTCGGCGGGGTGGGAGTTGCGCAGCTCGCCGCCGGTCACGCCGTAGAGGTACTGCGTGAGCGGCACATAGTTCACCAGGCACAGCGCGCCGTCCTCCACGCAGGCGTACAGGTCGCCGAGATAGCGGCACGTGCCGTAGCGCGCGTTTTCGAGCGTGAGGCAGCCCTCGCCGCGCCGCGCCAGATAGACGAACGCATTGTCCGAGAGCACGCCGAGCGTCTCGTGCACCACGCGCACGCGCGCGCCGTGCCGCTCCAGCGTGCCGCTGCCGCCGGTGAAGGACGTGCCGCCGCAGCGGTACGCGCCCTCGCAGAGCACCTGCGCCGCCTGCGCGCCGCCGGTGGACAGGCGCACGCGCACATACGGTTCCTCCGCCGCGGCGGACGCGCCAAAGGAAGCGCCAAAAAGCAGCGTGCAGATGAGTACAAAAACGGTCAATTTTTTCATGGGTTCCCCCACCGGATGGTTTTTTGGCATTGTAGCACGCGGCGCCGGAAAGGGTGCCGCACCGTCATGGTTTGTTTTGCGTTTGTTCATAGTCCAGGCTGGTTTGGCGCATTTCTTTACGGTCTGGCAACGGATTGTTCAACGTTCCTTCACAAATGCGCCTGACGGGCGGGCGGCGTCCATTCCCCACTTTTTGAAAAAACAGGCGCCATGAAGCGCCGAAAATTGCGCCAAAAAACGTTGTGTTCCGGCCCGCGCTGCGCCACAACATCTATGGGCGCGGCGGAAAACGCCCCAAATGGACACGGTTTCACAAAGCGTTCACTTCTTTTTATAATAAACAATGCTATAATGATACGAATCCGTGCGGCCGCACGCGCGCGCCGCGCGCAAAACCTGGGAGGAAAGGCGTAATGCCATGAAAAAAACGCTGAAGATCATCCTGATCGCCGTGCTCGCGCTGGCGCTGCTGGCCGCGGGCGCGGTATGGTATGTGGTGGCGCGCTTGCAGCAGGGCGCCGCCAGCACGGTGGAGCGGCCGGACGAACTGCCCGTGATCACCGGCAACCGGGACGATACGCTCACCATCCTCTCCTCGCCGCGCCCGGACGCGGGGGACGGCGAAGAGGACGGCGAGGACGCCCCCTACGAGGAGCAGCCCATCTATCAGGTGGACAGCAAGGACCCGAACGTGGTGAACATCCTGCTCATCGGCACGGATTCGCGCTCCGGCAACGTGGAGGCGCAGGGCCGATCGGATTCCATGATGCTCGCCTCCTACAACCGGCAGACGCACACGGTCAAGCTCATCTCGCTCATGCGCGACAGCTGGGTCAAGGTCAACGGCAAGTACTGGGGCCGCCTGAACACCGCGTACAACAGCGGCGGCGCGGGCGGGCTGATCAACACGCTGAACCTGAATTTCGACCTGGACGTGCAGTATTACGCGGCCGTCAGCTTCACGGCGTTTGAGGAGCTGATCGACCGCATCGGCGGCGTGACGGTGGACCTGACGCGCCACGAGGCCAACTACATCAACCAGAAGGTGGGCCGGCGCGTGCTGAAGGTCGAGGACGGGCCCGTGCTGCTCGACGGGGAGCTGGCGCTCTGGTACGCGCGCTGCCGCGCCGATTCCGACGGGGATTTCTCCCGCACGGAGCGGCAGCGGCACCTGCTGGAGCTGATCCTTGCCAGCATGCAGCAGGACGGCGGGCTGGACGACCTGCTGGGCCTTGCCAGCTACGCCGTGGAGAACGTGACGACCAACCTCACCCTCGATATGATGCTGCAGCTGGGCACGAGCATCCTCTCCGGCGCTACGACGCTGGAGAGCTACCGCCTGCCCTTTGACGATACCTGGCATTATGCCGACAAGAACGGCGCGGCCGTGCTCTCCATCGACCTTGAGGAGAACACGCGCCTGCTGCACGAGGCGATCTACGGCGGATGAACCGGCGCGCGGATGCCGCGCTCAGGCGATACGGGAAAACGGGATGAACCGGCGCGCGCTCGGGCACGCTAAGGCGCGGGAGGCAGCCGCCGCAGCCGGCGGGTTTCTTCCGTGCACCAAAACGGCCGTCCCGGCGCGCGGCAGCGCCCGGGCGGGAGAGGAGGCGCGGCGATGCACAAAACGATCGCGGTGGTGACGGGCGCGTCGAGCGGCATCGGCCGCCGCTTTGCCGAGACGCTCGCCGCCTCCGGCCGCACGTTTGACGAGGTGTGGGCCATCGCGCGGCGCAAGGACCGGCTGCTCTCGCTCGCAGCGCCGTGCCCGGTGCGCGCGCTGGCGCTGGACCTGACGGACCGCGCGAGCCTTGCGCGCTACGCCGCCCTGCTCGAGCGGGAGCGGCCGGACGTGGCGCTGCTGGTCAACGCAAGCGGCTACGGGCTCTTCGGCGCGTCGGCGGAGCTGCCGCTCGGCGAGCAGATGAACATGGTGGACCTCAACTGCCAGGCGCTGCTGGCGCTGTGCCGCCTGACGCTGCCCCATATGGCCGCCGGCGCGCAGATCATCAACGTCGCGTCCGTGGCGGCGTTCCAGCCGGTGCCGCAGCTTTGCGCCTACGCCGCGTCCAAGTCGTTCGTGCTCAGCTACAGCCGCGCGCTCGGGCGCGAGCTGCGGCCGCGCGGCGTGCGCGTGCTGGCCGTCTGCCCGTTCTGGACGCGCACGGAGTTCTTCGACCGCGCCGAGAAGCGGGACGGGCCGCCCGTGGTCAGGCGGTATCTGGCCATGTACGAGCCGGAGCAGATCGTCCGCCGCGCATGGCGCGACGCGGCGCGCGGCCGCGACGTGAGCGTATACGGCTTCGTCGCCCGCGCGCAGGCGCTGCTGGTCAAGCTCCTGCCGCACCGCCTCGTCATGGCCGCGTGGATGAAGCTCCAGGGCCTCGGCTGAATTTCCCCGGCGCGCCCCTTCTCCCGCGCACAGCGGCCTTTTCTGCGCCCAACGCATCCGTTCCCCCCGCGCACAGCAGCCGTTTCCCCGCCCGCCGCGCGATGTTTCACGTGAAACGCCGCGGCGCTTTTTCCGCGCGCCGCAGCCCTTTCCTGCGCCCAACGCCGCCCCTTCCTGCGCCCAACGCCGCCCGCCCCCCCGGCGCGGCAAAACTAAACGGGGCGCTTCCGCGTCCCGTCCTGCCGCTTTATTTTTCTTCTGGCCGCGACCGCTCCCGTTCTGCACAGCCCCGCCCCCGCACGGCCTGTCCGCTCGCCCGGCAGAACAGAGCGGCTGCGCATGCCGCTTTCATTGTCCCTCTGAAACCCCTTCCCGGTGCACATACATCCTTATCATGCCGGATGCATCGCTTTGCTGCACCATACAGAGAAAGTTCCAGCCGTATCGTTCATAAAACGAGGTGTGGTCCGTCACAAGATAGAGCGTATCGATCCCGTGTTTTTTCATATCCGCGCACACATGGCGAAGCAGCGCGCCTGCAACGCCGCGCCCGCGGCAGTCCTCCTCCGTATAAACGGCGCAGACGTTGGGCGTTAAATCCTTTCGCTCATGAAAATCATTTTCAATGACGCCCATCCCCCCGATGATTCTCCCGCCGTCCATTGCAAGATACCACTGCGGAACGGCGCTTTTGCCCGAAAGGCTGGCCTCCATGCTTTCCAAATACTCGTTCAGGGGAATCCCCCATTTTTCGTGAAACCATTGCGCCGCTCTATCCTTGAGGAGCGGCTTGTCTTTTAATCCTATGATTTTGCAGTCCGCTTTTGTCACGTTCAGCTTCCCTGAATGTCCGCTTCTTCCCGGAGCGCCTTCCGTGCGCGCCCCGCTCCCCTGCGATGCTCTCAACGCCTGCGAAACAGGCCGCCCGCGCCCGCGCCGGGGGCGCTTCCCATCATGCCGCCGCGCGGTGTTTCACGTGAAACGCCGCGGCGCTTTTTCTGCCCGCCGCGGCCTGTCCTGCGCCGCCGCGGCGAAAGCTCCATCCGCCCGGCCCGCGCCCGCGCCGGGGCGGCCTCACCCCTGCATGAGCTGGTCGTAGAGGCGCTGCAATTCGGCGGCGGTATAATACTCGATGGTGATGCGGCCCTTCTTCTCGTCGCCCGCGATAAGCACGCGCGTGCCCAGCCGCTCGCGCAGCGCGCGCTCGGCCGCGGCCAGGTCGCCGCTGTGCGGGGCGGGCGCGGGGCGCTTCTTCGGCTGCGCCTGTGCGCGCAGGTTGCGCACGCGCGATTCGAGCGCGCGCACGGAATAGCCCATGCGCACGCACTCGTCCGCGAGCTTTTTCTGCTGCGCCGCATCCTCCACGGCGGCGAGCGCGCGGCCGTGCCCGGCCGAGAGCGTCCCATCGCGCACGAGCTCGAGCACGACTTTTTCCAGCCCCAGCAGGCGCAGCGCATTGGCGAAGGCCGGCCGGCTCTTGCCCAGCCGCGCGGAGACCTCCTCCTGCGTCAGGTCGTGCTGCTGCATCAGAAAGCGGATGGCCGCCGCCTCCTCGATCGGGTTGAGGTCCTCGCGCTGGAGGTTCTCGATCAGGGCGACCTCCTGCATCTTCGCATCGTCATATTCCACCGCGAGCGCGGGCACCGCCGCGAGCCCCGCAAGGCGCGCCGCGCGAAAGCGCCTTTCGCCCGCGACGATGGTATAGCGGCCGCCGTTCGGCTTGACCAGCAGCGGCTGCACCACGCCGTGCACGCGGATGGAATCCGCCAGCTCCCGCAGCGCCGCCTCGTCGAAGCTCTTGCGCGGCTGCGCGCGGTTGGTATCGATGTCCCGCACGCTGATCTCCAGCACGCGCCCGGCCTCCGCCTGCGGCGCGGCGTACGGCTCGAGCAGCGCGTCCAGCCCGCGCCCAAGTCCCTTTTTCATGCCTGCCATGCGTTCCCTCCTGTCGTGCCGCGTCACGCGTCCGCGCGCGCCATCAGCTCGCGCGCGAGCGCCTCGTAGGCGGCGGCGCCGCTGCTGCGCGGCGCATAGCGGATGATCGGCAGCCCGAACGAGGGCGCCTCGCTCAGCCGCACGCTGCGCGGGATGATCGTCTCGTACACCTTGTTGCGGAAGAACTTCTTGACCTCCTCCACCACCTGCACCGAGAGGTTCGTGCGCGAATCGAACATGGTGAGCACCACGCCCTCCACGTCGAGCGCCGGGTTGAGGTTGCGCCGCACGAGGCGCACCGTGTTCATCAGCTGCGAGAGGCCCTCGAGCGCGTAAAACTCGCACTGGATGGGCACCAGCAGCGTATCCGCCGCGTTGAGCGCGTTGAGCGTGAGCAGCCCGAGCGAGGGCGGGCAGTCGATGAACACAAAGTCGTACGCGCCGCGCACGGCGGCAAGGGCGTTCTTGAGCACCTGCTCGCGCGCCATGCGCGTGACCAGCTCCACCTCCGCGCCGGCCAGCTCGATGTTCGCCGGGACGAGCCGGAGCGTGTCCAGCATGGTCGGGCGCACCGCGTCCGAGAGCGGCAGGTCGTTGATGAACACGTCGTAGATGGAGCTCTCGAGCGCGTTCTTGTCCACGCCGAGGCCGCTGGTCGCGTTGCCCTGCGGGTCCGCGTCGATGAGCAGCGTGCGCCGCCCGGCGTCCGCCACGCACGCGGCGAGGTTGACGGACGTGGTCGTCTTGCCCACGCCGCCCTTCTGGTTTGCAATGGCGATGATCCTGGCCATGCCATCCTCCCGTTCATTTGTTCCCTTTATTATACGGGAAGCGCCGCCGCTTTTCAACCCGCCCCATGTTTCACGTGAAACATCGCCCGCCTTCAGCGGCACAGCAGCAGCGCCGTCAGCACCCCCGCGGCCATCGCCGCGAGCGAGACGGGCACGGCAAAGCGCGTGCGCCGCACGCCCACCGCCCCGAAATACAGCGCGACCTCGTAGAAGATCGTCTCCGAACTGCCCATGAGCACGCTCGCCGTGTATCCCACGCCGGAGTCCGGCCCGTGGCTCTCGAACAGGTCGGCCAGCGCCGCCATCGCCGCGCTGCCGGAGAACGGCCGCAGCAGCAGCAGCGGCAGCAGCTCCGCGTCCATGCCCACCGCCCCGCACGCGGGCGCGAGCAGCTCCGTCAGCCGGGCGATCAGCCCGCTGTCGCGCAGCGTGCGGATGGCGATGAGCATCGCCGCAAGGTACGGCAGTACCTTCAGCAGCACGGGCAGCCCCTCCGCCGCGCCCGCCACGAACGCCTCGTACACGTCCACGCGGCGCACAAGGCCGTATACCATCACCGCCGCGAACAGCAGCGGCAGCAGCGCCGCGCTCATGCCGCCGTCCGCGCCCGCTGCGCCCCGGCGCGCCCCGGCGCGCGCCGCCCGCCGCGCGTGCAGGCAAGGCACAGCGCCACGGCCACCGCCGTGCTCACCGCCG
>URSN01000094.1 GCA_900550525.1 uncultured Eubacteriales bacterium
TTTTTGCGCTGGCGGCAGATGCTGCTGCTGGGCGCGGAGGTGGCCGTGTCGGAGGTGGACAACCTGCTCGCGCTCGGCGTGGAGTGGCTGGCCCCGGTCGCCCCGCCGGAGGGGGTGAGCGCGGCGCAGCGCGCCGCGGGCTGCACGCTGTTCATCGTGATGCTCTCCGCGCCGGTCATGCTGCTGTACGGCTGGTCGCTCATCCGCCTGTCCGCCGCCGCGCCGTGCATCGTGGTGTCGCTGCCGTTTTTCGCCGTGTCCATGGTGCTCATGGACCGGCCGCCGTCGCTGTTCTCCGTGCTGTGCGCCATCGCGTTCTGGGCGCTGCTGCTGCTCACGCAGGGCGTGCGGCGCGCCTCGCCCCGGCGCGGCGCGGCGCTCGTGTTCGCCTACCTGCCGCTCGTGGCCGCGCTGTGCGCCGTGGTGCTGCTGCTCTCGCCGCGCGAGGGCTATGTGCGCGCGGCCTGGCCGGATATCCTGCGCGAGCGCATCCTCGTGATGCGCAGCGGCGGCATGGGGCGCGAGGACGCGCCCACGCTCGTGGAGACGGTGGAGCGCGTGGACGCGAGCCGCCCGGACGAGCGCGTGGATGTGCGCACGCTCGGCCCGCGCCGCACCACGGGCGCGACGGTGCTCGAGGTGCGCGACGAGGCGGGCGGGGCGCTGTACCTGCGCGGCAGCGCGCTGGGCCGCTATGACGGCGCGGCCTGGGGCGGCGCGGCCACGGACCCGCCGGCGGCGGCGGAGGGCGTATGGCGGGAGCAGGCGGCGCGGCTTGCCGCGCTCGGCCCGGCGCGCGCGCTGTCGGTAAGGCACCTGGCGGGGGCCACGGAGATCGCCTACGCGCCGTACTACCCCGTATCCGGCGAGGCGGAGGCGGGCGAGGCGTACGCCTCTGTGCGCCGCGCGGCGGATGCCTATGGCTGGACGTATGTGCCGCTGGACGAGCCGGATCGGGCCGCGGCGGACAGCGCGGCGGAGCTGGCCTACCGGCAGTGGGCGCAGGAGGCGTATACGGACGTGCCGGAGGCGCTCGCCGCCGAGCTGCGGCGCATCGCGGCGCAGGCGGGCATCGACGCGTCCGCGCCGCGCGAAACGCTCGCGCAGCAGGTGGCCGCGCACATCCGCCAGGCCGCGTATTACGACCTCGAGGCGGAGCGCGCCCCGGCGGGGGAGGATTTCATCCTGTATTTCCTGACGCAGCGCCGCCGCGGCTACTGCGTGCACTTTGCAAGCGCCGCGACGGCCATGCTGCAATCGCTCGGCGTGCCGGCGCGCTATGTGAGCGGCTATCTCGTGGAGGCGCGGCCGGGCGAGTGGACCGCCGTGACGGACGAGAACGCGCACGCCTGGACCGAGGTGTATGTGGACGGGTTCGGCTGGACGCCGCTGGAGGTGACCGGCAGCGCCGCGCCGCCTGCGGAAACGGACGCGCCGGAGGCGACGGCCGCGCCCGGCGAAACGGCGCCGCCCGCGGAAACGGACGCGCCGGATTCGGCGGCCGTCCCCGGCAAAACGCCGCCGCCTGCGGAGGGGACGGAGCCGCCCGTGGAGGGGGTGCAGCCCCCGGCGGACGGCGCGGACGGCCCCGGCGTGCTGCCGCCGGACGCGCCCGGCGATGCGCCCGGCGCGGCGGAGGGGGACGCGCCCGCCGTGCGGTGGAGCCCTTATCTTCTGCTGCTGCTCGCGCCGCCCGCGCTGCTCGGCGCGCTCGTAGTGCGCAGGCGCGTGCTGCTCGAGCGCCGCGCGCGGCGGCTGCGGCGGGGGAGCGAGCGGCAGCGCATCCTCGCCGCCTGGCGGGAGGTGAAGCGGCTGGAGCGCTACGGCGTCCATCCGCCGGAGCGCCTGGCGGCGCTGGCGCTCGAGGCGCGCTTTTCCAACCATGTCATGACCGCCGCGCAGCGCGGCGAGATGACGGACTTCCTCGAAAAAAGCGCCGCGCGGCTGCCGGGGGAGCTGCCGCCGCTCAAGCGCCTGGCGGCCCGGTACCTGTTCGTCTCGTTCTGACGCGCTGACGCGCGGGCGGGATACGCCGGCGGATGCGCGCCCCTCTGAAACGGCGCAACCGCGCCGCGCCGGCGCGCTGACGCGCGGGCGGGAAACGGAAAGAGGGAAGCCGCCGCGCGGCGGCCGCCTTCTCGGGGAGTTGAGCTTCCAGCTGCGGGATCGGGGAAGCCCCCCCCCGCGCGGCGGCCGCCTGCCCGTCCGTCCCGTGAAAGCGGGCCGCGCGGCGAGCCGGCAGCGGCCCGCGGCGGCCCATGTCACGCGCGCGCCTGCGGCCCCGAACGCGCGGCGGCGGCGCAAAGGCGGCGCGCAAAAGAAAAGGAACTGTAAATTTTTGCCGGGGGGATAGGCAGCGGCCCGCGCTTGTGGTATGCTATGGTAACGGCAGGGCGTCCGGAAAAGAAGGGGACGCCCTGTATTGGGCCGCCCTGCGCTTAGCGGCGCGGGCGCATCCCCCTGCGGGGAAGGGCCCGCGGGCCGGCGGACGGCCGCCCGCCCAGGACGGTCCCCCTCCGACGGGGGGGAAAGGAGAGTTGAACCATTGAGACGCAGGCGCTTGGTACTGGTCGTGCCGCTGTCGGTCATCCTGCTGGTGGCGCTAATCATCTACCTCACCAGAAGCGGTTCTTCCGGGAGCCTGAATACGCATACCATCCGCATCAACGAGGTCATGACCAGCAATAAGGGCACCCTGTCCGACGAGACGGGCGACTCGCCCGACTGGCTGGAGCTGTACAACGATTCCGACCAGGAGGTGGCCATCGGCGGCTACGGCCTCTCCGACGACAAGGTGGAGGCGGCCAAGTGGACCTTCCCGGCCGGCACGACGATCCCGCCGCACGGGTACCTGGGCGTGGTCTGCTCGGGCGATACGGCGCGCGGGCCGCTGCACACGCCCTGCAAGCTCTCCGCGGACGACGACCTCGTGCTCACCACCGAGGGCGGCGCGGTGATCGACAGCCTCTCGCTCAAGGCGGTGTCCACGGGCTATACGCTCGGCCGCGACGAGGCGGGCGGCTGGGTCGAGATGCGCCCGAGCCCCGGCTTTGCCAACAACGACGAGGGCGTCGCCGCGTTCCTCGCCACGCTCGCCGCCACCGAGGCGGAGAGCAACGGCGTGTTCATCAACGAGTTCATGGCGTCCAACGCCTCCACGCTGCTCGGCCCGGACGGCAGCTACTGCGACTGGATCGAGCTGTACAACACGACCGGGACGGACATCGACCTGTCCGGCTACGGCATATCGGACAACCCGGCGCAGCCGCTCAAGTACGCGCTGCCGCAGGGCACGGTCATCCGCGCGTACGGGACGCTGCTGATCTACTGCACCGGGCGCGAGGGCAGCTCGAACACGCAGATCGAGGTTCCCTTCGGCCTGGCGGCCTACGAGGAGGCGGTGGTGTTCTCCACGCCCGACGGCCGCATCCTCGACAGCGTGGAATACACCCGCCAGGAGACGGACAAGTCCATGGCGCGCGTGCCGGACGGCACGGGCGCGTGGCAGCAGACGGCCAGCCCCACCCCCGGCTACGCCAACACCGCCGCCGGCGCGGCCGAATACCAGGCGTCGCTCCCCTTTGGTACGGGCGAGCTGATGCTCAGCGAGATCATCAACGGCAACAAGAGCACCCTCATCCAGCCGGACCAGAAGTATTACGACTGGATCGAGATCTACAACCGCTCCGGCGCGGCGATCAACCTCTCCGGCTACGCGCTCTCCAACAACGCCAAGAACCCGGCCAAATGGGTGTTCCCGGACATGACGCTCGAGGCGGGCGGGTACCTCGTGGTCATCGCCTCGGGCAAGGACCAGCGCGACCCCTCCGGCACGCTGGAGACGAACTTCGGCATCTCCGGCGACGGGGACTCGGTGTTCCTCTTCGCGCCGGACGCGACGCTGCTGGATAAACTGCAGATCGGCCCGGCGCACGCGGACGTGTCCTACGGCCGCGGGCTCGACGGCAAGGCCGTCTATTACGAGACGCCCACGCCCGGCGCGGCCAACGGCGCGGGCCTGCCCGCCTATGCCGAGACGCCCGCGTTTTCGCTGCCCGCGGGCCGCTATACGAGCGCGCAGACGGTGGAGCTGAGCTCCTCGCCCGGCGCCGTCGTGCGCTACACGACCGACGGCAGCATCCCGGACGAGACGTCGCAGGTGTACACCGGGGCGATCACGCTCTCCTCCGGGGTGACGATCCTGCGCGCGCGCGCGTTTGCAAACGGCTACCTGGAGAGCGACGTGGCCACCGCCTCCTACTTCATCAACCAGGGCGAGGCCACGGCGGAGAACCACGTCTCCACCATCCCGGTGGTCAGCCTCGTGTCCGCCCCGGATTACCTGTTCGGCGCGGTCAACGGCATCTATGTGGCCGGGCAGACGTACTACGAAAAGAGCGGCGGGCGCGATTCGCCCACGAGCTTCACCATCGAGTACAACAACCAGAGCGACTACCTCAAGTACGCCAACTTCAACGCGCAGCACGAGACGCACCCGGACCCGATGGGCATGGAGTGGGAGCGGCCGGCGCACATCGATTACATCGGCGCGGACGGGACGCTGCTCTTTGAGGAGGACCTGCTGTGCCGCATCTTCGGCGCGTTCTCGCGCTACGACAAGCAGAAGGGCATCGCGCTCGTGTCGCGCGCGGGCTACGGCTCCACGAGCATGGACTACGCGTTCTTCGACAACCGGCCGTACACGTCGTTCAAGACGCTCACGCTGCGCGCCTCGGCCAAGGACGTGATCTACACGCGCATGCGCGACATCCTGATCCAGGGCCTGCTCGAGGACGGCGGCAGCATCCTGCCCACGCAGTCGTACGTGCAGGTGGTGCTCTACATCAACGGCGAATACTGGGGCGTGTACAACCTGCGCGAGAAGGTGAACAAGTATTTCCTCGCGCAGCGCTACGGCCTGGCCGACCCGGAGCAGATCGACATCCTCGTGGGCAACGGCGTGTCGCCCGCGGCGGAGATCTCCGGCAACGGCTACCTCGACTACAAGGCGCTGGTGGAATACGCCGGCAGCCACGACCTGTCCGACCCGGAGCACTACGCCTACGTCTGCTCGCTCATGGACGTGGAGAACTTCGCCGAGTACTGCGCGATGGAGATCTACGTGGGCAACACGGACACGGGCAACATCAAGTTCTGGCGCTCCCGGCAGCTGGACAACAAGTGGCGCTGGATCCCGTACGATTTCGACTGGGCGTTCAACCGCGAGGACGGCTCGCAGTCGCTGAACCTTACGACCGGCTACCGGCGGGATTTCTTCACCAAGTACTTCAACCCGGAGGGGCACGGCGCGGGCAAGGGCTTTTCCACGACGCTCTCGCGCGCGCTGCTCAAGAACGACAGCTTCCGCGCCCTGTTTTTGCAAAAGTGCGCGCTGATGATGGACATCTTCGCGCCGGATAAGATGATCGCCCGCATCGACGAGCTGGCGGCCAACATCAAAACGGAGATGGAGTACGATACCGCCAAGTGGGGCGTGATCCGCTTCGTCACCTGGGAGACGCGCGTGGAGGGCCTGCGCGATTCGGCCAAGAACGCGCCGGAATACTTCCTCTACTACGCGCAGC
This sequence comes from uncultured Eubacteriales bacterium, assembly GCA_900550525.1. Classification (GTDB taxonomy): domain Bacteria; phylum Bacillota; class Clostridia; order Christensenellales; family CAG-138; genus Aphodomorpha; species Aphodomorpha intestinavium. The sequence goes on from URSN01000094.1 coordinate 5,586, forward strand.
AGTACTTCAACCTCTCCGACGCGGAGATGGCGGAGATCTTCGGGCGCAGGAGCAGCCTGACGGAGGTGAGATGATGGACGCGGCCAAGGAGCGCCCGCGTACGGCGCGCGGCGAGGCGCGGCCCTACCGGCACGAGCTCAAGTACATCATCATCGCGGGCGAGCACGCGCTGCTGTCGCGGCGGCTGCAGATGACCATGGCGCAGGACGCCTACGCCGCGCAGAGCGGCGGCGAGTACCACATCCGCAGCCTGTACTTCGACGACCCGGACGACAGCGCCATCCGCGACAAGCTCGACGGCCTCGACACGCGCGACAAGATCCGCATCCGCATCTACAACGGGTCCGACCGCACGATCAAGCTCGAGCGCAAGCGCAAGGACGGCGCGTACGTCCAAAAGAGCAGCCTGCGCCTGACGCGCCAGGAGTGCGACGCGCTGCTCAAGGGGGACTGCCGCTTCCTGCTCGCCCGGCCGGAGCCGTTTGCCGGGCAGATGTTCGGCATCCTCAAGCTCCGGCAGCTGCGGCCGCGCGTGCTGGTCGATTACGACCGGGAGCCGTATGTGTTCCCGGCGGAGGACGTGCGCATCACGTTCGACAAGAACCTGCGCACGGCGCTGCGCGCCACCGCGCTGTTCGACCCGGACGTGCCGACCTACCCGGTGACGGAGCTGCGCAACTGCATGATCATGGAGGTCAAGTTCAACCGCAGCCTGCCGGCCTATGTCCAGATGCTCATCCAGACGGCCGCGGCGCAGCGCACGGCGGCCAGCAAGTACCTGTTCTGCCGCCAGTACGAGTTCTGACGCGCCCCGGGGCGCAACGTTTGACAAGGAGGGATCAAGGAAATGGGAACTTTTAACATCGCGGACCTGTTCCAGGGCACGCTCAACCCCATCCGCGTGGTCATATCGCTGGTGGTGTCGCTCATCCTGGGGCTGTGGATCTACTTCGTCTACCGCAAGACGTTCGCGGGCGTGGTGTATTCGCGCTCGTTCAACCTGAGCCTCATCATGCTCACGATGGTCTCCGCGCTCGTGCTGATGATGATCTCGTCCAACATGGCGCTCTCGCTCGGCATGGTCGGCGCGCTGTCCATCGTGCGCTTTCGCACCGCGATCAAAGACCCCATCGACACGGTGTTCATGTTCTGGGCCGTGGGCGAGGGCCTGGCCGTGGGCGCGGGCTTTTTGGACGTGGGGCTCATCGGCGGGCTGGTGATCGGCCTGATGCTGTTCATCATCACGGGCATCAAGGGCAGCCAGGCCGCGCCGTTCCTGCTCATCCTCCACTACGACGAGCGGGCGGGCCAGCAGGTCAAGGGCATGGTCAAGCAGCTGCCGCGCGCGCGCGTCAAGAGCAAGACCGTGCAGCGCGACGGCGTGGAGCTGACCATCGAGCTGCGCATCCGCGAGAGCGACGTCGATTTTGTGGACAAGTTCCTGCGCGTGCAGGGCGTGTACGACGCGACGCTCGTGGCCCATCAGGGCGACCTGCTCTCCTGACGGTTCTCCATCCGGCCGCCGTACAGGCGGCTGCCACCGCTCCCCAAGGCGGCAAAGCGCCCGTTCCCACCGGGGACGGGCGCTTTGCTCTGCAAAAAAACGGACGGCCGCCGGGGGCGCGCCGGCGCAGCGGCAGGCGGCGGAGGACTATTTCGCCCGGGAACAGGAGTTCGGCAACATGTACCCGGAAGGGAATGCCATCTGCAGCAGGTATGCGAACTGGAAGGCGCTCGCGCTGGTACGTCTGGGGCGGCGCGACGAAGCGCGGGAGCTGCTGGAACAGATTGCCGCGGAAACCGGCTGTATCCGCGAAACCTTCGAAATACTGGAGACCGGGAAGCCTC
>URSN01000095.1 GCA_900550525.1 uncultured Eubacteriales bacterium
TGCGCGCCGATCACGCCGGGGCGCAGCCCGGCGGCGGGCCTGCCGCCGTCCTCGCCGGTGAGGCGGCGGATCTCGTCGCGCAGGCGGGCCGCCTGCTCAAACTCCAGCTCGCGCGCGGCCTGCTGCATCTGCTCGGTCAGCACGGCCAGCCGCCGCTCGAGCGCCTCGCCCGCGGGCGCGTCCTCCTGCGCCGCGCGCGTGGTGATGCCGAGCGTGTCGCGCACGGCCTTATGGATGCTCTGCGGCACGACGCCGTGCGCGCGGTTGTACGCAAGCTGCTTGTCGCGGCGGCGGTTCGTCTCGTCGATGGCGCGCTGCATGGAGGGCGTGACGGTATCGGCGTACATGATGACGCGGCCCTCGGCGTTGCGCGCGGCGCGGCCGATGGTCTGGATGAGGCTCGTGGTCGAGCGCAAAAAGCCCTCCTTGTCCGCGTCGAGTATGGCGACCAGCCCCACCTCCGGCAGGTCGAGCCCCTCGCGCAGCAGGTTGATGCCCACGAGCACGTCGAACTCGCCAAGGCGCAGGTCGCGGATGATCTCCATGCGCTCCATGGTGTCGATGTCCGAGTGCATGTAGCGCACGCGCACATGCATCCCGTCCAGGTATTCGGTCAGGTTCTCTGCCATGCGCTTGGTCAGCGTGGTCACGAGCGTGCGGCAGCCCTTCTGCGCCTGCAGGCGCACCTGGCCCAGCAGGTCGTCGATCTGCCCGGTTACGGGGCGCACCTCGATCGCCGGATCGACCAGCCCCGTCGGGCGGATGATCTGCTCGGCCACGCGCGCGGCGCGGCCCAGCTCGTACTCGCCGGGCGTGGCGGACACGCAGATCATCTGCGGGATGCGCGCGGTGAACTCGTCGAACTTGAGCGGCCGGTTGTCCGCCGCGGAGGGCAGGCGGAAGCCGTACTCGATCAGCGCGTCCTTGCGCGCGCGGTCGCCCCGGTACATCGCGCCGATCTGCGGCAGCGTCACGTGCGACTCATCCACGATGAGCAGGAAATCCTTCGGAAAATAGTCGATCAGCGTGAACGGCGGCTCGCCGGGCCTGCGGCCGTCGAAATAGCGGCTATAGTTCTCGATGCCGCTGCAATAGCCGATCTCGCGCATCATCTCCAGGTCGTACTGCGTGCGCTGGCGCAGGCGGTACGCCTCCACCATCCTGCCGTCCGCCTCGAGCTCCTCCGCGCGCTTGACGCAGTCCGCCTCGATCTGCTCCATGGCCGCGAGCAGCTTCTCCCGCCCGGTCGCGTAGTGCGAGGCGGGGAAGATCGCCGCGTGCGTCCGGTCGCACAGGATCTCGCCGGTGAGCGCGTTGACCTCGCTGATGCGGTCGATCTCGTCGCCGAAGAACTCGATGCGCAGCGCCTTGTCCGACCAGTTGGCCGGGAACACGTCCAGCACGTCGCCGCGCACGCGGAACGTGCCGCGCGCAAAGTCGATGTCGCTGCGCTGGAACTGGATGTCCACCAGCCGCCGCATGACCTCCTCGCGCGGGAGCTCCATGCCCCGCCGCAGCGAGAGCGAGAGCTTGAGGTATTCCTCCGGGTCGCCCAGCGCGTAGATGCACGACACCGACGCGACGATGATCACGTCCCGCCGCTCGTTGAGCGCGCAGGTCGCGCTGTGGCGGAGCTTGTCGATCTCGTCGTTGATGGCGACGGTCTTTTCGATGTACGTATCCGAGGCGGGGATGTACGCCTCCGGCTGGTAATAGTCGTAGTAGGAGACGAAGTACTCCACCGCCGAATCCGGAAAGAACTCCCGGAATTCCGCGCACAGCTGCGCTGCGAGCGTCTTGTTGTGCGCGATGACGAGGGTGGGCTTCTGCACGCGCTCGATCACCTTGGCCATGGTGAAGGTCTTGCCGCTGCCGGTCACGCCCAGCAGCACCTGCACCGCGTCGCCCGCGGCCACGCCCCCCGCCAGCGCGTCGATCGCCTCCGGCTGGTCGCCCTGCGGCTCAAAGGGGGATACGACTTTGAATTCGTTCATGCCTGTCTCCGTTCTCCTGCTGCGCGCTTTGCGCCTGTACGCGCCGCCCCCGTCCGGCACTTCGTAGATGACCGTCTTGCCGTCCACGCGCATGGGCAACGCCCATCCCGCGGACACTATTCTCCATCCGGCACTTCGTAGATGACCGTCTTGCCGTCCACGCGCATGGGCAACGCCCATCGCGCGGACGCTATTCTCCGTCCGGCACTTCGTAAATGACCGTCTTGCCGTCCACGCGCATGGGCAACGCCCATCGCGCGGACGCTATTCTCCGTCCGGCACTTCGTAGATGACGGTCTTCCCGTCCACGCGATGGGCGTAGATGTACTCGCGCATCTTCTCGTGGTAGGGGTGCCGGTCGTACACGGCGACGGCGTCCATGTCGCGGAAGGTGCAGGTGAGCGCGAGGTCGTAGCTGCGCGCGCCGTTATGCCAGATGTCCGCGCCCGTCTCCATGGACAGGATCTCCGGGATGACGCCCTCCATGCTGTGCAGCTTCTCGATGACCGTGGGCAGACATTCCTCCGGGTCGCGGAACTTGAACAGGACGATGTATTTGAGCATATCATTTCTCCTTTCGCTCGTTGTGCTGAAACAGGCGCGGGGCGCGCCCCTCAAAACGTCCGGTATACGGCCAGCAGCAGCGCGTCGCGCTCGCGCAGCAGGCCCTGCTTGACCTGCGCGTCCACGCCCGCAAAGGCCTGCACCGCGCGGCGCAGCCATGCATCGTCGGCGCGGCGCGCGGCCTGCACTGTCTTTTTCGCCGCATACGGGCTGCCGCCGAGCGCCCTGGCCGCCGCCGCCTCCGTCATGCCCGAGGCGAGCAGCTGCCGGGCCGAGAGCATCTGCCTGATGCGCCCCTCGAGGAAGCTCGCCAGCCCCAGCGCGCTCTCGCCGCTTTGCAGCATGCCGTGCAGCATGGCGTAGCCGCGCCGGCGGTCGCCCGCGAGCAGGAGCGCGAGCAGATCGAACACGCGGTACTCCACGTCCGGCGTGACGCACCTGGCCAGCGCCTCCTCCGTGACCGCGCCGCCCGGACCCACATAGTCCGCCGTGAGAAAGAGCGCGCTCTCCAGCGCGGCAAGGTCCGTCCCGACCATGGCGATGAGCCGCCGCGCCGCGGCCGGCGGCAGCGAAACGCCGCGCGAGGCGGCCCGCTTTTTGAGGAACGCCGCCGCGCGCGCCTCGTCGCAGCGGGGGAACTCCACCGCGCGCTCCGGCGCGAGCGCCTTGAACAGCGGCGATGTTTTGGCCGCCGCGCCGCGCTGCACCACCAGCAGCAGCGCCGTCTCCGGCACGGCGGGGGCGTAGGCGGCGCGCGCCGCCTCCTCCGGGGCGGGCAGGTCGCGCACGACGACGACGCGGCAGCGGTCGAAAAACGGCAGCGTTTCGCACGCGGCCTGCACGTCCGCCGCCGCCGGCGCGTCGAGCCGCTGCACGTTGAGCGCGCGCGCCGCCTCCGCCGGCAGCGCCGCCGCCTGGCGCACCGCCTGCTCCTTGCTGTATTCCTCCTCGCCGTGCAGCAGGTACGCGCCCGAAAGCGCCATCGCCTCCTGCGCGGCCGACTGCCGCACGGCCTCGAAAAACCGCATCTCGTCCATGCCCCCATTATACAGGAAAGCGTCCCGCCGCGCAACGCGCGCGGCCTGCGCCGCCCCCGCGGGATTGCCGCGCGGCGCGCCCCGGCTGCGGCGCACCCCATCTGCGGAAAATCTCCCCTGCGTTGCCGGCTCCTGCGGCCCGCCCCCCCTTGCCGCCGCGCAAAAAAGCGGGTATACTGGCAGCATGAAATGGTATGAAATTGCGGTATACACCACCGATGCCGGCATCGAACCGGTGTGCGGCGCGCTCACGGGCGCGGGGCTTTCCGGCTTTTCCATCGAGGAGAGCCGGGAGGCGGCCGCCGCCTTTCTCGATCAGAGCGCGCTGTACTGGGACTTTGCGGACATGGCGCACATCGGCACGGACGCGCCCTGCGTGAAGGCGTACCTGGCCGCCCTGCCGGAGAACAAGCCGCTGCTCGACGCGGCGCGCGCGGCCGTCAAGCGGCTGCGCGGGGAGGACCTGGGCGTGGACGTCGGGCCGCTGACGGTGTGCGTGACCGTGCGCGACGACGAGGACTGGGCCAACAGCTGGAAGCGGTATTACGAGCCCATCGAGGTCGGCGAGCGGCTGCTCGTGCTGCCCTCGTGGAAGCCGCGCACGCGCACGCGGCGCACCACGCTGCGGCTCGACCCGGGGCTCGCGTTCGGCACGGGCGCGCACCACACCACGCGCATGTGTCTCGAGCTGCTCGAGGCGGCCGTGCCGCAGGGCGGCGCGATGCTCGATCTCGGCTGCGGCAGCGGCATATTGTCCATCGCCGCCCGGCTGCTGGGCGCGTCGCGCGCCGTGGCGGTCGATATCGACCCGGTGGCCGAGCGCATCGCGCATGAGAACGCGGCGCTCAACGGCGTGGACGATGCCGGCTACACCGTCGAGATCGGCGACGTGCTGACCGACGCGGCGCTGCGCGCGCGCATCGCCGGCGCGTACGACGTGGTCGTGGCCAACATCGTGGCGGATGTGATCATCCGCCTCGCGCCGTTCGCACTCGCCTGCTGCCGGCCGGGCGCGCCGTTCATCGCCTCCGGCATCATCGACGAGCGCGAGGCGGAGACTGCGGACGCCATCCGCGCCGCGGGCTTTGCCGTGCGGCAGGTGCGCCGCGCGGGCGGCTGGGCCGCCATCCTGGCGGTCAGGCCCGCATGAACCGTTTTTTTACAACCGACATCGCCGGCGGCCGGGCCAGCATCCGCGGCGAGGACGTGAAGCACATCGCGCGCGTGCTGCGCCTTGGCGCCGGCGGCCGCGTGGTCCTGTGCGACGGGGCCGGGACGGAATACGACGGCGTGATCGAATCGCTCGCGCCGGACGAGGTGCGCCTGTCCGTCTCCGGCGCGCGTCCCTGCCCGGCGGAGCCGCGCTGCCGCGTGACGCTGTTCCAGGCGCTGCCCAAGGCGGGCAAGCTGGAGACGATCGTGCAAAAATGCGTGGAGCTGGGCGTGGATACGGTCGTGCCGGTGCTTGCCTCCCGCTGCGTGGCCGTGCCGGCGCGCGACTTTTCCGCGCGCCTGCAGCGCCTGAGGCGCGTGGCTGAGGAGGCGGCCAAGCAGTCCCGGCGCGGCGTGATCCCGCAGGTGGAGGCGGTGCGGCCGCTCGCCTCGCTCGCGCTGGACGGGTTCGACGCGGCGCTGCTGGCCTACGAGTGCGAGCGCGAGACGACGCTCAAGGCGGCGCTGCGCGCCCACGGGCCGGGGACGCTGCGCCGCGTGGCGCTCATCGTCGGGCCCGAGGGCGGCTTTGAACCGGAGGAGGCGGCGCTGCTGGCCGCGCGCGGCGCGCGGGCGGTCACGCTCGGCCCGCGCATCCTGCGCACCGAGACGGCGGGCATGGCCATGCTCGCGCAGACGCTGTACGAATTGGAGCAGGCGGAAGGATGAAGGTCGCGTTTTACACCCTCGGCTGCAAGGTCAACCAGTATGAGACGCAGGCGATGCGCGCGCTGTTCGAGGCGGCGGGGCACACCGCGGTGCCGTTTGACGCGCGCGCGGACGCCTACGTCGTCAACACGTGCACCGTCACGCAGACGAGCGACCATAAATCGCGCGCCATGCTCGCCCGCGCGCACCGGCTCAACCCGGACGCGCCGGTCGTGGCCGTCGGCTGCTATGCGCAGCTTGCGCCGGAGGCGGTGGCGGCGCTTGCGGGCGTGTCGCTCGTGATCGGCACGGACGGGCGGCGGGACGTCGTGCGCCTGGTCGAGGAGGCGGCCGCCGCCGGCCGGGCGGCGCCCTGGAGCACCGTGCGCCCCTACGGCGCCGCCTGCGCGTTCGAGTCGCTCTCGGCCGTGGCGGACGGGCGCACGCGCGCCACGCTCAAGATCCAGGACGGCTGCCGCAACTTCTGCGCCTACTGCGCCATCCCGTTTGCGCGCGGGCCGCTGCGCTCGCGCCCGCTCGCGGACATCCGGCGCGAGCTCGAACGCCTCGCCCGCGAGGGATACCGCGAGGTGGTGCTCACCGGCATCCACCTGGCCAGCTGGGGCGTGGACAGCGGCGAGGGCGACCTGTGCGACGTGCTGCGCGCCGCCGCGGCCAGCGGCGTGGACCGCATCCGCCTCGGCTCGCTCGAGCCGGGCTTTTGCGGCGAACGCTTTGCCGAAACCGCCGCCGCGCTGCCGCAGGTGTGCCCGCAGTTCCACCTCTCGCTCCAGAGCGGGTCGGACGCGGTGCTGCGCCGCATGCGCCGCCGCTACGACACGGCCGGCTATGCGCGCGCCGCCGCGCTGCTGCGGCAGGCCCGGCCCGGCTGCGCGCTGACCACGGACGTGATCGCCGGCTTTGTGGGCGAGACGGAGGCCGAGCACGCCGAAACGCTCGCGTTCGTGGCGCGCATGGCGTTTGCGCGCATCCATGTGTTTCCCTACAGCCGCCGCCGCGGCACCGCCGCCGACGCGATGGAGGGCCACCTGCCGCGCGCCGTGCGCGAGGCGCGCGCGGCGGAGCTCATCGCCCTCGGCGACCGGCTCGAGGCGGACTATGCCCGGAGCCTGACCGGGCGGGAGGCCGCGGTGCTCGTCGAGGCCGGCAGCGAGGGCTATACCGAGACCTACGTCCGCACGCGCGTGCTCGCCCCGTGCGAGGAGGGCGCGCTCGTTCGCGTGCGCATCACGGGCGCGGAGGGGCCGCTCGCCCTCGGCGCGCCCGTCTGACCCCGCCTTCCCCGCCGCCAAACCGCCCGCCCCTGCGCGGGCGGTTGTTTGCTGCCCGCCCCCGCGCCCGCCGTGGATTTACGATTCCATTACAACTAAATTACCGTTTGATAACGAAGCGGAAACAACTTTCCCCGCCCGCTGCGCTACAATGGAGGCAGGCGGGCGGCAGCGCCCGCGCAGCACCGGCATGAGGGGAGGGACCGCCGCTTGAAACGGGCCGTTTGGGCCGCTCTGCGGCAGGCGTTTTGCGGATATGGCTTTGCAGCGGGCGTGCTCGGCACGGCGGCGGTGCTGCTGGCCGCCTCGTTTGAGGGGGTGCTGGAGGCGTACCGCGCCGGGGAGCTTGCGCCGGCGGGCCACGCGGCCGCGCTTTTGATCCGGGCCGTCTCCTCCGACGCGATGGCGCTCTCGCTCCCGCTGCTGTGCACGCTGCCGTATACCGCCTCGTTCCTCGACGACGTCAAGAGCGGCTTTATCAAGGCATACCTGCCGCGCACGAGCGTCTCCCGCTACATCGCGGGCAAGGCGGCCGCGTGCGCGCTCTCGGGCGGGATGGCGCTCTCGGGCGGCGCGCTGTGCGGCCTGCTCGCGCTGTGGCTCGTGCTGCTGCCGCGCACGGCGCGCGCGGGCGCGGCGGAGGGGCAGGGG
>URSN01000096.1 GCA_900550525.1 uncultured Eubacteriales bacterium
CATCGACGAGGACGCGGCCGACGCGCCCGCGGGGGAAAAGCGCCGCCTGCGCGCGGGCGAGCGCGCATCGCTCCTGCTGATCCTCGCGTCGGTGGTGTGCTGGTTCTTCGGCTACAACGCGGTCACGTCCAAATACTCCGTCTACGCCAGCAAGGTACTCGGCCTCGATTACAACAGCACGCTGATGCTGGCCAACGCCGCCGCCGTGGCGGCCTACCTGCCGGTGGGCGTCGCGGCGTCGAAGATCGGGCGCAAAAAGACCATCCTCTGCGGCGTGGCGATGCTGTGCGCGTCGTTCGCCGTGGCCGCCTTTTTGCGCGCGGAGAGCCCGCCGCTGCTGATGAACTGCATGTTCGCGCTCGCCGGCGTGGGCTGGGCGACGATCAACGTCAACAGCTTCCCGATGGTGGTGGAGCTCTCGCGCGGCGGCGACGTGGGCCGCTACACCGGCTTCTACTACACCGCGAGCATGGCCGCGCAGACCGCCACGCCGTACCTGTCCGGCCTGCTGATGGACCGCTTCGGCATGACGGCGCTGTTCCCGTACGCGGCGGCGTTCGTGGCGCTGGCGTTTTTGACGATGCTGCCGGTGCGCCACGGCGACAGCCGGCCCCTGCCCGCGGGCGGGCTTGAATCGCTCGGCGGCGCGGACGGGTGACGCGCGCGGCGGCGGGCGCGCCAAAGCGGGGCGGCCTGTAAAAAAAGCCCTTGACACGGGGGAAAAATGTCCCTATAATGATACCGTTCAAGCAGAAGCGCCCGCTTCTCACCTGCCGGCAAAGGGCCAGGCACGGTCGATCGACAGCAACAGCCGTTTGGTTCGTAGGTGGGCGCAGCTTGCGCCCACTACTTTTTTTACGGAGGTGTTTCGCCATCGCTACGCAGGACCTGATGATCAACGAGGAGATCCGCGACCCGCAGGTGCGCCTGATCGACGAAAACGGCAGCCAGCTCGGCATCGTCAGCATCCGGGAGGCGCAGTCGCTCGCCGACCAGCGCAATCTCGATCTGGTCAAGATCGCCCCGGGCAGCAACCCGCCGGTCTGCAAACTGATGGACTACGGGAAGTACCGCTTTGAAATGGCCAAGCGCGAAAAGGAACAGCGCCGCAACCAGAAGATCATCGAAATCAAGGAGGTGCGCCTGTCCGCCACCATCGACCTGCACGACATGGAGGTCAAGGCCAAGGCGGCGCGGCGCTTCTTCGCCGACGGCAACAAGGTCAAGGTCTCCATCCGCTTCCGCGGCCGGCAGATCACGCACGGGGAGATCGGCCTTGACGTGATGAACCAGTTCTACGGGATGGTCCAGGAGAACGCCGTCATCGAGCGTCCTGCACGGCAGGAGGGCCGCAACATGTTCATGGTGCTCGCACCGAAGAATACTTGAAGCTGGAAGAAACGACAGGAGGTTCCCCAAAATGCCCAAGCTGAAATCCCACCGCGGCGCTGCAAAGCGTTTTTCCCTGACCAAGTCTGGAAAAATCAAGCGCGGTAAGGCGTACAAGAGCCATATTCTGACCAAGAAGTCCACCAAGCGCCTGCGCGGCCTCCGCCAGACCGGCTACATCGCCGGCTGCGAAGAGAAGAAGATCCGCAAACTGATCCCGTACAGCTAAGGAGGAACACGATCATGGCCAGAATCAAAAGAGCAGTCAACGCCCTGAAAAAGCGCCGCAAGGTGCTGCGCCTCGCCCGGGGCTACTATGGCGCCAAGAGCAAGCAGTACCGCGCCGCGAGCCAGCAGGTCATGAAGTCCATGGCCTACGCCTACGTCGGCCGCAAGAATAAAAAGCGCGAATACCGCCGCCTGTGGATCGCCCGCATCAACGCCGGCGCCCGCCTGTGCGGCACGACCTACAGCCGCATGATCAACGGCCTGAAGGTCGCCGGCATCGAGATCAACCGCAAGGTGCTCGCCGACCTCGCCGTGACCGACATGAACGCGTTCCGCGAGCTGGCGGAGATCGCCGAAAAGGCGCGCGCGTAATGCACCAACCGCCATACAGGCGCCCGAGCGGCGCCTGTTGCGCTATCTGCCGGGGAAGGAGGAACCGCCCTTGTACACGCCCGTCATCACCAGCCGCATGAACGACGCCGTGCGCGCCACGCGCGCCCTCGCCGCCGCCAGGGCGCGCCACGAACAGGGGCTGCACCTGGCCGAGGGGGAGAAACTCGTGGCCGAGGCGGCCGCCGCCGGCGCGTCCATCGCGCGGCTGTTCGTCGAAGAGGGGTACGCCGCGCCGCCGGGCGCTGAGGCGGAGGCCGTCTACACCGTCTCGCGCGGCGTGATGGAGGCGCTGTGCCAAAGCCGCACGCCGCAGCATGTGTGCGCCGCGGTGCGCACGCCGGATACCGGCCTGCCGGAGGCGTTCCCGGCGGGGCTCATCGTCGTGCTCGACCGGGTGCAGGACGCGGGCAACGTGGGCACGATCGTGCGCACGGCGGACGCGTTCGGCGCCGCAGGGGTGCTGCTGGGCGCGGGCTCGGCCGACCCGTATTCCGGCAAGGCGCTGCGCGCGGCCATGGGCTCGACCTACCATCTGCCCGTCTGGCAGGGGGAGGCGGCCGCCGCGCTCGACCGGCTGCTCGCCGAGGGTTTCTGCTGCCTGTGCGGGCATCTCGGCGGGGAGCGGGAGCCCCCGGCCGTCTCGCCGCGCACGGCGCTGGTGATCGGCAACGAGGGCCGCGGCGTGTCCGGCGACGTGGCGGCGCGCTGCGCGCTCTGGCGCCTGCCGATGCGCGGCCGCGCCGAATCGCTCAATGCGGCGGTGGCCGCCGCGCTGATGATCTACGAACTGTCCGGACGCATGGCCGCCCTGTGAGCGGCCGGGAAGAAAGGAAGGCAAACAAGGTATGAAACGGGTCCTGATCGTGGTGGACATGCAGAACGATTTCGTCTCCGGCGCGCTCGGCACGCCCGAGGCGCGCGCCATCGAGCCGGCCGTGGCCGCGCGCATCCGCTGTTTTGACGGCGAGGTGTGCGCCTCGCTCGACACGCACGGGCCGGACTACCTGCGCACGCAGGAGGGGCAGCGCCGCCCCGTCCCGCACTGCCTGGCGGGCACGGCAGGGCACGCGCTCACGGACGGGGTGCGGGCGGCGCTTGCCGAGCGCGGCATGGACGACGCGGCGCATCTGCTGCAAAAGGATACCTTCGGCGCGCGCGAGCTGCCCGGGCGGATCGCCGCGGCGCTGTGCGGCGCGCCGGAGGAGGTCGTGCTCGCGGGCGTGTGCACGGACATCTGCGTGATCTCCAACGCGCTGCTGGTCAAGGCGTTCTTCCCCGAGGCGCGCGTGGCGGTGGACGCCGCCTGCTGCGCGGGCGTCACGCCAAAAAGCCATCAAACGGCGCTCGACGCCATGCGCGCCTGCCAGATCGACGTGCTCTGACGCGCAGCCTCCCCAAAACGCAGGGCATCCCCGGAACCCGCCGGTTCCGGGGATGCTTTTTCGCTGCCGCGCGCCGCGGCCATCCCTCAGCGCGAGAACATGATCTTCTCGCTGTTGAACATGCGCGTGAGCACCCACGCGCCAAACGCCGCATAGAGCACGTTGCTCGCCACGGTGAGCGCGATGCACAGCGGGTCGGCCGCAAAGGCGAGGATCGCGCTCATGGCCTGCACGCTGTTGTAGAGCGGGATGAGGTAGAGCAGCGGCTGCTGCGGCGCGCCGCCGCCGAGCATGGACGTGATGCCCACGAGGATCACCAGCAGCATCAGCGGCGAGACGGTGGTGCCCGCCTCCTTGACGCTCCGGGCCGCGGCGGAGATGATCGAGATGAGCGCGATGACCAGCAGCACCGTCGAGAGCACGACGGCCAGCAGCAGCGCGTACTCCCGCACGCCGTAGGCCGCGGCGCTGAGCTGATCGCTCGAGAGGCCCATGAGCTTCGGCATGGAGAGCATGGTGCCGGCAAAGCTCGACAGGCCGCTCAGCAGCGCGGCGACGCTGAGGCTGACGATCTTGCCGATGGCCAGCTCGCTGCGCCTGACGGGCGTGACCAGCAGCGTGGCGATGGTGCCGCGCTCCTTTTCGCCGGCGATGGACTCCGGCGCGACGGCCATGCAGCCGCTGAACACGAACATGAGCATGAGCATCGGCACGCGCATGGAAACGCCCCTGCCCGTCGCGTCGCTCTCGGTGGCGAGGTCGTACGGCCCGGCGCCGGCGTTCACGTCGAAGCGGTTGGCAAGGCGCTGCTCGTAGCCGTCGAGCACGCCGGCCACGAGCGCCTGCGCGCCGGAGGAATCGACCGAGGCGGAGTTGTAGTAGATCGCGACGTTGGGCGCCGGCTCGCCGGAGGCAACGTCGTATGCCGCGACGGCCGCGTCAAAATCCGCCGGGAACACGACGTAGGCCGCCGCATCGTCGCCCGCCGCCACGCGCGCGCGCAGCGCGGCGCCGTCCATGCCGTCGGCGTCGATGAGCGTCGCCGGCTGTTCGGCAAACGCATCCGCAAGGCTTGCCGGCATGTGCTGCACATAGATGCGCATGTCCGCATCCGTCTGCGCGGTGAAGCGGTCGGCCAGGAACGTGCCCATGAGCGTATAGACGATGTAGATCATCAGCCCCGGCAGCAGCACGGTGCCCAGCAGCATCCGCCGGTCGCCAAAGAGGCGGGCGAGCTCCTTTTTGATGATGGTCAGCACGTTGCCGCGCCGCCTGTCCCGTCCGTTCATGCGAGCCGCCCCCCTTCCTGTTCATAGAGCGCGAAGAACCGGTCCTCCAGCGAGAGGCCGTCCTTCACCGCCGTGAGCGTATCGCAGCGGACCATGCGCCCGTCGATGATGACGCCCACGCGGTCGCACAGCTTTTCGGCAAGGTCGAAGATGTGCGTGGAGAGCAGGATGCTCTTGCCCGCGGCGCGGCACTCGCGCAGGAAATCCGTCACCACGCGCGCGGTGATCACGTCGAGCCCGTTGGTCGGCTCGTCGAAGATGATCACATCCGGGTCGTGCACCACGGAGATGACCAGCGACACCTTCTGCTTCATGCCGGTGGACAGGTCCCCCACCCGGACCTCCGCAAACGCGCCGATGCCGAAGCGCTCGAACAGCCGCTCCCTGCGCGCGCGGCGCACGTCCGCCGGCACGCCGTGCAGGTCGGAAAAGAAATCGTACAGGGCGTTGGGGGTGAAGAAATCCTCCAGCTTGAGCTCGCTGGTCAGAAAGCCGATGCGCGCGCGCACGTCCGCCGGCGCGGTGCGGATGCTCGCGCCGTCGATGAGCGCGTCGCCCTCGTCCGGTTTGATGAGCGTGGCGAGCATGCGCAGCGTGGTCGTCTTGCCGGCGCCGTTGGGGCCCAGCAGGCCGAACACCTCGCCGCGGTACGCCGTGAACGACAGGCCGTCCACCGCCACGCGCAGCGCCTCCTTCGTATGCTCGAGCTTTTGCTGCCTGCGCGAGAGACGGAACGTTTTTTTGAGGCCGTCGGCCTCAATGATCGGCTGCAAGCGATACCTCCTCCCGGCGCGCTCCTTTTCCGGCAAACCGCCGCCGCGCGCCGCCGGCAAACAGTATAGCATACCCGCCGCGGCGCCGCAAGGGCGGGGCGGCCTGTCCAGAAGGCCTGGCGCGGCGCTTACGGGAGCGACGCGGCAAACGCCATGAGCTCGGCGAACGTGCCGTGCCGGTACGGCTCGACGGGCAGGCCGCGTTCGTTTTCCAGATAATCCGTGACCAGGTACCCCGACAGCCCCGCCTCAAGGGCGGACATGTCGTCCGAGGGGTTGTTGCCGATCATCAGGCAGCGCGCCGGCGCTGCGCCGAGGCGGCGCAGGATCTCGCGGTAATACGCCGGGTTGGGCTTGCAGTAGCGGCTGTTTTCATAGGTGGTGACGCCGGCAAAATCCGCCTCCGTCAGGCCGATCCAGGCAAGGCGCGTGCGCACCGCCACGGCGGGGAAGATGGGGTTGGTGGCCAGGTACACCGTGCGGCCGCCGCGCCGGAGCAGCGCGAGCAGGCCGCGCACGTCGCGCGCGGGGCCGAGCACGCGGCGCACCGCGTCAACCCCGCCGCCGCGGCCGTAAAAGCCGTCCAGCTCCGCCTCGCGCGCGCGCACGCGCGCGCCCTGCGCCGCTTCAAACGCCGCCCAGAAGCGCTCCCGGTTCGTGGCGCCGCCGTCGTTTTGGATCATCAAAAAGACGCTGCGCATCAGCGCGTCGATGGCCGCGCGCGCATCCTCCCAGCCGCGCGCGCGCAAAAAGCGCGCAAGCTCCTCACTATACGCCCTGATGAACGCCGCCTGATCCATCGGGATCAGCGTCCCGTCCAGGTCGATGAGCACCGTATCGACCGGCGGCTGCGCCTGCAAACGCGCCACGCGTCACGCCTCCTTTCAAGACAGAAATACGGCGGGGAACCGGCCGCGCCGCCCTCCCCGCCGCACAGGGCCGCCCGACGGCGGTCAATCCTTCCCGGCCGGGGCCGCTCCGCCGGCGGGCGCACGATTCCCCGCGCCCTTTTGCGCCGCGCCGCCGCGCCGGGGCGCGGGCGACGGTTTGGCCGGCGCGTCCGCCGCTTTGCCCGGCGCATCCCCCGCGCCGCCGCAGACGCCGCACAGCCGCCCGTAGAGCGCCAGATACTGCCGCGCCGAAGCGTCCCAGCCAAAGTCCGCCTCCATGCCGCGGCGCACGAGGCGCGCCCACATGGGCCGGTCCTCGCGGTAATACAGCGCCGCGCGCTCGAGGGTGAAGAGCATCTCGTGCGCGTTGTAGTTGGCAAAGGAGAAGCCCGTGCCCTCGTCGGTATACTTGTTGTACGGGAGCACCGTATCGCACAGCCCGCCCGTCTCGCGCACGACCGGCACGGAGCCGTAGCGCAGCGCGATCATCTGCGAGAGGCCGCACGGCTCAAACTGCGACGGCATGAGGAACATGTCGCTGCCGGCGTACACGCGGTGCGCCAGCCCCTCGTTGAGACCGATGTAGGCGGCCACCTGCCCCGGATAGCGCCAGGCCGCCCAGTTGAACAGGTCGATGAAGCGCCTGTCCCCGTCGCCCAGCAGCGCCAGCTGCACGTCCATGCGCATGATGTCCGTGAGCACGCGCTCCACCAGGTCGAGCCCTTTTTGCGGCGTGAGGCGCGAGATCATCGCAATCAGCGGCACGTCCGCGCGCGCGGCCAGCCCCAGCTCCTGCTGCAGCAGGCGCTTCTGCTCCGCCTTGCCGGCCATGTCGTCCAGACCGTAGTGCGCGCCCAAAAAGCGGGCGGGCGCCGGATCGTAGACGACGCGGGCGATGCCGTTGAGAATGCCCGAGAGCGCCGCGCCGCGCGCGCGCAGCAGCCCGTCGAGCCGCTCGCCGTAGTACGGCGTGCGGATCTCGCGCGCGTAGGTCGGGCTGACGGTGTTGAGGTGGTCGGCGAGCGCTCGCCCCGCCGGCATGCCGCTGCGG
>URSN01000097.1 GCA_900550525.1 uncultured Eubacteriales bacterium
ACGCCGACGCGGCTTGTCTTCTTCGTGATCAGCAATCTCACAGAGAGGACAAGCCAGTTCATTCCCGCATTTACAAGTGTCGTAACAAACTTGAAAATCGGGGTCAACACATCATTCCGTATATTATTTTGAATCCAAAATAAAATATCTGCTTCCATCGCGATCAAAAATATCTCCAATTATGATAGCTGTCATTGGTATTTGGACATAACTATACTATGTAATTACGTTTACATCAAGTTAAGAGAGTAACTTTTTATTTTTCCAGAATTTTACCCTTTTTTCTCGTCCGTTATCTCTCCAACCCTGTATTTCTTAATTCTCTTCAAAAGCACATAGCCGACCAGACACGAAAGAAACTCTGTAATCGGAAATGCCCACCAGATGAGTGACACGCCCATCTGCCCGTTACGAACGAAGATGGAGAATACACCCGCGAGTGGAAGGATGATTACAAGCTGCCGAAGCAGCGAAATCACGAGCGACTCGATACCACCGTTTAACGCCTGATAGATTCCCTGATACGCGACGTTGACGCCTGCGAAAAGGAAGCTGATCGAGATAATACGCATCGCATCTATAAAATATTCTCTCGACTGCCCTGCATTGAATAATCCGGCAAATGATTCCGGGAAAAGCTCCGTAATCAAAATTCCGACAGCCATCAAAACAATTGTATACGTCAGGCCATATCTGATTCCATCGTTGATCCGCTTCTTGCTCCCCCTTCCATAGGCAAACGCAATGATCGGTGTAATTGCATCACGCTGTCCGAACGCCAAGAAAAGCACAAACTGCTGTACTTTATAGAAAAGTCCGTATGCCGTCTGGGAGGCTGCGTTGAATTTCAGGATGACCCTGCGCTCTCTCCGTTCCGCCGCGGTCAGGCGGTACAGCGCCGCATACAGCACCAGCCGGTCCTCCGCGGTGACGCGCGGCAGGCGCGCGGTCAGCTTCTCCCAGTCCTCGTAGGGCAGCATGTCGGCGCGGCCGTGCTCGCGCAGCCGGCTCAGCGCCAGGTTGCGCGCGATCGTCAGCACCCACGGCAGCGGCCGCCCGTTGGGCCGGTAGCGCCCCGCCGCCTCGCAGATGCGCAAAAACGCGTCGTGCAGCACGTCCTCCGCGTCCTGTATGCTGCGCGTGAGCGACAGCGCATAGGCGTACACGCCCGGCCGGATGGCCGTGTACAGCGGCTCCATCGCGCTCTCGTCCCCCGACGAAAGACGCAGCAGCAGCGCTTCGATCTCGCTCTGGCGATCCTGTTGCGGCGTCAGTTCCATGGTTTGCGCTCTCCCTTCCACACAATACACGCACAGGATGCGCGTTTTATCGCACGCGCATGAAAAAATTTTTTCCGCCCCGCCGCGGCGGGGGCTTTCACGCGCATTGTACCAGCGCGCGGCCGGGTTGTAAAGCGCTTTCCCCCACGGCGAAGCTGTGCTATACTGTAAGGGAATTGTCGAAACGGGGGAAGCGCCGATGAGCGAATGGATCCTCTACGCCTGCGCGTCCGCGGTGCTCGGCGGCCTGCTGCCAAGCCTTGTCAAGACGGGCGTGCGCCGCGCCGCGCCCGCCGCGGCCGCGGCGGTGTATGCGGCGGTGGCGTTCCTCTTTGCGCTCGGCGCGGCGGCCATCGCCGGCACGCTCGGCGCGGTGCCGTCGCTCAATAACGGCGAGCTGGTGCGCCTGCTCGCCGGCGGGCTGCTGCGCGCGCTGGTGTGGCTGTGCCTGTTCACCGCGCTGTCCACGGGCGGGGTCAGCCGCGTGACGCCCATCGTCAACCTCGCGCCCGCCATCGCGGCGGTGCTCGGCGCGCTGCTCTTTGGCGGGCAGCTCGGCGTGTGGCGGCTGTGCTGCCTGGTGCTACTGCTGCTGGGCACGGTGCTCATGGAGAGCCGGCAGCAAAAGGGCAAGGGCTGCCGCTGGCTGCTGTTCTCGCTGCTGGCGCTGCTGTGCGCGGCGGGGCATACGCTGGCGCAGGAGCGCCTGCTCGCCGGCGTGGCCGCAAGCGTGCGCACGCTCATGGAGTCGCTCATGGCGGCGGTGCTGCTGTCTCTGCTGGCGCTTGCCGGCCGCTCGTTTCAGAGCCTGAAAAAGCTGCGCTTTGACGAGATCCTCTACCTGCTGCTCTCCGGCGTGGCCACGGGCCTGGCCGCCCTGTGCGACGCGGCCGCGGCGCGCTTTGGCGACACGACCTACCTGCTGCCCATCGCCTGCTGCGCGTTCCCGCTCACGCTGCTGTTTGCGCGCCTGCTCCATAAGGAGAAGATCCCCGCGTCGGCGCTGCTCGGGCTCGTGTTCGCCGTCGCCGGCATGTTCGCGCTGCTGCTGGAGCTGTGAACCATGCGCCCCCCGGGCGCGCTTTTACCATGAGGAGGGAAAACGGGATGTACCGGCTCTGTGCGTTCGATCTGGACGGGACGCTGGCGGATACCATTGAGGATCTGGCCGGCAGTTTGAACTATGCGCTGACGAAAAACGGTCTGCCGGCGCTGCCGGTGCGCCAGGTGCTGCGCCTGGTCGGCCACAGCGTGGACTGGATGTGCCGCATGGCCGTGCCCGAGCCGCAGCGCGAGGCGCTGCACGCGCAGGTCTTTGCCGACTGCGACGCCCACTACGCGCGCCACTGCTGCGACCATACCCGCCCCTACGAGGGCATCCTGCGCACGCTCTCGCGCCTGCGCGCCGCGGGCGTAACGCTCGCGGTGGTAACGAACAAGCCGCACCGCCACGCCATGCATGTGGTGGACGCGCTCTTCCCGCGCGACACGTTCTCCATGGTGCTCGGCATGATGGAAAAATTTGAAAAAAAGCCCGCCCCCGACCCGCTCAACTTCGTGCTCGACTACCTGGGCGTGGCGCCCCGGGACGCGATCTACGTGGGCGATTCCGAGGTGGACATCGCGTTTGCCAAAAACGCCGGACTGCCGTGCGTGTCGGTCACATGGGGCTTCCGCCCGCGCGCGGAGCTGATTGCCGCGGGGGCGACCTGCCTCATCGACGACCCGGAGGAGCTGCTGGAGGTCGTGCTGTAAAAGGCGTCCGCGCCGCCGTCTCCAAAAGGATGAAGCCGGCGTTCCGTTTGGAACGCCGGCTCTCTTTGCGTCAGCGGGGCCTATCCCAGGAGGGACAGCGGACAATCCGCAAAGCGGTGCGCCTCATACGCAGCATCCACGCTGCCGTCGCGGTACGGCACGCGCGCCCAGCCGTTTTGCGGCAGTTCCACGCCGCCATAGGCGCACGCCTCCCGATACACGAGCAGCAGGTCGAGGGAATGGAGCGCGTCCAGTTCCTGCGCCGTCAGCCCGATCGCCAGCGCGAAGCGGACCTCGTTCCCCTCCACCGGCGAGAAGGTGATGCGGTCGTACCCCTGTCCCGCGTTCTCGCCGTCCAGCAGGAACTCCGCATCCACCTGGCGGGAAAACCGCACGCACTGTTCGTGCGTCCAACCGGCCGGCAACCGCAGGCAGACCTCCATCTCCAGCCCTGCAAGCGTCTGCCGCAGGGAGATCAGCGAAAGCGTGGCGCCTTCGAGCGGCAACAGCTCGTTCCCGACGAGCGCCGTATCGCCCTCGACCTGCTCCGCGCCCATAAAGACCACCGCGCTGCCGGACATCGCCACCGGCGCGGGCAGCGGCAACGCTTCGACGGCGGCCGAGCCGGCGGTGGCGTCGAACGTCAACCCCTCGACGCGCAGCGTGGCCAGCGGCGCCGCTTCCTCGCCGGACTGCCGAAGCGAGCGCAGATCGAAGAACAGGATTTCGAGCGAGAGCGTCTGCTCCCCGGTCAGCCCCGACCCGACCGGCAGGCTCATCAGGACGGGAAGCGATCCCGCCGCAACGGCCCCGTCATAGTCCGTCCGGTCAAGCGCCACGGCATATTCGGCATCCAGAATGCTGAGGCCGAGCCGCTTTGCCGGCGCGCCGCCGGCCGAAAAGCTGCAGTCGCCCACGATCATATCGTCCAGCGGGGCCAGCACCGCGCCCTCATCGGCTTCCGCGCGCAGATATTCGCTTTCGGGGCGGATGAAATCCGCAGTATTGCCCGCGAGCGTGCCCGACAGGTGGAGCGTTTCGCCGTCATAAAGCAGTTCTCCAAGCGTGAGCGTCAACCGCTCTGCCCAGGCCCGCCAGCCACCGTCCGCCGCCTGTGCGACCACGACGGTATAGCTGCCCGCTTCGATCGGTTCGACCGCCTCCTCAATCGCGGTCCCCTCCGCCCGCTCCTGCGCGGGGGTGGACAGGTATTCGCCCGTATCCACCGCCGGATGCAGCGCCTGTAAAATGGCGGCGCGCGCGGTGGGAATGCTCATCGCCGTGCCGAAGCACAGCACCAGCGCGGCGGCGGCGTAACCGGCCAGCCGCGCGATGCGCGGGCGGCCACGGCCGCGCCTTTGTCGCGGCAACGCCCTTTCGGCATCGAGGGCGTCGGCGCGCAGGCGCTGCCGAAGCGCGTCGCCGCTGAGCAGCGTCTGCTGCAGGACATCATGATAATACTCCCGTTCCTTCATCGGGTGATCTCTCCTTTCCGGTCCGTTGGTGGGACTGGTCCCTGTGTCAGTTGGGCGCGGATGCTGCGGCGGGCGCGGAACAGCCTGCCCTTCACCGCCTCGCGGCCGATGTGCAGCGCGGCGGCGATCTCCTCCACGGACATCTCAAACCCATAGTAGAGCACAAAGACGCGATAGCACTCCCCCGGGAGCGCCCTTGCGGCGGCATAGACCGCCTCCGCCTCCTCCCTTGTGGCCGCGCGCAGCGCAAAGTCCGGCTCGTCGGCGGGCAGATACGCTTCGTCAAGCGCGCTCTCGTGCGCCTGTCGGGCGGCACGGGATGCGTAATGTGCGGCGATCTCGTTGCGCAGCATCCGCAGCAGAAACGCGCCCGGTTCGCCGATATCCGCATGCCCACGGCGGGCGAGGCGTTCGAGAAAGCGCAGATAGACGTTTTGCAGCGCGTCCTCAGCATCGAACGGGTTTGACAGCCGCAGCAGGGCGTAGCGCAGCAGCAACGGATAGCTGTCCGCGTACACGCGATCAAAGTATGGATCGTCCACAGGCATGGGGTGCGCCTCCCTTCGTTTTCAGGATGCAAGGCCTTGCACCAATATAGACCGTTTTGGAGCGATTTTGGTTTCGTCAGATCGGAAAAAATTTTTTGCCGTGCCGATTCAGGCGGCGGCGCCCGGCAAAGCGCAGCAAAAAACGCCGCCCACAAGACGTGTGGACGGCGCATCCTGCAAAGAGAAGTCCCACAGGGCGCCGCGCGCCCGGCCGGACCTGTCAACCGCCAAGATATGCCTTCTTGACCGCGTCGCTCTGCATGAGCTCCTGGCCGGTGCCTTCGAGCACGATGCCGCCCGTCACGCGCACATAGCCGCGCTCGGCAAAGGACCGCGCCATGCGCGCCATCTGCACCACGAGCAAAAAGGACGAGCCGGCCTCGTGCAGCTCGCGGATGATGTCGAACACCTGTTCCACGAGGATGGGCGCAAGGCCCATCGACGGTTCATCGAGCATGAGCAGGCGCGGGCGCGACATGAGCGCGCGCCCCATGGCCAGCATCTGCTGCTCGCCGCCGGAGAGCGTACCGGCGACCTGCCGCCGCCGCTCCTGGAGGCGGGGGAAGCGCTTGTACACATCGGACAGCGAGGCCGCCACGCCCGTCACCGGGCGGGTGAACGCGCCCATCTCGAGGTTCTCCTCGACCGTCATGCTGAGGAACACGCGCCGGCCCTCGGGCACGTGCGCGAGCCCCATCTCCACGATGCGGTGCGGCGCGGTGGAGCGGATGTCCTGCCCGTCGAAGGCGATCTCGCCGGTGCGCGTGCGCAGCAGGCCGGAGATGGTCTTGAGCGTGGTGCTCTTGCCGGCGCCGTTGGCGCCGATGAGCGTGACGATCTCCCCGTCCTCCACGCGGAACGACACGTCCTTGATCGCGTGGATGTTGCCGTAATAGACGTTGATGTCCTGCACGTTCAGCATGATGGCGCGGCCTCCTCCCGTTTGCCCAGGTACGCTTCGATCACGAGCGGATCGTTCTTGATCTGCGCGGGCGTGCCCTTGGCGATGATCCTGCCGTAGTTGAGCACCGCGATGCCCTCGCAGATGCCCATGACCAGCGCCATGTCGTGCTCGATGAGCATGACGGCGATCTGGAACAGGTCGCGGATGCGGCAGATGTTGTTCATCAGCTCCGCCGTTTCGGAGGGGTTCATGCCGGCGGCCGGCTCGTCGAGCAGCAGGAGCTTCGGGCCGGTGGCCAGCGCGCGGACGATCTCCAGCCGCCGCTGCGCGCCGTAGGGGAGCGAGCCCGCCTTCTTGGCGGCCATGTCCTGCATGTCGAAGATGGAGAGCAGCTCGAGCGCCCGCTCGTGCGCGCGCTTCTCCTCCTTCCAGTAGCCCGGCAGGCGCAGCAGCGCGCTGCCGAGCGAGTAGCGCGTGGCGTTGTGCAGGCCGAGCTTGACGTTGTCCTCCACCGTCAGGTCGCGAAAGAGGCGGATGTTCTGGAACGTGCGGGCGATGCCCATGCGGTTGACCTGCCAGGTGGACTTGCCCTTGGTGTCCACGCCGTCGAGCAGGATCACGCCGCGCGTGGGCTGGTACACGTTGGTGATGAGGTTGAACACGGTCGTCTTGCCGGCGCCGTTGGGGCCGATGCGCCCGGCGATCTCCGTGCGGCCGCCCACGAGGGTGAAATCCTCCACCGCGTGCAGGCCGCCAAAGTCGATGCCCAGGTGGTGGATGTCCAGGATGGGGAGCTTATCCACGTCGCGCGCGGGCACCATGCCGCGGCTGGGGACCGGAATGAGGTTGTCCATTATGCGTCACCCGCCTTTTCCGCGTTGCGCGCAGCGCGCAGCGCGCGCAGGTTGAGGAGCTTTTCCAGCAGCCCCGTGAGGGAGAAATCGTACTGGCCGAACAGGCCGGAGGGTTTGAAGATCATCACCGCGATGAGCAGCACCGAATAGACCACCATGCGGTAGGTGTTGAACGCCTGCAGCGCCAGCGGCAGCGCCGTGAGCACCGCGGCGGCGACGATGGAGCCGAGCATGGAGCCCATGCCGCCGAGCACGACCATGACGAGGATGTTGATCGAGGCCATGAAGTTGAAGCTGCTCGGCACGAGCAGGCCCTGATAGCCGGCGTACAGCGCGCCCGCGACCCCTGCAAAGAACGCCGACACGGCAAAGGCCAGCACCTTGTAGTACGTCACATGGATGCCGCACGCCTCCTCGGCGATCTCGATCTCGCGGATGGAGAGGCTGGCGCGGCCGTGGCGCGACGTCAT
>URSN01000098.1 GCA_900550525.1 uncultured Eubacteriales bacterium
CGGCGGGGTGGCTGTGCGTGTGGGTGGTCGCCTGCTGTTGCTGCTCGGGGCGCTGGGTCGACGGCTGCTCGGTGTACGGCTCCGGGCCGTCGTTGGCGCGGAACTGCTCGTTTTGCAGCGCGGAGGCGGTGAGGCGGGCCAGGGCGCGCGCGGGGGTGTAGTGGTCGTCGTTGCGCACGCCGTGCGGGGGGACAAAGTGCGTGGCCGGCATGCCCAGCGCGGCGGCCTTGCTGTTCATCATGTCCGCAAACGCCTCGACCGAGCCGGCCAGATGCACCGCGATGGCCGCGGCCGCGTCGTTGCCGGAGACGAGCATCAGCCCGTAGAGCAGGTCGCGCAGCGTCACGGTCTCGCCCACCTGCAAGCCCATCAGCGAGCTGTGGGAGGTGAACCCGTCCGTCACCTCCTCGCCGACGGCGAACGAGGCGTCCAGCTCGCCGCTTTCCAGCGCGAGGATGCACGTCATGATCTTCGTCGTGCTGGCGGGGAAGGCGCGCTCATCCGCCTGGCGTTCGTAGAACACCTGGCTCGTGTCCTTCCCGTCGGTGACGATCATCTTCGGCGTGGGCACGCTATCATAATCATAATCGGCAAGCGCGGCTGCCGGCAGCGCGGACAGCAGCGCCGCGGCAAGCAGGATGCAGAGCAGTCGCTTTTTCATGCTGTTTCTCCCATAAGCCCGCACCGCGGGCAGAATACGGTAAGTTAGTATACCAATAAACCGCGCGTTTGTACAGTTTCCCATTGAAAAAAAGCTGCTACGGCGCTATAATGGGGGCATATTCGACAGGAAACTGAGGAGGCTGAGACCATGAAAAAATTCCGTTGTCCCGTGTGCGGCTATATCTACGAGGGGACCGAACCGCCCGCCGCCTGCCCGCAGTGCAAGGCGCCCGGCAGCAGCTTTGTCGAGGTCGCGGACGAGGCGAAGGCGTATGCGGCGGAGCACGTCGTGGGCGTCGCGTCCGGCTGCGCGCCGGAGATCCTTTCGGGCCTGCGCGCCAATTTTGAGGGCGAGTGCACCGAGGTGGGCATGTACCTGGCCATGAGCCGCGTGGCCGAGCGCGAGGGCTATCCGGAGATCGCGGACGCGTTCAAGCGCTATGCGTTCGAGGAGGCGGAGCATGCGGCCAAGTTCGCGGAGCTGCTCGGCGAGGTCGTGACCGATTCCACAAAGAAGAACCTCGAGCTGCGCGCGGAGGCGGAGTTTGGCGCGTGCCTGGGCAAGACGGAGCTGGCCAAGCTCGCCAAGGCGCAGAACCTGGACGCCATCCACGACACCGTGCACGAGATGGCCCGCGACGAAGCCCGCCACGGCAAGGGCTTTGAGGGGCTGCTGCGCCGCTATTTCTGACGCGCGATGATCGACTACGAACTGGCCGCCAGGATCGACCATACCCTGCTTAAGCCGGAGGCCACGCGCGCGGACATCCTGCGCGCGTGCGCCGAGGGCAGGGCGCTGCGCGCCGCCAGCGTGTGCGTCAACTCCTGCTGGGCCGCCGCGGCGGCGCAGGCGCTCGCCGGCAGCGGCGTCAGGACGTGCTGCGTGGTCGGCTTCCCGCTCGGCGCGATGGCCGCGGAGGCCAAGGCGTTCGAGGCGCGCGCGGCGGTCGCCGCCGGCGCGCAGGAGATCGATATGGTCATGAACGTGGGCCTGGCGCGCGGGGACGAGTGGGACGCCGTGCAGGCGGATATCGCCGCCGTGGTCGCCGCGGCCGCGCCCGCGCCGGTGAAGGTCATTCTGGAGACGTGCCTGCTCACCGACGGGCAGAAGCGCCGCGCCTGCCTGGCGGCAAAGGCCGCCGGGGCCGCGTTTGTCAAGACGTCCACCGGCTATTCCACCGGCGGCGCGCCGGCGGCGGACGTGCGCCTGATGCGCGCGGCGGTCGGGCCGGACATGGGCGTGAAGGCGTCCGGCGGCGTGCGCACGCGCGAGGACGCGCTGCGGATGCTCGCCGCCGGGGCGACGCGCATCGGCGCGAGCGCCACCGCGCAGATCGTCGGCGCATAGGCCGTCCGGCGCAAATCGGAAAAGCAAAGAAAACCCGACGGGGCGGCGCATGCCGCCCCGTCCGCATGGGAAGGACTATGCGTCCCTGCGCGCGTGCCGCCGCCGCGCAAGCGGGCTCCGCTGGGGCGCTTTGCCGGCAGGGAACGCCGCCCCCGCGCATGGCTGCCCGGACCGCGCGCGAGGACGACGCCCCGCTCACGGCGCGAGGACGGCGGGGGAGGCGAACAGCGCCCGCGCGGCGCGGTAGGCCGCCTCGCGCGAGGCGGCGTCCGGCGCGACGGCCTGCAGCGCGACGCGCTCATGCGCGCGAAGGCGCAGCAGCAGGGGCGTGTCCCGATCCGCCCGGCACACGCCGATGATGCGGATATCCGTGCGCTCGAGCAGCGCGAGCACGCGGCGCGAGAAGGCCGCCGCGTCCCGCTCGAGAAAGCCGATCTCGTCCATCAGCACGAAATCGCCGCTGCGCACGCTCGCGAGCAGCGCCGTGCCCAGCGCGTCGAAGCGCGCCGCGTCGCACACCGGCGGCCGCACGGCCACGTTCGCCACGCGGTGCGCCGCATCCAGCGGGAACGGCCCCGCCGCCGGGCCGAGGTAGACCGCGCCGTCCGCCGCCTTGCGCGAGCGGAAGCCCGCCGGCGTCACGCCCGCCTCCGCCGCCGCGCGCGCGATGGCAAAGCTCTTGCCCGCGCCGCTCGGGCCGTGGAAAAACAGATGCTGCATGCAGGAATCCTTTCAGCCGCGCGCAGATTTTCGGGAAACGGCGCGCGCCAAATCAATATATAGCACGAAAGGCGCAAACACACCACAACATTTACACTTTGCTCATAGATTCTTTACAATATATTGGAAGAAGTCCTGCAAGTTCATTTGTTACACTATGGATGACAATCAGCGGCAGTCTGCCCGTATGCGGCCTGCTGCCGCGACGACGGACATAGGGGAGCGCTTTAAAGGAGAGGTAATTGACTATGGAAGATCAGGAATACGGACAGGAGGAGTACAGGCCCAGGAAGCGGAAAAAACGCAGCCGCTTCGTGCGCCGCATGCGCGCGTTCATGCGCCATATGGCGGAGCTGCCCGCGCAGACGCTGCTGGTCTTCGGCGGGTCGATCGCGGTGGTGCTGATCGCCGTGATCCTGCTGGTGGTGCTGCTGCCGCGCGGCGAGCGCCAGCCGGCGGATGTGCAGGCGTCGCCCTCGTTCTCGCCGAGCGCGGCGCTGCCGACGTTCACGCCCGCGCCCACCGCGCCGCCGACCGCTTCGCCCCACCCGCTCACGGGCGTGGGCACGCAAGGAGAGAGCGGCTGGTATCTGCAACTGGACAACGTGGCCGACATCGTGGCGGATATCCAGACCCGGCTCATCGAGCTCGGCTATATGGAGATGCCCGTGGTCGACGGCGTGGAGCAGGTGACCACAACCTACGGCCCCGCCACGCGCAAGGCGGTGCAGATGTTCCAGGCGGTCAACGGCATCAAGATCGACGGCTGCGTGGGCGTGGCGACCTTCGACCTGCTCATGAGCGACGCGGCCAAGACCATCACGCTCGCGCGCGGGCTGGATGCGAACCTGTTTGAGGAGGCCGTGACCAAGCTGCAAAACCGTCTCAAGGAGCTGGGCTATTTCACCGGCGAGGTGACGGGCCGCTACGGCGACACGACCATTGAGGCCGTGCGCGCGTTCCAGACGGCCAACGCCCTGCAAAGCGACGGCATCGCGGGCGAGGCGACCATGACGCTGGTCTATACCGACAACGCGATCCCGGCCGGCGCCACCCCGGCGACGCAGCCGCCCGCAGCGGGCACGGCCGCCCCGGCGGGCACGGTTTCTCCGGCGGGCGCGGCATCGACGCCGTCCGGCACGGCGGGCACGCCGGCCCCGTAAGGCCGCCGCACAGCTGCATTTGACGCACGGGCGCCGCGCGCCGGGGCGATTTCCCGGCGTGCGGCGCCATCCTTTTTGATGCCCGTCCCGCTTGATCCCGCGCATCCCATCCCGCATTTTCCCGCGCCCCGCGTCCGCGCATCCCGCGCGCCCCGGCGCGTGCCCTGCCGCTTCCCGCCGCGCCCATCAGCGCACACACCGTGCGCCCATCCCGTTTCCCGTCCCAGCATCGCGCATCCCGACCCGTTCCCCACGCCCCGCGCCGCTTCCGCACGGAACGCCCCGGCGTCAGCAACGATTCCAGCCACTCCACAGCCTCCTTTTCGCGTCCGCATCAAACGCCTTCATCCGTTCCCCGTTTTTCCTGCGGGACGCGCCTCCTCCCGCGTCCGGGCGGGGACAAAGCGGCGGAGGCGTTGACGGAGGCGGAGACGCGCCCCCATCCCGCGCCCGTGCGGGCACAAAGCAAAAAAATTGCGGCGCAGCGGCAAAAATCCGGTTGCAGGCGTGCAAGTTTGTAACGGATGTGCTACACTACCGGTATGGACGCTTTTTTCCATCATTCGCGCCTGCCGCGCTTTCGAAGCCCGCAGGGCGCGGCCCCGTGCGGGAGCCGCGTGACCGTCGCCGCGGCGTGCGGCGGCGCGCTGCAGGGCGCGCAGGTATTCCTGCGGCTCTGGCAGGACGGCGTGGGCGAGCGGCTGCTGCCCATGCAGGAGCGGGACGGCCTGCTGCGCGCCGAGGTGGCGCTGCCGGACACGCCCTGCCTGATCTGGTATTTTTTTGTCATCCATACGGCGGATGGGCATACGTTTTACTATGGCGGCAGCAGCGGGCCGGGCGCGCTGTACAAGCACGAACCGCCTGCCTGGCGCATCACGGTATACCGCGGCGCGTTCACCACGCCCGCCTGGTTTTGCGAGGGCATCGCCTACCAGATCTTCCCGGACCGTTTCTGCCGCAGCAGCTGGGAGGCGATGTACGAGCGCGCGGGGGCGCACCGCGCCCGCGGCCGCCGCGTGCGCCTGCACGACCGCTGGTCGGAGGAGCCCGTCTACCGCCCGGCCCCGGGCGAGGCGGATTACGTGCCGGACGATTATTTCGGCGGCGACCTCAACGGCATCCGCCAAAAGCTCCCCTACCTGCAATCGCTGGGCGTGACGTGCCTGTACCTCAACCCGGTGTTCGAGGCGGCGAGCAACCACCGCTACAACACCGCCGACTACCGCGCCATCGACCCGCTGCTGGGCACGGAGGAGGAGTTCGCCGCCCTGTGCGCCGAGGCGCGCGCGCTGGGCATGCGCGTCATGCTCGACGGCGTGTTCTCGCACACCGGCAGTGACAGCCGCTATTTCGACCGCTTTGGCCGCTATGAGGACGTCGGCGCGTTTGAAAGCCAGGCCTCGCCCTATTATCCCTGGTATTCGTTCCGCCGCTGGCCGGACGAGTACGCCTGCTGGTGGAACTTCCCCACGCTGCCGAACGTGCAGGAGATGACGCCCTCGTACGCGACGTTCATCGCCGGGGAGGACGGCGTGCTGGCGCACTGGGCGGCCCGCGGGGCCACGAGCTGGCGGCTGGACGTGGCGGACGAGCTGCCGGACGCGTTCATCCGCCTGCTGCGCAGCCGCGTCAAGGCGCTCGACCCGGAGGGCGTGCTGCTGGGCGAGGTCTGGGAGGATTGCAGCGACAAGCAGGGGCCCGAGGGGCGGCGCGGCTACGTCAACGGCGACGAGCTCGACAGCGCGATGAACTATCCGTTTGCTAACGCCGTGCTGGATTTCCTGCTGGAGCGCTGCGACGCGCCCGCCCTTGCCGGGCGGCTGATGGCGCAGCGGGAGTGGTACCCCGCGCCGTTCTACCGCGCGTGCCTGAACCTGCTCTCCTCGCACGATATCGTGCGCGCGATCACGGCGCTCTCCGGCGCGCCGGGGCGCGACGAGCTCACGCGCGCGCAGCAGGCGGCCTATACGCCCGCGCCGGAGCAGGCGCGCCTGGGGCGCGAGCGGTTCATGCTGGCCACGGCGATCCAGATGTTCTGCCCCGGCGTGCCGTGCGTCTACTATGGCGACGAGGCGGGCGTGACCGGCATGGCCGACCCGTTCAACCGCCGCACGTACCCGTGGGGCGGGGAGGACCGCGCGGTGCAGGCGCGCGTGGCCGCGCTCATGCGGCTCAGGCGCGACCTTGCCGCGCGGCGCGCCGGCCGCTGCCGCATGGGCGCGCTTTCACCCGCGGTGTTCGGCGTCGTCCGCTATACCGACGGCGGCGAGCTGGCGCTGCTGCTGGAGAACCGGGGGGATGCGCCGTGTACGGTGCAGCCGGCGCAGGAGCTGTTTGCAGAGGGGCCGGACGCGGACGCGCCCATGCCGCTGGACGGCCCCTGCACGGACGAGGAGGGCCGCGCCTGTGCGCCGCTTGCGGACGCGCCGCTGACCGTGCCGCCCCATGCGGCCCTGATCCGCATCCGCCGCGCATAGCGCGCTCAATTATAAGGAGGGAAACGGGCATGTTCCAACCGCCGCGCATCCTCGTGGACGCGCTCAACAGGGCGCTGCTGATCCTGGCGCTCGTGGCCGGGCTCATCTCGCTGTTCTTTGCCTACGGCACCGTCCCGCGCCTGATCTGCACGGGCGTGCTGGCCGCGTGCATCCTGCTGGCCGTGTTCCGGCTGTTCTCGGCCAACCGGGCCCGCCGCGCGCAGGAGAACCAGCGCTTTTTGACCATGATCACCGCCGTGCGGGAGTTCTTCCGCCGTCCGCGCAGCGCCAAAACCGCGCGCGCGCCGCGCGAGCGCCGCGCCCGCCGCGCGCGCAAAAATCCCACCTGGAGCGAGATCAAGCACTACAAATACCTCATCTGCCCACAGTGCACGCAGCGGCTGCGCGTGCCGCGCGGCAAGGGCCGGCTGATCGTCACCTGCACGCGCTGCGGCAACCGGTTTGAAACGAAGAGTTGAACTTGCCCGGCATTGTGGTATACTAAGGGCACAACGAAACAATGGATCAAAGGAGGCACCACATATGATCACCAAGGATATGACCATCCAGAGCATCCTCGAGCACCACGAGGACATCGCCCCCATCCTGATGGCGTCCGGCATGCACTGCCTCGGCTGCGCGATGGCGCACGGCGAGACGCTTGAGCAGGCCTGCGCCGTGCACGGCATCGACGTGGACGCGCTCGTGCAGCAGATCAACGACGTCCTGGGCGAGTAAGCGCAACGCCCCGCAGCCGCCGCTGCGGGGCGTCTTGTTGGTCTGCATTCTTTTTCCGGTAGTTTTTTTCTGTTCTTTCTTTTCTTTCGGGAAAAGAAAAGAAAGAACCAAAGAAAAGAAACCTTATCGGGGAGGGGGAT